>CAXTTZ010000053.1:0-15401 GCA_964247325.1 uncultured Acidobacteriaceae bacterium | reverse complement strand
GTCTACAACCTTCGTGTTACGCTCCGCCTAGCTCCATCCTTCGGCCCTTTGCTTGTCATTCCCGAAAGGAACCTGCTTCTCCCCGCCCCACCCCAACCTCTGTCATCTCGACCGGAGCGAAAACCGGGGTCCCCGGCCAGCTTGCTGGCTGGAGTGGAGCGTAGTGGAGAGACCTGCTTTTCTTAGCGACGCGGCACGCGAGCAGGTCAAACAAAAAGGGCCGAAGCGCAAGCGCTCCGGCCCCACCACACCCCACCTCAAGCCACAACCACCTCAGCCTGTCCGACCTCCCGCCGATCCGGCGTGGCAAACTGCAGACCGCCCAAGCCGTCCACGTCCACCACCACCCGGTCGCCATGCAGCACGCGCCCGTCCAGAATCCGCATCGCCAGCGGGTCCTGCACCATGCGCTGGATCGCCCGCTTCAGCGGTCGCGCCCCATACGCCCGGTCGTACCCTGCGTGGAAGATCGCCTCCTTCGCCGCCTCGGTCAGCTCCAGCGTGATGTGCCGATCCCGCAGCAGCTTCCGTAGATCATCCAGCCGCAGATCCACAATATGCGTCAACTGCGCCTCGCCTAGCGGATGGAAGACCACAATATCGTCGATGCGGTTCAAGAACTCCGGCCGAAACTGCTTCCGCAGCTCGCTCAGTACCCTCTCCTTCGCCTCGCCAAAGCCCTCCTCGCCCTCGGCCCACGCCGTCGTCAACTGCGCCGCGCCCAGATTCGAGGTCATAATCAGCACCGTGTTTTTGAAGTCCACTGTCCTGCCCTTGGAATCCGTCAACCGCCCGTCATCCAGCACCTGCAGCAGCACGTTAAATACATCCGGATGGGCCTTCTCAATCTCATCAAACAGCACCACGGCATACGGCCGCCGGCGCACCGCTTCCGTCAGCTGCCCACCCTCATCGAACCCGACATATCCCGGAGGCGCCCCGATCAGCCGAGCCACGGCATGTTTTTCCATGTACTCGCTCATATCGATCCGCACCATGGCCTGCTCGTCGTCAAACAAAAACTCCGCCAACGCCCGCGCCGTCTCCGTCTTACCCACACCCGTCGGCCCCAGGAAGATAAAACTCCCAATCGGCCGCTTCGGGTCGCTCAAGCCCGCCCTCGACCGCCGGATCGCATTTGCCACCACCACCAGCGCCTCATCCTGGCCCACCACGCGCTGCCGCAGCCGCGACTCCATCTCCGTCAGCTTCTGCACCTCACCCTCAAGCATCTTGCTCACAGGAATGCCGGTCCACTTGGACACAATCTTCGCCACATCCTCCTCATCCACCTCTTCTTTCAAAAGCCGGCTTGGCACACCTTTTTGGTTGTCATTCCCGAAGGGAATCTGCGTTTTATCCGCGGCCACAGCCTCATCTTGCACCTCAGTCAACTCCCGCAGCTGCCGCTCCGCCGCTGGAATCTCCCCGTACTGCAGCTCCGCCGCACGTTGCAAATCCCCCTTGCGCGTTGCCTCTTGCATCTGGAACCGCAGCGCCTCCAACTTTTCCTTCAGCGCCGCAATCTCGCCGATGGCTCCACGCTCCTTCTGCCACCGCGCCCGCAACCCAGCCGCCTGTTCCTGCACCTCGGCCAGCTCGCGCTCGACCTCGATCAACCGCTCCCGCGAGTTCGGATCATTTTCCCGGCTCAGGGCCGCCTTCTCAATCTCCAGCGACGTCGCTCGCCGCTCCAAATCGTCGATCTCCACCGGCACCGACCCAATCTGAATCGCCAGCGCTGCCGCTGCCTCATCCACCAAGTCAATCGCCTTATCCGGCAGGAACCGGTCCGAGATGTAGCGATGTGAAAGCTCCGCCGCCGCCACAATCGCCGAGTCCTTAATCCGCACCTTGTGGTGCGTCTCATAGCGCTCGCGTAACCCGCGCAGAATCGCAATCGTGTCTTCCACATTCGGCTCGCCGACAAACACAATCTGGAACCGCCGCTCCAGCGCCGCGTCCTTCTCGATGTACTTCCGGTACTCGTTCAGCGTCGTCGCGCCAATGGCCCGCAGCTCGCCACGGGCCAGCGCCGGCTTCAGCATGTTCGAGGCATCAATGGCCCCCTCCGCCGCGCCCGCGCCCACCAGCGTGTGCAATTCGTCGATGAACAAAATGATCTGCCCGTTCGACTCCTCAATCTCCTTCAGCACCGCCTTCAGCCGGTCCTCAAACTCGCCCCGAAACTTCGCTCCGGCAAGCATCGATCCCAAATCGAGCGAGATGACCCGCTTGTCGCGCAAAATCTCCGGCACATCACCCTGAAAGATTCGCCGCGCCAGCCCTTCCACAATGGCCGTCTTACCCACACCCGGCTCACCGATCAGCACCGGGTTATTCTTCGTCCGCCGGCTCAGCACCTGCACCACACGCCGGATCTCCTCATCGCGCCCAATCACCGGGTCCAACTTCCCGCGCCGCGCCAGCTCCGTCAGGTCCTTCGCATACTTGGCCAACGCCTGGAACTTACCCTCAGGGTTCTGATCCGTCACCCGCTGCGATCCACGCACCGCTTGCAGCGCCTTCAAAATCGCGTTGTACTCGGCACCAAACCCCGCCAGCGCCTGCGCCACCGGTTCGCCCCGCTGCGCCGCCAGCGCCAGCAGCAGGTGCTCGGTCGACACATACTCGTCTTTGAAATTCTCCGCTTCCTTGAACGCCTGATCCAGCACCTTCGCCAGCGCCTGGCTCAGCCCCGGCTGCTGCGACGCCCCCTGCACCTTCGGCAGCCGCCCCATGGCGCTGTTGATCTGCGCCAGCAGCTGCTGCACCGGCACGCCCACCTTCTCCAGCACCGGCAGCACCACGCCCTCTTTATCTTCCAGCAGCGCCGCCATCAGGTGCACCGGCAGCGTCTCCGGATTGCCATTCTCCCCGGCCATCCCCACCGCTGCCTGCACCGCCTCTGCCGACTTCACCGTCAGCTTGTCCCACTTGATCGCCATATCTCTCAACTCCTCGCCGCATTCCCGTGAGCGGCTACAGTTTAGATGAATCTTCGTCTCCAGAGTTGCAAAACCTGATAGCGCTCCACTCACATCTACACATAATCCCTCACGGGTGCTATCCAGGACGCCGTCGTCACGCACTTCTTCGCTGCCATACCTTCCATTCCTATTCACTAGATTTTCAACATCCGTTAGCAAACAACTCATGCCCTGGTGCGAAAGTGAGCCTTGTACCGTACTCGGATCGCTCGCCAACTACAATCCCACCTCGGTGTGAGTCGCGCTTACCGAGGCCGCGCCTCCGTGCTCTTGCAAAACCGTTCGGGGTCTCTTAATCCCCGCTTTCGCCAGCGAACCTGATCCACTCGCCCTCCACGCCAACCCAAAGTCAAGCTCAACCTCAATCTCAAAGCGCCACCGTTCAGGAGAGATCCTCATGCCCCTCACCAAACTTCGCACCTTCGCCACGGCCAGCCTCGCCAGTGCCTGTGTTCTGGTCCCTTCGTCCCCGGCGCAAAACGGCATCAACACGGGCCAACCTCAAATCCTCAGCACCAACCAGCGCATCACGCCGCTCGCTCCCCGGGGCGCCAGCTTCGAGCCGCTGAATCCCGGTCTCGCCGACAACCCGAGCTACACCGTGGGTCAAGCCGTCAGCACCACAATCAGCCCTGACGGCAAAACGCTGCTCGTGCTCACCAGCGGTTATAACCTCTTCAACTTCACCACCGGCACCAACGCCGGCAACGCCAACCCGACCGACTCCACCGAATGGATCTTTGTCTTCGACATCTCCACCGGCAAGGCCATCCAGAAGCAAACCATCTCGGTGCCCAACACCTACAACGGCATCACCTGGGGGCCGACCGGAGCAGAGTTCTTCGTCTCCGGCGGCAAAAGCGACAACGTCCACATCTACTCGGCCGTGAACGGCACCTGGACCGAAGAGCCCGCCTCGCCCGTTGCCCTCGGTCACAAGTCCACCGGCCCGATCAGCGCGGGTGGGCTCGGCATCGCTACAGCGCCCGCCGCGGCCGGCATCGCCGTCACCCGCGACGGTTTGCAAGCAGTGGTGGCCAACTACGAAAACGACTCCGTCAGCGTGCTCTCTAAGAGCGGCGCCACCTGGATCAAAGCAGCCGAGTACGACCTTCGCCCCGGCAAGGATGGCACCGGCGCCTCCGGCACCTCGGGCGGCTCCTACCCGTTCTGGGTACAGATCAAAGGCGACGGTAGCGGTACGGCCTACGTCTCCAGCATCCGCGACCGGCAGATCATTGCCCTCAATCAACGCGGTGTTGTGACGCGCATTCCGGTCCCAGGCCAGCCCAACAAAATGGTGCTCAATAAGGCACAAAATCTGCTCTACGTCGCCATGGACAACAGCAGCAGCGCCGTCGTGGTCATCGACACCAACAACAACCAGATCGTCGATCAGATTCAACCGCCTGCCGTCTTCAGCGGCAGCAGCAACGGCGGTCACTTCCTCGGCTCCAATCCCAACAGCGTCACGCTTTCGCCCGATGAGAAGACGCTCTACATCACCGCCGGCGGCCTAAACGCGGTCGCCGTCTTCAACGTCGGCACCCTCGGCTCCAGCAGCTTCGCCGGCCTCATCCCCACAGGCTTCTACCCCAATTCGGTAAGCGTCAGCGCCGACAACAAGATGCTCTACATCGTCAACGGCAAAAGCGCGACGGGACCCAACCCGCAGTACTGCGACGACTCGCAAAGCAGCGCCTGTGACGCTTCCAATACCTACATCTGGCAGATCACCAAAGCCGGCTTCCAAACCCTGCCCGTGCCCACAGCCGCCGAGCTCAGCACGCTTACGACGCAAGTCGTCACTAACGATCATCTCGGCCGCCAACTCACGGCTCAGCAGCAAAACGTGATGAGCTTTCTGCACAACAACATCAAGCACGTCATCTACATCATCAAAGAAAACCGCACCTACGATCAGGTCCTCGGCGACCTCCCCGTGGGCAACGGCGATCCAACAATCACCCAATTTCCACGCGTTAATACCCCGAACTTCCACAACTTCGCTAGCAGCTTCGTCGACTTCGATAATTTCTACGACGTCTCCGACGTAAGCGGCGACGGTTGGCCGTGGTCCACCTCCGCCCGCACCACCGACGTCATCGAAAAGGAGATCCCGGTCAACTACGCCGGACGCGGTCTCAATAACGACTCCGAAGGCACCAATCGCAACCTCAACGTCGGCATCGGCAGTATCCCAGCGCGCAACACCGCCAACCCACTCACCAGTGCTGATCCCGATGTACTGCCCGGCAACGCCAATGTGGCCGCTCCGGACGATGAGGAAGGCAACCAGGGCCAAGGCTACCTGTGGAACGGCGCGCTCAAGGCCGGTCTCACGGTGCGCGATTATGGCATGTTCCTCGACCTCGTGCGCTACAACCTCACGTCGGTGCCCTCGCTCAACATCCCCGAAGACCCCAACGCCTTCGCCGACAACCTGCAGGTGGCCTACTCCACCAACACGGTCCTTAGCCAATACACCGACCCCTACTTCCGCGGCTTCGACAACAGCTTCCCAGACTACTACCGCTTTACCGAGTGGCAGCGCGAGTTCAACGGCTACGTGAGCAACGGCAACCTGCCGAATCTTTCGCTGGTACGCCTGATGCACGATCACTTCGGCAACTTCGGCACCGCCATCAACGGCGTCAACACCCCGGAACTGCAGATCGCCGACAATGACTTCGCGGTCGGCTCCGTCGTGCAAGCCGTCGCCAACAGCCCCTACAAGAACAACACGCTCATCTTTGTCATCGAGGATGACGCGCAAGACGGCGGCGATCACGTCGACGCACACCGCAGCACAGCCTTCATCGTGGGGCCGTATGTGAAGCGCAATTTTGTTGATTCCACACGCTACAACACCGTCAATATGTTCGCCACCATGGAGCAGATTCTTGGCATCACGCCGCTCAACCTTAACGATGCCAACGCCGTGCCCATGGCTAACGCCTTCGACATTAGCCGGCCCGCCAACTGGACCTATAACGCCGAGGCTTCGCCTTACCTCATCAACACCACCCTGCCCATTCCCCCTACGGCCTTCAACCCGACCGAGGTTGCGCTCCTTCCGCTGCATGACGGCGCATGGTGGGCCCAGCAAACACGCGGCATGGACTTTTCCGTCGAAGATCATCTCGACAGCGCCAAGTTCAACCGCGTCGTCTGGACCGGCGTCATGGATAACAAAACCTATCCCTCCTTCCGCAGCGGCGCCGATCTGCGTACAAACCGGGCAGCTCTGCTGGCCTCCTACCACGCCGCGCAAGCAAAGCAAGCGCAAACCTTGCAGAGCCGCACGGAACGCAAGTCGGTGACCCCAAACACGGCTGCCTCGGGCGGTGGCCGCTAGGGTTTTCCCCTACAGGTGTAGTCCCTGCTTTACTTTTCTGGTTGTCATTCCCGAAGGGAATCTGCTGTTTACGCCGAGCTAGGACTACACCTAAAGGTAAATCGCTATAAGCCGCGCCCACTAACTCAATGGGCGGCAGTTTTCTGCCGCCCACTGCTTCCTTGGCACACCAAAAATGCATCCGGAGATCGATATGCGTTCCAGGCTTCAGCCTGCGCTGTGGCTGCTGTGCACCGCCCTTCTCTTGCTCGGCTCTTGGGCCGGCCCTGCAGCCGCACAGGTGGACCGCTCGGCCTTGACCGGCACCGTGCTCGATCCCACGGGCCGCCAGCTGCCCGCGGTGCACATCACCGCAACGGAAAACAGCACCGGACTTCGCCGCGAAGGCATTTCCTCGCGGCAGGGCGCCTTCGCTCTGCCCGAACTGCCCGTGGGGCGCTACACCTTGCGCTTTGACCACCCGGGCTTCGCTCCGCTCGTCGTCGAAAACGTGCTGCAAACCGTGGGGCAAACCCGCACGCTGAACCCGACACTCCCGGTCGCTGGCGGCGTCGAGCAGGTGCACGTCAACGAGGAAACCACGGAGGTCAACGAGAACAGCGACGCACTCGGCGCGCGCATCGAGCACAAGCAGATCGAGCAGCTGCCGCTTAACGGCCGCAACTGGTCCACGCTCACGGCGCTCGCGCCGGGCGCTGTCGACACCGGCGGCAGCAATCAACGCAGCCTTCGCTTTGCCGGCCGTGGGCTGGACGATAACAATTTTACCTACGACGGCGTCGACGCAACCAACATCGTCAACCAAGCGCAACAGCCCTTCGTGCGGCTCGCGATTCCCACTGAATCCATCCAAGAGTTCCGCGTCAATACCGCACTGTTCACCGCCGAGCAGGGCTCGACGCCTGGTGGGCAAGTCGCTGTGGTCTCCCGTGGGGGCGAAAACCTCTTCCATGCCAATGCCTTTGAGTTTCTGCGCAACGACAAGCTCGACGCCCGTGAGCCCATTGACTTCCTAAATCCCTCCAAGCCGCCCTTTCGCTTGAACCAGTTCGGTGCGACCCTCGGCGGCCCTCTGGTGCACGATCGCACCTTCTTCTTCACCACCTACGAGGGCCTGCGTCAGACCCTCGGCCAAACGCTGCCGGGCTACGTCCCCAGTCTCGCGCAACGCGCACAGCTTGCCGCCGCCAGCCCCGCACTTGCGCCCATCCTCCATGCGTACCCCTTGCCTACGGTCGCCGGCGCGGCCTCCGCAGCCCCCAACTACATCGCTGAAGGCAAGCAGCTCGACCACGAAGACAGTGCGATGCTGCGCCTCGATCATCGCTTTTCCGCCAACGACACCGCGGACCTACGCTTCAACTACGACGCCGCCCTGAGCTCGCTTCCACTCGCCGGTGCGGGCACCTTTACCGCCGATCGTCAGCAAGTCGCCTCGCGCCCGGTCAATGGCGTCCTCGAGTCCTTGCACCTCTTCAATGCGCATTGGGTCAACGAGGCGAAGTTCGGCTTCAACCGCGGCAATGTGTACACCACCAACCGCAGCGGCCTCAATCTGCCCTATGCCGTCGCCGTCTCCGGCTTCACCACGCTCAACAACAATCAATACAAGCTCGGTGTCGGTAACTCCTTCTCTGGGATCGACAACGCCACCTCCGTCTACGCCAACCACACCGTCAAGTTCGGCGCCGAGGTGCGGCGCATTCAGCTCAACCAGGGCAACACCGCCAACGGCATGGTCAGCTTTCCCTCTTTTGCGGCGTTGCTTGCTAATAGCGTCAGCTCCGCCAACTACGCCGCGCCTCTGCCCATCAACGGACTGCGCAAGACATCCGTCTTCGGCTTTGTGCAAGACGAATGGCGCGTGCGCCCCCAGCTCACCTTGAACCTCGGCGTCCGCTACAGCTTCTTCAACCTCTTCCACGAGCACAACGGCAAAGCCATCCCCTTCGACTTTGCCACCTGCGGCGCGGGCGGCTTCTGCGGCGCGGGCGCAAGCTTCGGTCAGCCCAACTACGGCGATGTGGATCCGCGGCTTTCGGTGGCGTGGGCGCCCGCCCGATGGCGTGGCAAGACCGTGCTGCGCACCGGCTTCGGCCTGTACCATGGCGACGGTCAGCTGGACGATCAAAATCTGCCAATCAACAACGAGGTCGCCCGCTACTCTCTGAGCAAGGCCACGATCCCCGCCTTAAGTTTTCCCGTCACCCCGTTTCTCTCCGTCACGCCGGGCATTGTTTCGCCCCGCGACGACGACCGCCTGCGCAAAGACTCCTACGTGAGCGAGTGGGGCGTCTCCGTGCAGCAGGATCTCGGCAAGGGCTGGGTCGGCACCGGCTCGTATGTCGGCAGCCAAGGCACCTATCTGCTGCGCACCTCATACACCAACCTCCTCGATCCCGCCACGCATATCCGGCCATATGCGGGCTTCAATCAGGTGGAAACGCGTGGCAACCACAACGCGAGTTCCTACCAGGCGCTCGCGATGACCCTGCGCCGCTTCTTCACCCACGGTCTGCTCTTCCAAGCCAACTACGTCTACGCGCACGAGATTGACCAAGACGCTGCCGGCGGCGGCGACTCCGACTTCCCACAAAATCCAGCCTGCTTCGCTTGCGAGCGCGCTTCCGGCGACTTCGACGTGCGCCACGTCTTCTCCGGCGATACGGTCTACCAACTGCCGTACGGCCGCGGGCAGGCCTTTGGCAACCGCGGCGGTTTTGCCGCGGCCGTGCTGGGCAACTGGGAGGCTTCCACCATCGTGAGCGCCCGTACCGGCTTGCCCATCAACATCACCCTCGACCGCTCCAGCAGCGCGGTGGCGACCGGCTACACCCTCAATCAGCGACCGGATCTCGTGCCTGGTGTGCCGCTTACGCCGCACAACGGGCAGGGCATTCACCAATGGATCAACCGCGCTGCCTTGACCACGCCCGCCGGGCTCTACGGCAACGCTCCACGCAACCTCCTACGGGCGCCAAGCCTATGGCAAGCCGACATGGCCCTTGCCCGCCGCTTGCCGCTCAGGGAAGCCGTGCAGCTGCAACTCCGCGCGGAGCTCTTCAATCTCTTCAACCGCGCCCAGTACGGCAGTCCCTTGGCCGACTACTCGGCACCCAGCAGCTTCGGGCAAATCGAAACCGAAGCTAATACCGGCCCAGTCGGCACCGGCACGCCACGGCAGGTCCAGCTTTCAGTGCACCTGAGCTTCTAGAGCTCTTCCTAGAGGCTGTCATGCCCTTTGTACCGAAGTAGGAACTTGCGAGGAGTAGGTTGCTGTCCAGCATGGGGCTGTGGGTAGGTTTGGGCGTGGTGCCGCTACAACGTGGGCACTTTGATGTCACACACCTCGCCTCCTGCCTCGACAGCATACGCCGCTGCTCGCGATGGCGGGTGCAACATTTCCGCTAAAGGAGCTCACACATCCAAAGCCTGAGCCTCGAAGCAGGCCCTCGATAGTTCACTAAGCACCAGGATCGTCTCGTTGATTGAACTCAGGTACAAGCCCTTCCGGCGCTTTGAGAGAAAACAGGCAAGTTCGCTGACGGTCTCTGCCCCGTGAAGAAGGACGGCAAGGGGGCTCATCGACCTTTCAGGCAAACTTAGGAGCTGGATCCGATTTGGAAAGAACGGCTCGACTGCCCCGCAGGCACCTCGCTGCGCATGTATAAGGCACCCGCTTAGGACGCCCTGTACATGCGTGCTGAACCACCACGTCGATCTTAGGGAATGCCTGCTTAAGGAGGCGTTACTGCGTGCGAACGTTGTCCAGGTACGAGGTCGCGTTGCCGTTGAAATAGACGTAAAGGCCTTTGATGGACGTGGTGTCGATCGGAGCGGTGCCGCCGCAGTTCGCGGGCGTAGCTAGGGTTTGGAGATTAGCCGTGAGCGTGGCAGAGGTGTTGGCATTTTGGTAGGTGAAGGGCAGGCTGCAGAAGTGATAGTCGCTGCCGAACTGGACGGCGACGGACTGCGAAGTGCCCGCGGTGGTCGTGGTGATGTCGAACAGCAGAGCCGTGACGCCGGCGGTGGAAAGCGGCAGGGGTCCGGCATTGTAGGTGGGGCCGAACCAGCCGCCGGTGGCCGTGGCGTTAATCGCGAGGCTGTGGGTGCAGCTGGTGGCGCCGTTCGTGCTTTGGGCGACGGTGCCGGCGCCTTGGCTGAAACTGGCAGCGCTCCACGTATCGAGGCCGTCCTCGAAGTTGTAAAGCTCGCCGGCGATGCCGCCGACCGTGATCGTAATGGTAGCGGGGTTAGAAAGCCGGCCCGCCTGATCTCGCACCGTGTAAGGAATAGCGATGTCGCCGGTGGTGCACGGTGAGGTGGGCTGGAAACGAACGTTGCCGCCGGCGCTCAGGCTCCAGGTGCCTGCGGCGTTGGTGAAGTTGGTTTGCTGGTAGGGCGTGGAGGGGTCGAGGTCCACGGAGGTGGCGTCAAGCGCAAGGCCGTTGTAGGTGATGTCGTTACCGGTGACGTTCAGCGACACTGGGGTGCTGTTAGCGGTTTTCGTGGTGTCGTTGTCGGCAATGGGGGCATTGTTTGTGGGGAGCAGCTGGATGCGGCGCGCGAAGTGGCTAAAGGCCGCGCAGACGGGGGTGGGGCAGGTTACGGTGTAGCCATCGTAGTCGGGGTAGAGGGTACCGTTATCCTGCTGGCCGGAAAGGATCCAATACAGTGCGCCGTCGCCGTTGTTGTCGAGTACAGCGTTTTCCCAAGCATTATACACCGAGTTGCGCTGATTCTTGTCCAGCAACCCCCACTCGCCCGCGAGGGCGATGCGGTCCAGCTGATGCCCGTCTTTGATGTGCTGTGTGATCCACTGCGTTCCCCACTCGGGCGTCTTGCCCCAAGCATCGGGATACAGGTGATATGAGATCACGTCCATGCTAGGCAGCTTGGCAAGCGCGATGGAGTCGACGCCCTGGCTGCAGTTAAGGGTGAAGTCGGAGGAGTTGGGATCGGTGCAGTAGAAGCCTTCGCTGCCCGAGGAGACCAGGTGCTGGGGGTCGATGGACTTTATATAACTGCTAACGTCGGCAGCCCAGGAGGTGAGGGTGTCGGTAGTGCAGCTAGGCGATTGCGGGTAAACGCCGTAGCCGGCGCAGCGCTCCTCGTTCGCGAGCTCCCAAATGGCGATGGTGGGGTCGTTTTTATATTGGAGGCCGTTATAGATGTTGGTGTGGTTGAGCAGGTGGCTGATCCACTGCTTGTACCAAAGGCGGATGTTGGGATCGGTGTAGAACTGGTCGTGAAATTGGCCGCCGGCCCAGCGAACGTATTGGTCCATGCCGCCGAACTGGTCGTAGTTATTCACGAAGGGGAGGATGACATTAAGATGGAGCTGCCCGGCGCGGTAGAGGACGTAGTCGAGGTGTTGCAGACCGGTAGCGCCATCGTTAAACGCGGGCTCGGAGCCGTCCCAATAGTGGAAGTAAACGCCATTGGCGGGGCCGGAAACGGAGTTGGTGCCATCGGCGTTGCCGATATCGAGAAAGGCCCAAAGACGGAAGGCGTTGAAATTTTGTGCGGCGGCGGTTTCGAGCAGGTTATCGACCATGAACTGCGAAACGTACATGGGGTAATAGTTATTGGCGCCGGCGAGGCGGAAGGGTTTGCCGAGCTGGTACAGCCGGCCGTCTACGCGGGTCAAAAAGGCTGACGCGCGGGGGTCGACCGGGGCTACAGGATGCTGAGCGTGGGCGGCATGGGGAAGGGCGCTGAGCAGGAGAAAGACGAGCAGGGCAAAAGCAAGAGAAAAGCGGGGCTTCATGCGGGCGGGCTCTTCAGCAAGGGGATGGATTGCGGCGAGGCCCATTGGAGCACGGCGACGGAGCTGGTGTCCAGGGGCGACCAAGGCATCACGGCGCCGGCGGGCAAAATCCTCCTAAGCAGGCCAGAGGTGGATCTGAAGAGTGGCTTAGCGGAGCAGTTCGAGGCCGGGTTGGGGCAGCGTGCGGCCAAACGCTTCGGCCCAAAACCGGTGCGACCGGCTGATGAAATTGCCCAGGGCGATGTGAGCCTTCGAGGACACAACGAGCAGCGCGACCGTGGGCGAGGTGGCGGCGGTAAAGGCATCGGCGAGGGCGCGAAGGTCGAGGCGGCAGCCGAGTTCTTTGCCAAGCAGCACAGCACGAATGCTTTCGGGGAGGTTGGCCGAGGTGCACAAACGGACGGAGCGAGCGAACTTTCTGTCGATCACCTCCCGGAGAAGTTGACGCCAGGCCTCCTCGTCCGCCGTGGCGCCTTCAGCGTCATGGCCGGCGAGTGAATGTTGTGTAATAAGCAAAAGGACGTCACCGGCGTGGGGCGAAAGAACGGGAAGCGCCTGGGTGTAAGGGGGACCGAAGGTTGACCCGAGCACGGCTTGAAAGCGGTCCGCAAGGGTGTCGAGCTCCGTTTCGAGGGCGGCGTGGTCAGGGGCAAGCGCCGTGTGGTTGGTGTGCTCGCGCCAAAGGCCGAGGTGCTCGAGGGTGTGCGGGGTGGCGGACCAGGGACGGGCTTTGGTGGCAAGGGTGAGGCGGGGTGTGGCAGCGTTCATGGAAACGTCCTTGGGCCGAACATGCGTGGAGCGTGGAACGTGGAACCGGGTACAGAGCGATGTGCGATCGATTGCGTGCAACGTTTGTCGAAACGGTGCGGCAGCTACGTTGATTTGAACCGCAAACCTGGTTAATTTTATTTGGTTTTGTGTTCCCGTGGGGAATAGCGGACTAGGATCACAGGCCGGTGGAGCCGAAGCCGCGGCCGGCGCGTGGTGTTTCAGCGAGGGTGTCGGTTTCGGCGAAAACGGCCTGGATACGCTCCACCACACGCAGTTGCGCGATACGGTGGCCGGGAGCAATCAGCTGGGGCTCCGGGGACAAGTTGGTGAGAATGACCTTCAGCTCGCCGCGGTAGCCGGAGTCGATCACGCCGGCGAGAGTAGTGAGGCCACGAAGGGCGAGGCCGGAGCGATCCTCAATGAGGGCGCCGTGCGTCTCCGGTAGCTCAAAGGCGAGGCCGGTGCTGACCGCGCGGGTGGCGCCGGGGTGGCCGATGGGCGCGAGGGTAACCGCTTCCGCGGCGAAAAGATCGGCAGCCAAATCGCCAAAAGGGCCGAGGTGGGCGTAGCGCGGCAGTTGCGCGGCAGGGTGAAGACGTTGGACGAGGACCGTGGGCTGGGTGCGGGCGTCCGGCATGGATGGGAACCAGTGTCGCATGCGATAAGGGTGATGTTGGTGCAAGGGCTCAAAGAAGTGAGCTGTTCGGAGGAGGCGTCGGTTGCAAAAGAAAGGCAAAACGTGTGCGACACGGGAACGGATTCCAGGTCGGTACGGCAGAGAACACTGCAGGGCGCGTCTACCCAGCCATGTTGCCTTGGGTACGTGAAGGTGAAAGTGGACCGCTGCTTGTTTGGTTGCATTGGCTGGGTGGAAGCGCACGGACATGGCATGAGGTAAACCAGAAGCTGGCGGCGCGTGGCGTAGAGTGCGTAGCGCTGGATCTACCGGGGTTCGGCGAGGCATGCGGGGCGGCGGGGTACAGCAAGGCCGCCATGGCGGAGGCCGTGGTGGAAACGCTGCGGGAACTGCAGGCAGAGAGCAGGGCGGCGGAGGGCTGGGTGCTAGTGGGGCATTCGATGGGCGGTGCCGTGGCGGGCATCGTAGCGCGGCGCGCGCTGGACGGGGAGGCGGGATTGGAGGGATTGCGGGGGCTGGTGTTGGTGTCGCCTTCGCCGCCAGGGCCGGAGCCGATGACAGAGCAAAAGCGGCGGGAATCACTGGAGTTGTTAGGCGAAAGCACAAGGAATCCGGCGGAGGATCGACGGCGGGCGGCCAACTTCGTAGAGAAGAACGTGGGGGTACTGCCTTTGCCGGCTGAGGTGCACGGGCGCGCGGTGGAAGATGTGCTGCGGATGAACCGGACCGCGTTTCGGATGTGGATGGAGCATGGGTCGAGGGAGGACTGGAGCGGGTTCGTGAGCGTATTGGACCTGCCGGCGGTGGTCTTTGCAGGGACGGAGGACGCGGCGCTGGGACCCCCGGCGCAACGGGAGCACATGCTACCGTACCTGGGGCAGGGGCGGATCATCGAGATGGAGGGAGCGGGTCACTTGGGGCCACTGGAGCGGCCCGGCCTGCTTGTGGAGTATGTGACACAGTTTCTGGCGGGGGCGGGATGCGTGCTGCAGGCACCCCAGCGCGCACCCGGCCGGGCGTTTGCGGCTTTGATGGAAGGCGAGCGGACGTCGCCGGTGACGCGCGCAGTCATGTCCGAACGGTTGGCCGCGGCGCAGCGGTGGGCTGCCGAGGTGCAGGTCTTTAACCCTGCGGAGCTTCGCACGCTACGGGCCTTGGTGGAGCGTGTGGTGCCGCGGGCAGGGTTTGATCTGGCGGCGCGGGTGGATGCGCTGCTGGCTGAAACTCCGGGCGATGGCTGGCGGCCGGCGGTGCTGCCGCCCGACACAGAAGCTTGGCGATGCGGTCTGCGCTCGCTCGACGCAGCGGCATGGCGGGCGCATGGGGTGGAATTTTTGGGCTTGTTTCCGGCACAGCAGGACGCCTTATTGGAGGCAGCGGCAAAGGGCGCGTTGGGGCGAGGCGTGCTTGGGGCGTTGCACGTAGGAGAGGGCGCAAAGGCGTTTACGGGCGAGCAGATGGAGGCGTGGTTTGAAGACGTACGTGGGCTATGTGCGCGGCTCTATATGGCCGACCCGCGCACGATGGAACGCGTGGGGTACACGGGGTTTGCCGATGATCTTGGATTTACGCAGATCGAGCTAGGGCAGCGAGAGGAGTTCGAACGGTGAACGGTGCGGGGAAGGTTGGCATGCGGCAATCAGAGCTAGGGGAGAACGTGCTGGCGCGGCTGCGGCCGGGGATGCGGCGCTTTGCCGAGAACGACGAGGTGGATGCGGTGGTGATTGGTACAGGCGCGGGCGGGGCGCCGGTGCTGGCCAAGCTGGCGGCCGCGGGATTGCGCGTGGTAGCGCTGGAGGCAGGGCCTTGGTTTTCCTCGCCCGCAGAGCAGTTTGCGACCGATGAGCTGGCGGCGGCGCAGATCTACTGGTTGGG
>CAXTTZ010000052.1:0-15458 GCA_964247325.1 uncultured Acidobacteriaceae bacterium | reverse complement strand
GTGAGGCGGAGGGGCGATTTCGGATGGGCTGGGAAAGGGGCAGGAGGGGGCTGGCGAGCGGGCGTCTTGACAGAACATGCCTGGGCGGGGAAGAATGCGACACATCCGTGGAATCGTTACCAGCGCGCCTGTGCAAGGTGCTTTGCCGAAGTTTGTGTATGCTGGCGGCGGTACCGGCATTGCGAAAAGAGCACCGGAGATGGGCAGCAATCTCCGGTGAAACGGTTGGGGCTGCGGATTCGATCTGGAGAGTAATGATGCCTTTCTCGCGTGCACGTTTTTTGTCGGCTTTTCTTGCATCGGCGGCCCTGGCCGGAGCGGGTGTGGCGGAAACCACCGCAGCGCCCTCCCCTGCAGCGCAGCCGGACCTGACCAAGCAGCCCACGCTGTATGCCGTAGGCTATGCGCATTTGGATACGGAATGGCGCTGGGAGTACCCGCAGGTGATCGATGAGTACCTGCGCAAGACGATGGACGACAACTTCCGGCTGATCGACACCTATCCGCACTACCTATTCAACTTCAGCGGAGCGAATCGCTACCGGCTGATGAAGGAGTACTTCCCGGACAAGTTTCAGCGGCTGACGGGCTATGTGCAGCAGGGGCGATGGTACCCCGCGGGTTCGTCGATGGAGGAGGGCGACGTGAACGCGCCCAATGCCGAGGCGATTATTCGGCAGATCTTGTATGGCAATGAGTGGTTCCGCAAGAACTTCGGCAAGGCGAGCGCGGAGTACATGCTGCCGGACTGCTTCGGCTTTCCAGCGTCGTTGCCGAGCATTTTGGCGCATTCGGGCGTGAAGGGATTCTCGACGCAGAAGTTGAGCTGGGGATCATCGGCTAACGGCGGCGGGCCGGAGTCGCTGGAAAAGACGCCGGAGGGCACGCCGTTCAACGTGGGCGTATGGGTGGGGCCGGATGGCGAGACGGTGCTCGCGGCGGTGAATCCTGGGTCGTATAACGGCAACATCACCACCGATCTGAGCAAGCCCTTGCCGGAGGCGCAACCGCTGCCGGCGCTGGCGGACGTGAAGCAGCGGATGGCGGCGCTGGAGCCGAAGATCCAAGCATACCGTTCGGGAAGCCAACCGCCGGACCCGGCCGTGGTGCAGCAGTACATCGCGCTGCGCGAAGAGCAGGCCGGGCTGCAGCGTGAGGATACCGACCGCCATGAAGGTCGCTTCCAGGGGGATTGGGCTTCGCGTGTGATGAACAACGGCAAGGTGACCGGGGTGTTCACCGACTACCACTACTACGGCACGGGCGATATCGGCGGTGCGCCGGATGAAGAGTCGGTGAAGCGTTTGGAGGCCATCGTCACCAAGGGCTCGGTAGACCTGCCGCCGGCGGGCGCGATCAACTTCCGGGGACAGAAGCACCCGGACTACCCAGTGGTGCCGGTGGGCCAAGGGCAGGTGCGGGTGGTCTCCGCGACCGCCGATGCGATGTTCAAGGCGATCACGCCGGCGGAGGCGGCGGAGCTGCCGCGCTACACGGGTGAGATGGAGCTGACCAACCACTCGGCCGGCTCGCTGACCTCGCAGGCGTACCAGAAGCGGTGGATCCGGACCGAAGAGCGGCTGGCGGATGCGGCGGAAAAATCATCCATCGCGGCGCAGTGGATGGGTGGTCGGACCTACCCAATGGAGCGGCTGAATGATGCTTGGACGTTGGCCATGGCCGCGCACTTCCATGACCTTGCGGCCGGCACGGCCACGCCCAAGTCGTATGAGTTTGCGTGGAACGACGATGTGATCGCGATGAACCAGTTTGCCGATGTGCTCCGGAGCGCCACGGACGCGGTCTCGCAGGCGCTCGATACCACGGGGCAGGGCATGCCGGTGGTGGTGTTCAATCAGCTGAACATCCCGCGGCAGGATCTTGTGGAGGCGACGCTGGACTTTGGCGGCAAGACGCCGGGGACGGTGCGGGTGACCGGGCCGGACGGGGCGGAGGTGCCCGCGCAGGTTTCCAACGGCAAAGTGCTGTTTGCGGCGAGCGTGCCCTCAGTAGGCTATGCGGTCTACCATGTGCAGCCGGGCGGCGGCGGTGGAGGAGCGCGTGGTTCTGAGCTGCGGGTCACGCAGAACGCGCTCGAAAACACCTACTATCGCGTGACGTTGAATGCGCAGGGCGATGTGGCCAGCGTGTTTGACAAGCAGGCCAACCGCGAGCTGCTGCGGGCGCCGGCGCGGTTGGCGCTCTCCTATGACAACCCGGAGCAATGGCCGGCGTGGAACATGGACTGGACGCAGGAGCAGGCCGCGCCGAAAGAGTATGTGTCGGGAGCGGCGAAGATGCGGATCGTGGAGAACGGGCCGGCGCGCGTCGCCATCGAGGTAACGCGGGAGACGGCGGGATCGCGCTTTGTGCAGACAGTGCGGCTTTCGGCGGGCGACGCGGGTAAGCGGGTGGAGTTCGGCAATGTGATCGATTGGACTACGCGCGAGCGCAACCTGAAAGCGACCTTTCCGCTGGTGGCCTCGAACGAGATGGCAACCTACAACTGGGACATCGGCACGATTCGGCGGCCTACGGCAGAGCCGAAAAAGTTTGAGGTCCCGTCGCACCAGTGGATAGACCTGACCGATGCGAGTGGTATGTTTGGCGCGACGGTGCTGACCGATGCCAAGAACGGCTCGGACAAGCCGGATGACCACACGCTGCGGTTGACGCTGATCCGGACGCCGGGGGTGGCGGGCGGCTACCATGACGAGGCCACGCAAGATATCGGACACCACGAGTTTGTGTATGGGCTTGCGGGGCACAGCGGCGACTGGCGCAGCGGGCAAACGGACTGGCAAGGTCAGCGGTTAAATCAGCCGCTGTTAGCGTTTGCAGCGACCCCGCACGCGGGCACGCTGGGCAAAAGCTTCTCGCTGGTCAAGGTGAGCAACCCGCGCATTCGCATCCTAGGCATGAAAAAAGCCGAGGAGAGCGATGAGGTGATTGTGCGGCTGGTGGAGCTGGACGGCAAGCCGCAGACCGATGTGCATGTGGCGTTTCCGACGGCGGTGACGAGTGCGCGCGAGGTCAACGGGCAGGAGCAGCCGCTCGAGGGCACCGCGCAGGTGACCGGTGGGCAGTTGGTGACCTCGTTTGGGGCGTACCAGCCGCGGGCGTTTGCGCTGAAGCTGGGCGCCGCGCCGGCGACGGTGGAGGCGGTGCGGTCGGCGCCGGTGCCGCTGCAGTACGACCTGGCGACCGCGACCAATCAAGGCGAGGCGGCCAAGGGCGGCTTCAGCGGCAACGGCGATAGCCTGCCGGCGGAGATGCTGCCCGCGCAGCTGCGGTTCAACGATGTCGTCTTCCAGTTGGCGCCGGCCAAGGCGGGAACACCCAACGCCCTGGTGGCCAACGGGCAACAGCTTGCATTGCCGGCGGGCGCGTACAACCGCGTGTATGTGCTGGCGGCTGCGGCGAACGGCGATCAAAAGGCGGCCTTTGAGGCCGGCGGCCGCACGACGGAGCTGAATGTGGAGGACTGGACCGGCTTTGTGGGCCAATGGTATGACCGCCAGTGGAGCTCCAAGGACACCAGCCACGACCACTACGGCGACATGATCGGGCTGAAGCCGGCGTTTATCAAGCGTGCGGATCTGGCCTGGTATGCGAGCCACCACCACGACGCGGCGGGCAAGAATGTGCCATACAGCTACTCGTACCTGTTTGCGTACCCGATCGACCTGCCGGCGGGCGCAAAGACGCTGCGGCTGCCAAAGAACGACAATGTGCGGATCTTGGCGGTCTCGGTAGCGAACGAGGGCAGCGAGGCCAAGCCAGCGCAACCGCTGTATGACGTGCTGCCTTCGCCAACGGCAGAAGGGACGAAGTTCGCGGTGTCGTCGGGCGGTCAGGTGACGGTGGCGCTGGACGGATCATCCGCGTCGCCGGCGGCGCAGGGAGCGGAGCCTGGCACGACGATGCAGGCAGGGACGAAGTAACGTGAGGCAAGGAACGAGGGCGGCGATGGGACGGGTTGGTTGGGCGGCGGCAGCCATGGTGGGTGGGCTGCTGACGCCGCTGTGGGCGCCGCTAGGCGCACAGCAGGCCGTGGGCGGCGCTGGGTCGAAACGCCCGCTCGACTACGTGAACGCGCTAGTAGGGACGGCGCCCTTGGACGATCAAGAGCTGATCGGCAACGCACCGCCGCCGGGCGAGCAGTTGTACTCGGGGTTCACCTCGCCGGCGGCGCGACTGCCGCACAGTTCGACCGAGATCGGGCCGATCAACGCGAACTTGGATGTGAATTACGAGGCGGGGGTGCGCGCGCCGTACTTCTACCCGAACCGGACGATGTATGGCTTTTCAACCGGAGCGGGGGATAGCCCGATCCTGATGCCGGTGGTGGGCGATTGGACCCCGCCGCCGGAGCGCAGCGGGTCGGTGTACGACAAGGCGCGAGAGCGGGCCTCGGCGGGGTACTACAGTGTGTTTCTGGACGATTTTCACACCCAGGTCGAGATGTCGGCAACGACGTGGACGGGGGTGTTCCGGCTGACGTTTCCGCGCTCGGACAAGGCCCAAGTGCTGCTCGATCTCGGGCGCGGCGGGGGCGAGGTGGAGGTGGTGGGCGCGGATGCGGTGCGGGGCCGGTCGCGGGATGGGCGTACGTTCTTTGTGGCGCAATTTTCTAAGCCCTTTGGCAGCTTTGGGACGTTCAAACAAACGCCGCCAAGGAGCGAGCGCGATCCGCTGGTAGGCTTTGACGACGTAATGCCGGGGGACCGGAGCGTGGGCGGCCACTTTGCGGGCGCCTATCTGCGCTTCAGTACGCACGAGGGCGAGCAGGTGCTGGTGAAGGTGGCCTCGGGGCCGAGCTACCAGGCGGCGGAGGCGCGGTTGCGGACCGAGCAGCCCGGGTGGGACTTCGAGGCGGTGCACCGGCAAGCCGAGGCGGCGTGGGCACCCAAGCTGAACGCAATCGAGGTGAAGGGCGGCACGGAAAAGCAGCGAATGCTGTTTTACTCGTGCCTATACCAGTCGCTGTACAGCCCGCACCTAATGGCGCGCAAGGGCGAGCCCTTCACGGGGCGCAGCGGGGCGACGGAGCAGGCGGCCTATGACCGCTACGGCGAGGTGCCGCTGTGGGACACAGGGCGCAACCAGATTGTGCTCTTGACGCTGCTGGAGCCCGAGACCAAGGTCGACATTCTGCGTTCCGAACTCGACGATGCGCGGGAGCGCGGCTTCATGGAGACCTCGTTTCACGGCGACAATGCGGTCTTCATGTACCTGGGCGATTGGGAGCGCGGGCTCCAGTTTGACTGGGTCGGAGCGTACGAGTATCTGCGCAAGAACGCAATGGACCCGGCCGGGCCGCGCGGCCATCTGGCGGAGTACATGCAGCAGGGGTGGATCTCGGACATCGTGCCGCCGGGCAACCCAAGCCCGCCGTATGCGGACGGCAACGCGGGCGCCGCGACCACGCTGGAGTACAGCTGGGACGATCACGCCATGGCTCTGTATGCGAAGAAGCTGGGCAAGAATGACGATGCGGCCATGTTCATGAAACGCGCCAGCAACTACCGGAATGTGTTCGATCCGGGCACGGGATTCATACGCGGCAAGACGGCCGACGGGCGGTGGATTGCCCCGTTTGATCCGGGCGAGCCGTACTACAACTTCATGATGAAGGAGGCTTCGGGCTGGTCGACGCTGTGGTTGGTGCCGCACGATGTGCAGGGGTTGGAGAACCTGCTGGGCGGGCGCGAGAAGTTTGCGGCCAAGCTGGATGCCTTCTTTGCAACGCCGTATACGGCTAAGGGCATCTGCCGCGATTGCACGGGCATGGTGGGCGAATACGTGCAGGGCAACCAGCCGGACCAGCATGCGGCCTACCTCTACGACTGGGCAGGGCAGCCGTGGAAGACGCAGGCCTTAACGCGGCGGATCTTGAAGGAGATGTACGGTAGCGACCGTACCGGGCTGGCGTTTCCGGGCATGGACGACCAGGGCTCGACGGCCTCGTGGTATGTAATGAGTGCGATGGGATTTTATCCGGTGGACCCGTCAAGTCCAGACTACATTTTAGGCAGTCCGATCTTCGATGAGGCGACGATCCACATGGGGAACGGGCATGATCTGACGATTACGGCGCAGCAAAATTCGGCGGAGAACATGTATATCCAATCGGCGACGCTGAACGGCAAGCCGTGGAATAAGCCGTGGTTCAGCCATGCCGATATTGCGGCTGGCGGCAGGCTGATGCTGGTGATGGGGCCAACGCCGAATCGGGCGTGGGGCAGTGCGCCGGAGGCGGCGCCGCCCTCGATGTCGGCCGCGGCGCGATAAGCGTAATAGGGCGCGAACCGTGCGCGGGCACTGCGCTTTGTGCGCGCTGCGCGACGGATGGAATGATCGCATGTAAGAAAATGCGACGTTCTTGGATAACAAGAAAGCAAATTGGCGTAAGCCGATTTTAGCGACGGCGACGCTTGCGTGACGGCATCCATCCAGAAGGAGGGCTGATGCCGTCAACTGTGGAAAAGACCGCCGTACCGGCGCAGGAAAAGGAGCGGGAAGAGGAGCAGGACGATTCGTTTTTTGCCTTGCTCAAGCAAGCGGTCGCGGGCACGAAAACCGATTACACCTCAGGCAGCCTGAACCGGGCCATTTTTCTGCTGGGCTTGCCCATGATGCTAGAGATGGCGTTGGAGTCGGTATTTTCGGTGGTGGACCTGTTTTGGGTAGCGCACCTCGGGGCAGACGCGGTGGCGGCGGTGGGGCTCACCGAATCGCTGCTGACCTTGGTGTTTGCGGTGAGTGCGGGGCTGAGTGCGGCGGCCACGGCGATTGTGGCGCGGCGCATCGGCGAAGACGACCCAAAACGTGCGGCGCTGGATGCGTTTCAGGCCATCATGGTCGGCCTTGCGGCGTCGTTGGTGATGGCCGTGCCGTTGTATTTTCTCGCGCCGCACCTGCTGCTGTTGCTGGGCGGAACGCCGGCAGTGGTGCATGTGGGTACGACCTATGCGCGCATCGCGTTGAGCACCTCGGGCGTGATTGTGATGCTTTCGCTCGATAACGCGATCTTTCGTGGGGCAGGCGATGCGGCGTTTGCGATGCGGCTGCTGTGCGCGGCCAATGTGATCAACCTTGTGCTGGACCCGTTGCTGATCTTCGGGGTGGGGCCGTTTCCGAAGCTAGGCGTAGCAGGGCCGGCGGTGGCGACTTTAATCGGGCGCGGCATTGGCGTGCTCTACCAGGGGTACAGGCTGGTCAAGGGGGATCACCAACTGTGCCTGCGCGGACAAGCGCTGCGGCTTGACTTGGCTGAGATGTGGCAGTTTGCCAAGGTGTCGAGCATGGGCGCGCTGCAGTTTCTACTAGAGCAGGGCAGTTGGCTGGGAGTGGTGCGCATTGTGAGCCTATTTGGCGCCAACGCCGTGGCGGCGTACACGATTGGGCTGCGCGTGGTGAACTTTGTGGTGATGCCCTCGATGGGTTTGGGCAACGTGGCGGCGACGCTGGTGGGGCAGCATCTCGGTGCGAAGATGGTGGACCGGGCCCGGAGTTCGGTGCTGCGGACAGGATGTTGGAACTTGCTTTTTCTCGGCAGCGCTAGCTTGATCTTTGTGCTCTTTGCACCATTTTTTGTGGGGCTGTTCACCAAAGATCCGGGGGTAAGGGCGGGTGCTGTGCAGACACTGCGCATGTTCAGCTATGGCAACATGATCTTCAGCTTCGGCATTGTGTTTTTGCAGACCTTTAACGGGGCCGGCGACACCACTACGCCCACGTACATCAACCTGTTCGGCTTTTGGCTGCTGGAGATTCCACTGGCGTGGTACCTGGCCCGGCATACGGCCTTACATGTGGAAGGGGTGTTGTTGGCCATTCTTTTCGGGCAAACGGTGTCTGTGGCGATCAGCGGATTCCTGTTTCATCGCGGACGGTGGGCGCACGCGGATGCGATAGCCTGAGCGGGCACAACCGGAGCCGCTTAGGAGTCGCCTAGGATTTACTTAGGGCTGCCAAAAGTCCGGCCGTGTCGAGAGCCTGCGCTTAAGGCGCACGGGCAGCTGTTGCTCGTGCTGGCCGAGCTGGTAGGCGAGGTACTTGCTTACGGTGCGCAGCATGGCTTTGGGCACCCAGGTGACGGCAGTAGAGCGCAGGAAGTGGAGCTCGGAGAATAAGAAGCGACGGCCCTCGCTGCCTGCCTTGCCGAATTCGTCGAGCAACCAGTTTTCGCGTGCATGATGGGCGCCGGTGTCGAAGTAGCGGCGGAACTCCTGCCCCATGGTGAGGGTATGCGAGTGCGTGACCGTAGCTGCGGCTTGGTAGCTGACCTTCCAGCCAGCCTTGAGCAGCCGCGCGGCCGCGATGGAATCCTCCGCTAGGATGACATCGGAAGGAAAGCCGCCCACCTCGGCCAGGGCCAAGCGCCGGTAGGCAGCGAAGCTATTGGAAAGAAAGGCGGCCTTGATGCCGATCTGCAAGCGGCTCTCGAAGGTGCGTGTTTCCGAGCGCGGCGGGTAGTTGAAGAGACGGGCGTGCACCTCGATGGGGTCGGCGTCGGTGCGCGGCAGCTGCCGGCCGTAAGCTGCACCCACCTTGACATCGTCAAAGGCGCGAAGAAGCTCTTCAAAGGAGTTTTGCTGGGCGGGAATGGCGTCCTGGGTGAGGTAGAGCAGAATTTCGGATTGAGGAAAATAGGCGCTGGCGAGCTGCCGTGTGCCACCATGGTTAAAGCTGCGGCGCGAGATTGAAAGAAAGGTGTAGCCGGCGGCCTTAGCCAGGCGCGGTGTGTCATCGTTGGAGGAGGAATCGATGATGAGGACCTGGTGTTTGCTCACGCCCTGAAGGTCGAGCATGCGCCGCAGCTCGGGCCAATGCAGGCCGGCGTTGCAGGTGGGAATAATCACGCCGACTTCGGCGAGGCGCACCGCTGCGGGTTCCGCCTCCGTGTACGATTTCTCGGCCAATAACATCGGTATCAGGGCTGCTCGATCAAGCCAAAGGCGACTTAGCGGAGGAGATCTGCGGCGAACGGCAGGGTTGGGGAGTGTTCCGCTTCGAGCACATGGACCTGAGTCTTTATAACGATTCCTTGTGAAGTTGTGAAGAGCGATCGCGAAGGGCTCGCAGGAGAGGGAACGGCGCGCCTGCCGGGCGCACGCGGCGGGTCATTCTTTCGGCTGCTCATCGACGAGTAACTGGCGGGCCTCAGCCAAGGTGAGCACGGTGCCGTCCACGGTGAGTTCGAGACCGCCGGCATTGGCCGGCACCTCAAGGAGGTGACCCACGGTATGCCCTTGGTTACGCAAAGCCTGTGCGAGTACGTCGATGTCGATATCCGCCATAGGACCAATGTAGCAGCGTAAAGGCTGTTTTGGCAGCTTCGGCCAGCGTCCGCGGGCTTGGCGAGAAAGCGATCCCTGCTGAGCAGGAGTCACCTTTTCGTGCAGAGCTTTGCATTGACCGTCGAGGGAGGACCCGCTACTATAGGGAAGTTGCTCGCAATGCCGTTTGGTGTGGCGGGCGCGCCAGAGGCCGAGTTGCGGCGGCTCTGGGGACGTAGCTCAGTTGGTTAGAGCGCTGCCCTGTCACGGCAGAGGTCGCGGGTTCGAGCCCCGTCGTCCCCGCCATTCATCTGTGGATCCGGTGATGGCACTCTATAATTTCCTCCCCTTCATAAAAGGCTGCGCGTTTCTGTGATTTCTTCCTTGCGGAAAGCGAGAGGCTGAGCTTGCACGCGGGATGGCCCGGTAGAATAGTGTCATGGATGACCGATCCTCGCTGCCCCGCGCGCAGGCTGCGCAACGATCTTCGGCGCTGCTTATTGTGGCGAGCGTGTTGATGGCTGTGATCGCGGTGGTCTCCTTTTTACCGCTTCATGACAAGGTTCAGCTCCACACCAAGGGACGGTTTCACAGCATCGGGCACCTCTTGGCCTTTGCCGCAGTCGCGTTTGTGCTGAACCGGTATGCGAGCACGACGCGCTGGCGTTGGATTTTGTGCGGGGTCGCCTTGCTGTTTGGGTATGGGATCGAGTTCGGCCAGCATGCGCTATACCACGAGAATGTGGAACAGGCGGATCTGGTGTTTGATACCGCCGGTGTTGTGCTGGGGTCGGTATTTGGCCTGCTAAGCCGCGGCTAAAGGGTGGGCTGGCCGTGGGACACTTCCCGCAAGGGCGTCCGAGCGGGTACACTGGGCATGCGCGGGGTCTCGAAAGGGCGGTTAGCTCAGTTGGTTAGAGCGCCTGCCTTACAAGCAGGATGTCGGGGGTTCGAGTCCCTCACTGCCCACCAACCTTTCGGAAGGATGCAGCGTTCTCATGCCCCGGCGGGTTCGGCCGTTCGGGAAAGAAGCAACACGCGGGGCAGGGTGGCGGCATGAAGCAGATGTTCCACCGTGCGGCCAAGCGAGATGCCCTGTTCGCTGGAACGCATGACGCTGCCCAGCACGAGCAGGTCGTAGGGTTGGCGCGCCAGTTCGGCTAATGTGGCTTCTGCCGAGTTGGCGTGAAGCACGACCTGTTCGGACAAGCGCACATCGAGGCGACTGATGCGGGACTGGGCTTCACGGGTGATGGCGTACCCGGCCTGGAGAAGGTCGCGATGCTTGCGCTCGCGCCAAAACAGCGGGCCCAACCGCGGCGCCATGACCGAAAGCAGCACCACCTCGGCCCCGGAACCCTTGGCGATATAGGCGGCGATGTCGGCAGCGGCGAGCGAGTGGTTGAGGCCGTTGATCGGCACCAAGATGCGGCGGATAGGCGGAAAATCGGCGCTGGGGAAGACCGTGACGAGAACGTCCGTGGTGGTTTCGCGCAGGATGCGGTCCTGCATCTCGCCAAAGCTCATGGCGATGTCGCCAGACACGCTGCAGGCGCCAATTGCGACCAGATCTTGACCTTCGGCGGCCTGGTGCACCGCGGGCAGGGGGTCGTCGGCGTCGTCGCTAGCGGCGACAATGTGTTCGAGGCCAACGTGCTCGTGCTCGGAGGCATGCGAAAGCAGGCTGGAGGCTTCGACCACGGCATCATGGCGGCCTGCGCCGGTGATGGAGACGTTTTGCGTAAAAGAAAGCTCGGTCACGTCGAAGAGTTCGTTTTCCTCGTGCTTTGCTTTGGCAATGGCGGCGATCACGTGCGCGGCGAGGGCCGGTTCGAGCGCCGGGGCGAGCGGCAGCAGCACGCGCTCGCGGTCGGCAAGGTAGGCAAGCCTGCGGGCTTCCTCACGGTTGAGCCGTTGAAGCTCCGCTTCGCCTGGTGTGGTTTGAATGGCAAGCCGATGGATGATCGGGGGCGAAACAATGACGGTGAGGATCGCGACCACGGCATACATGGTGTACAGGTCGGAGGAGAGCAGCGCGAGTTCGGTGCCGATGATGGCGACCACGACATCGGTGCCGCCTTTGAGGTTGAGGCCGACGCCCACGATGGCGGCCTCGCGCACGGGCAGCTTGCCGGCAAGCGCGCCAAGGAAGCCGAAGGCAATCTTGACCAAGCCGGCGAGCACCAGCAGGACGAGAATGCCCTTGATCGAGCTGAAACCGCGCAGATGAAAGAGGTTGACGCGCATGCCGGCCAAGCCAAAGAAGATCGGCGCAAATAGCGCGATGGTGAGGGCCTGGATGCGCTCTTTAAGCGCAAGGGTGGCGCGTGGGGCTTTGCCCAGCAGGACGCCAAACACAAAGGCGCCGAGCAGCGGATGAAGGCCCATGAGTGTGGTGATGGCCGCGGAAACGCAAACAAGAATGAGGACAAGCGAAAGCTCGCCGTTGGGGATGCCGGCGACATCGGCGACGCGGCGCATGGCCCAGTACAGAAAGCGGCGGCCGAGCGTGAACATAAAGGCAAAGAAGGCAAGGGCCCAGCCGCTGGCGCGCAGGCCGGCGTGCACCGGGTTCGCATTGTGCTGCACGGAGCTGACGATGGAGATCAACGGCCAAACGAGGACCTCGCCCGCGATGCCGGCGGCGAGCAGCACCTGCGCATAATCGCGGCGCAAGGCTTCCCGCTCGATCAGCAGCTTGGCAACGACGCTGACGGCGGTCACGGAAAGAACCAGGCCGAGAAAGAATGCGCTGGTAGGTTCGCGGCCGAAGAGCTTGGCGCCGAGGAACACGCCCATGCCAACCGCCGCACCGATGGCGCCCGCAGCGGCCAGCAGCCCGGGCAGCACCTTTTGCCGCAGGATGGCCAGGTCGGCCTCCATGCCGGCGATCATGAGCAGGAGGATGGCGCCGACCCAGGAAAGAAGCGAAAGTGAAAGCGACACGTCCGCGTTGAGAAAGAGGTCATGGTAGGCGCCGGGGAAGAGCGCTCCGAGCACGGAAGGACCGATCAAGAAGCCGCCGAGCAGCTCGCCGAGCACCTCGGGCTGATGGAGCCGACGGCTGAGCTCGGCCATGCCGCGTGTGGTGAGCAGCACCGTGGCTATGGCAAGAAAGGCGCCGAGCAGGCCATGCTCTGTGAACGTGTGCATCGAAAAAAGTCCCTCACGCCTTCGATGCAGGTTTATGGCTGCGATCTTGCGTGCTGGGACAGCGCGGCATGATTTGGTTTAGCTGCCCGGCGAGGACGCCACCGGCAAGCTGAAGGTAAAGACCGAGCCGTGCTGCAGTTGGCTGGTGACGGTGAGCGTGCCCTGGTGCGAATCGATGATGGCGCGGCTGATGGCAAGGCCCATGCCCGTGCCGGGGGTGCTGCCACTTTGGGCGCGCGAGCGGTACAGGCGATCAAAGATGAGGCTCTGCTCGGAGGCGTCGATGCCGACGCCGCGGTCGGCAACGCTGGTTAGCACGTGGCCGTCGCGCTGCTCGGCCGAGACAAAGATGGGCGCCTCGGGCGGAGAGTACTTCGCGGCGTTTTCGAGCAGATTGCAAAGCACCTTGCCGACCATGATCGGATCGGCGGCGACCTTGGGCAGCGGCGGCAGGTTGACCAGCACGGGATGGGTGCCGGCGATCCAAGCGCAGCTTTCGCGCGCTTGGGCGACCAGATCTTCGAGCGCGACCGGAGCGACGTTCATGTGGACCTCTTGCGCTTCGATCTGCGCCATCTCTACGGCCTCGGCCACGAGCCGGTTGAGCCGGTCGGCCTCTTCATCGACGATGGTGAGCAGCTCGTGACGATCTTCCGTGCTGACGTTGTCGGTGGTGAGCAACGTGCTGGCAGCGCCTTTGATCGAGGTTAAGGGGGTGCGCAGCTCGTGGGTGATCGAGTCCAGAATGAGCGTGCGGAGGCGCTCGCTTTCTTTGGTGGCTTCGTTGCGCGCGACGGTCTCGAGAGCCTGCGCGCGGTCGAGAGCGATAGAGACCAGGCCACCCATGGCTTGGAAGGTTTTGGAAGATAAACGGACGTCGGTGAGAATGAGCAGGCCGCGTGGCCGCACGCCGGCGCGCAACGGGATGCGGGTTTCACCGTCGGGGGTCGTTTCGGGGCCGGGCAGGCCGAGCGCGAGCTGGCGGTAGTGCGGAAGCTCGATGCCGGAGACGTTCTGCAAGCCGGCCTGGTAAAGGCGATCGCCTTCAAGAAGGTACAGCACGACGGAAAGCGCGCGGGAAGCGTTATGAATGAGCTCCGGCAGCCGGTGGACGAGCTCGGCGATGTTTTCGGTTTGCAGTAGTTCGCGGCTGACGGCGAGCAAAAGCTCGACCTCGCGCTGACGGGTGCGTGCTTGTTCGGCCTCGTCGCGCGCACGTTGCGAGAGCCGACTGCCAATGACGCCGGTGGCAAGAAAGGCGAAGAGCGCCAGCCAGTTTTGCGGGTCGGCGATGGTGAAAGTGCCGACCGGGGGCAGAAAATAGAAGTTGTACAGCACGGTGGCTACGAGCGAGACCACCACGGCGTAGCGCGGGCTCCAGCGCGCGGCGAGCACGAGCACGTAGAGCAGCAGCGTGAGCGCGACGGTTGTTGAATTGACGTGGAGCCAGCGCCGGTAGACGAGTACAATTCCCGCGAGGGCGCCAAAGGCAAAGGTCCAGCGAGTGATCGCAACCAGCTGTCGCGCGCGCATGGGGGAAGTATAACGGCGTGGGCGAACGAGTGGCTGAAAAGCGCAAAACACCGGAAGATTGGCTGCTGGCCAGCGAGGCCGAAAAGCAGCGTGGGCGCTTTAAGGTGTTTTTGGGCTATGCGCCGGGTGTGGGCAAGACCTTCAGCATGCTGAGCGAAGGGCTGCGACGGCGCGGACGCGGTGAGGATGTCGTGGCCGGCATCGTGGAAACACACGGGCGCAGCGGCACCTCGGAGCTGGCCGCAAAGCTGGAGCAGGTGCCGCGCCGCGAGCTGGAGTACAAGGGCACAGTGTTCTCCGAAATGGACGTGGATGCCGTGTTGCAGCGCGCACCGCAGATTGCGTTGGTAGACGAGCTGGCGCATACCAATATCGAGGGCAGCCGATTTCCGAAGCGCTATGAGGATGTGCTGCTGCTGCTGGAGAACAAGATTGATGTGCTGAGCACGTTGAACATTCAGCATGTGGAAAGCTTGGCGCCTCGTGTGGAGGCGTTGACGGGCATCTCGGTGCGCGAGCAGGTGCCCGACTGGGTGCTCGATCGCGCCGACGAGATCGTTATCAGCGATCTGACGCCGGAGGCGTTGGTGACGCGCATGCGCCGCGGCGACATCTACCCAGCCGAGCGTGTGGAGCGTTCGCTGGCAAACTTTTTTCGGCGCGGCAACCTGATTGCGCTGCGCGAGCTGGCGCTGCAGCGGGTGACGCGCGCGGTGGATCGCACGCTGGATGATTATGTAAGGCGTAAGCAGCTTGGCTCGCAATGGAGCGTGGCGGAAAAGGTCGCGGTGTGCATCAGTGCAAGCTCGCAGGCGCGTGATCTGATTGCGCGGGGCGCGCGTTTGGCGCAGGCGCTCGATGCTGAGCTGTATGTGTTGCACGTCAACAACGGTCGTGACGAGCAGCCCGAGTGCAAGCGCACGCTGCAGGCGAGCGTGCAGCTGGCAGCGAATCTGGGAGCACAGGTGGTGAATCTAGCGGGCAAAGACGCGCCGCGCACCACGGCGAAGTTTATTCGCGAGCACCGCATCACACAGGCCATTGTGGGGCGCTCGGCCACGCATGGGTTGCGGTCGTACCTGTACTACTGGGCGTTGCAGAAATTCATGGCAGAGGCGCCGCATGTGGACCTGCACATTGTGACGCAGGAGGGCCATTGAAGCGCATTCTTGTGGTCGACGATGAGCGGCAGATTACCCGGATGTTGCGAGCGTCGCTGCAAAGCAGCGGCTATGCGGTGACCACGGCCAACCATGGGCTGGAAGCGTTTGCGCAATTTGAGAAAGAAGCGCCCGACCTGATTGTGACTGATCTAGCGATGCCGGAGATGAACGGGCTGGAGCTGACCGAGGCCGTGCGGCGTGTGGCGCAAACGCCCATCATTGTGCTGAGCGTGCGCGATACCGAAGCGATGAAGGTAACGGCGCTCGATGCAGGTGCGGACGATTACCTGACCAAGCCATTCAGCATGCCGGAGCTGCTGGCGCG
>CAXTTZ010000051.1:0-15470 GCA_964247325.1 uncultured Acidobacteriaceae bacterium | reverse complement strand
GCCCAGGCCCACAATGCCGACCTTCTTGCCCGGCCCTGCACCCCAATGCCGCAGCGGCGAGTAGGTCGTGATGCCCGCACACAGCAACGGCGCGGTCGCGGCCATGTCGATCCCCGGCTTGAGCGAATGCACAAAGTGCTCCGGCGTCACAATATTGTTCGCATAGCCGCCCATCGTGCGCTCGCCCGAGCGCAGCTTCGCGTTATACGTGTCGCGCGCCCCGCCGTCGGAGCAGTAATTTTCCAGGTTGTTCTGGCAATTGCTGCAGTGCAGGCAGCTTTCCACGATGACGCCCACGGCCGCCGGGTCACCCGGCTTGAAGCGCGTGACCTCGGGGCCCACCGCTTTCACATGCCCAACGATCTCGTGTCCGGGCACCATCGGGTACAGCTTGTTTCCCCACTCCCCGCGCACCTGATGAATGTCCGAATGGCAGATCCCGCAAAAATCAATTTCCAGCACCACATCCGTCGGGCCGGGCTCGCGGCGGTCAAAGTTGAAAGGTGTTAAGGGCGCAGCCTGCGTCTGTGCAGCATATCCAAAGCTCGGGGTCATAAATATCCTCAGAATCTTCGATGCACAGGTAAGCTCCGATTTTGCTTGACCGCATATCGATCTCTAGTGGTGAGCAATATCGGAGTTGACGTTGAATGTCACTCAAATCTCAGGCGGTTGCCCACGCTCAAGCGCCTTCCTCTCAGAGAACGTCACCGCAAGGGGCAGCTGTCTCGCTACTACTTTGCGCAGCGATCGCAGCAGGCAACACAGGTGGTTGCGTGTTAGCGTCCTCGGCGCCAGCACGAATCAGAAACATCAAACAAGCAATGATGCCGATAGCAAATCGGGGAACGTCCTTACTCCTGGTAGTGCAACAAGCTATACACCTCATGCCCACGCAGCTTCTCACGCCCTCGTAAAAAATCAAGCTCAATGGCAAAGGCAATGCCTGCCACCTTGCCCCCAAGCTGCTCGACCAGGTTCACGGTGGCGGCCATCGTGCCGCCGGTGGCGAGGAGGTCATCGACCAGCAGCACGCGCTGGCCGGGCTGGATGGCGTCGCGGTGGATCTCCAGCGCATCCGAGCCATATTCCAGGTCGTAGCTGGCCCGAAGCGTCTCCGCAGGCAGCTTTTTCGGCTTGCGCACAGGCACAAAGCCCGCGTTGAGCCGGTACGCGATCGCCGGCGCGAAGATAAAGCCGCGCGCCTCCGTCCCCAGCACCACATCGATCTCCTGGCCAAGGTAATGCCCGGCAAAGGCGTCGATCATCTGCGCAAAGCCCACCTTGTTCTTGAGCAGTGTAGTGATGTCGTAGAAAAGAATACCCGGTTTAGGGAAGCCGGGAACGGTGCGGATGAGCGCCTTCAAGGGCTCGCAGTTGTAAACATCAGCCATCGTACGGTGTCCTACCAAGCTCCTTCAATCTGAAACGGTCCAAAGCTTTCCGCCTCGGTGTCGACCAACTCATGTTCCACAACGGCATCCACGCGGCTGCCGCGCGATCCTTTATGCAGCTCGGCCCGCAGCTCCGCGAGCGCCTCGGCGTCCCCGGCAGCGATAACCTCCACCTCGCCGGTATCGGTATTGCGCACCGAGCCGCGCAGCCCCAACTCGGCCGCTTCGCGGTGCACAAACCAGCGGAACCCGACGCCCTGCACCCGGCCCTTCACCAAAAAATGGACCACCATTTCATGCTCCAGTGTCGCAGACATCGCAACACGCGTCCAAACAAAACAGAATGGGCCTCCCTGCCCCGAAAAGACAACCTCGGCCCGCGCCAGGGGCGTCCATTACAGGGAACACGTCCCAACAGCACCAACGACCGCTGTTGTTCGATTTTCGAGAACGCCGGTGCTGTCCTTCTACGCATTTCTGTGTTGGCCTGCATCGTCGCTCTCTCCACTGAATCATTTACTGAGGAGATTTACCGAATGCAGATCCTTCGTCGCACCCTTCCCGCCATCCTTGCCTTGTCGGCAACTGCTGCGCAGTCACAATATCTAAAGGCGCACGGAGGAAGCCTGTCCGTGGGCGGAACTGGACAGTTCAGCACTAATCTCGAATCGAGCCAGGTCCCGGTCCCCTTCACCTACTCCGTCCCGAACGGCACCGTTTCGACCACTGTTTTCAACCAGCAGCAGTTTACGACCCTGTCGGCCGGCTTTGTTACTTCCTTCCAGTTCCATCCCGTGCCATGGGCCGGCGTCGCGCTCAACTACGGCTTCACCCACTACCAGGAGCGCTTTGAGTACGTCTACGCTAACACCGGGGCTATCAACACCTCCGTCCATGTGCCCACTGACTCACACGAGTTCACCGGCGGCTACCTGCTTCACCCCAAGCACATCCCCTTCCAGCCCTATGTCGAGGTCGGCGGCGGCGCCATTGATTTCACCCCCTGGAACGCCTCCAACCAGATTCGCGGCGCGGGCCTGCTCGAGACCGGCTTCGACCTTCCCGTAAAGAATCAGCACATCGGCTTTCGGGTCTCCGGGCGCTCGCTCTTTTACCGCGCACCCAACTTCTACCAACCGGCGATCAGCACCAAGGCGTGGCGCGCCACCTACGGCCCGGCCGTCAGCGCTTTTTATCGCTTCTAACCCCTCGAAGCTCACAGGAAAAAGGGGCACAGCGCTACGCTGTGCCCCTTTTTGCTTCGCCCAACTTACGCCCGGCTCATGTACGCGCCCTCGGCCGTGTCCACCCGGATGCGCTCGCCCTCGTTGATAAATGGCGGCACCTGCACTACAAGCCCCGTCTCCGTCTTGGCCGGCTTGGTCACCGAGCTCGCCGTGGCCGATTTTATGCCCGGTTCGGTCTCCACCACCGTCATCTCCACCGAGGGCGGCAGCTCAATACCGACAGCCTTGCCATCGTAGAAGCTCACAGAAACCGGCAGGTTCGGCGTCAGGTACTCCACCGCATCACCCAGCACATCGTGCTTCAGATTGGTCTGCTCGTAGTTTGACTGATCCATGAAGTAGTAATCATCGCCGTCGTTGTAGAGAAACTCCATTTTGATCTCGTCCACAACCACGCGATCAATCGGATCCGGCGAACGGAAGCGCTCCACAAACATCGAACCGGTACGAATATTGCGCAGCTTGGCTTGAATAAATGCACGCAGATTACCGGGCGTGCGATGCTCCACGGAAAAGACAAGGTGCAGATCGTCCTTAAACTTGATAATCATGCCGGGGCGCATCTGCGTGGCGGGAATCGCCATAAACAACTCCTAACGTTGTACTGAAATGTGTCCAGGGCCGCTGGCAAGCAAGCGCCGCGCCCAACCCCTTCGATTGTAGCCCAGCTATTTTGCCTATTTCGCAGGGTCTCCGGGATGGAAGATGCGATGGAAGAACCGACCCACTGCCCCGAAAAATCCACCTCGAGCCTGCTCCGCCTCCACCGCCGGCTCTGGAGCCACCGTGCTCGCGGGTTGCCCACCGGTCGGCGTTGTGGCCCCAGGCGCGGTCGCAGGCGCTTCGCCATAGCTCAATGTCGTACTCACCTGCGAACTCGCCGTTCCTGCCGGAGCCGCATTCCCTGGTGGCGCGGTCGGGGGCGCTAACCCTTGGCTTTCCGCCTCAGGGAAGGGATGGTTGGCCGCTGCCCCGTTGCCCGCGATCATCTGCCCCGCCGCTGGGCATCCACACGGCGACCGCTCATGGTCCACCACCCGATGCAGATCGCCCTTTACAAACAGCAGATGCTGCCCAGGCAAAATCCTGTAGCTCGCCGCTGAGAACGGATCGCTCGCATTGAGCACCGGCGCGTGTGCCCCCGCATTGTCAATGCAGGTATCCCCTTCGCGCGTCACCCGTAGCCGCAGATCATACGCTCCGGGGGTCACGGGGACCAGCTTCAAGTCCGGCGTTAACACGGCATCTTGCACCTGCGAGCCCGACCGCAGCTCGATCGCCCCCCGATCCAGCCCAAACACCAACGCTCCGCTTGCCCCCGAGCGCAGCAGGTGAAACTCACTGGTCGCGCACACCAGCACCTCGCCCCCACGCGCCAGGACCACCGGCGCGGTCCGGTCAAAGGCCGTAATGCCCACATTGCTCAGCAGCCGCGCCTGGTCCCCGCGCACCTCCAGCCCGCCCGTTACCCGTGCATCCCGCGTCGCCACCGTGCCCAAAGGCTGCAAGCCCTGCTGCGCCCCCAGCCGCGCCCAAGCCAACCACCCACCGCCAATCACCAAAAGCGCCGCAAGCCTTCGTCCGCTAACCATAAGCTCCTATCTTGTCACCTGCAGCCCCGCCACGCCCTCCTTGGATAGCCTGCGCCGCCCCGGCTAACTCACGAACGCCCTTGCAAAAAATTCGCAATTAATTGCTTTCCACCCTCGGTCAGCACGCTTTCCGGGTGAAACTGCACGCCCTCAATCGGCAATGTGCGGTGCCTCAGCGCCATAATTGTTCTCTCGCCCGCTACCCGCGCCGAGACCTCCAGCTCCGCCGGCACGCTACGCTCCTCCACAATCAGCGAATGGTACCGCGTGCACGTCATCGGCTGCGGCAGTCCTTCAAAGATCGTCCGTCCGTCATGCTCCACCACGCTCGTCTTGCCATGCATCAACTGCGGCGCCCGCACCACCACCCCGCCAAAGGCCGCTCCAATCGCCTGGTGCCCCAGACACACGCCCAACACCGGAATCTGCTCGGCCGCAGACAGCGCCGCCAGGTGCTCAATCAGCGGAACCAACACCCCCGCCTCCTGCGGCGTACAAGGCCCCGGCGACAGCAAAATCCGCTCCGGCCGCATCGCCACCACCTCCGCCGGCGTCACCTCATCATTGCGCTTGACCATAACCTCCGCCCCTAGCTCGCCCATGTATTGCACCAGGTTGTAGGTAAACGAGTCGTAATTGTCGAGCACAAAAACCATAAGACGATTCTACGCGGCGCCACCCAACGTCTCCTTCATCCGCTCATAGCCCGCCAGAGTTCGCTGCTCTTCCCTATAGTTCGTAATCCTTAGGTAGCCTATTGCCGCGACGACGTAAACCGGCCAACACATCAGCACACCGCTCCACACATACAGCCTCATTCTCTTACGCCGTTTCTCCGTACGCCGACCAAAAAGAACAGCAACCCCGCCCCGATTACGGGCAAGGGATAAAGAAGAATGAGAAATCCCATCAATTCCAGCTTACGGATGCCGCAGCCCGCAACGCGTATAACCGGAGCATGCGCCTAAGTAGATGTATCGGCTTCGGATGGCTCTGTGGCGTGGTCTTGCTTCTGCGTTTGCCGTCGTATGCCGCAGCCCTGTGGACCGGGCGGCCCGTGCAAGCCGTACCGTCCGCCAGCCAACCTACCCCGCCAGCGACCGACCTGGACCCCCAAACTCCGGTCGCGCCGGACAGTAGCGCCTGTACCGCTGGGGACGAAACCACCGGTCCGGTTGACGACAGCGTGCCGGACAAGATTCCCGAGCTGCGCAGCCGTGTCATCGACCTCACAGGCCATCTTTCTGCGGATTGCATGGCCAGCATCTCTGACCGTATCCGCTCCCTTGAGGACGAAAAAGGCGCTCAGGTTCGTGTGTTGCTGGTCGGCAGCACCGGGGACGAGCCGATTGAAGCGTATGCGAACCGCGTCTTCCACGCTTGGAAGCTGGGGCGCAAGGGTGTCGATGATGGCGTCCTGCTGGTAGCCGCCCTCCATGACCATCATGACCGGATCGAAGTCGGCTACGGTCTCGAGGGTGCCATTCCCGACGCCGTCGCGGGGGACATTCTGCGCACCGATGTCGAACCACAGTTTGTCGCTGGGAACTACGGTGCAGGGGTCAGCGCCGCGGTGGACGATCTGGCTCACCTCATCCGAGGCGAACCCTTGCCCAAGCCCGCCCCGAAGGGCGGCTGGATGCGCTGGCAGCTCATGGTCGCCGCGTTGCTGCTGGTTTGCCTTGCCGGTGCGGTGGGCAGCTTGGCACAGTGGAGATGGTACTGGCGCCTCGCGTTGCCGTTCCTCACGCTTGCGTTGGTGGACGCCGTTGGCCTTGCGGGGCATTGGCTGTCGAGCTGGACGGCGATGCTTGTCGCAATCCCGTTTGCCCTGCTCGCCTACGTCACCGGCATCTTCTTCGCCAATTACCCCAAATCAGGTCTGTTTTGGCTTGCCTGTACGACGGGAACCTTCGCTGCCGCTGCCGTCGCGATCCACGCGTTTACGAATCCGATGGAGCCTGGACAAAGGACTTTTTGGGATCTTGAGGCCGGCGTGGGCTCGCTATTTTTCGGCACCTTTGTGTTCATGATGACGTCGCGGAATCCCTGGATAGGCCGGCGCTTCTCGTACAACATGTCCTCCTCCGGAATCGGCAGTGACGTAAGCTCAAGCGACTCGGGTAGCTCCTTCAGTGATGGAGGGGATAGTGGTGGCGGCGGTGCTTCGGGCAGCTGGTAGTCTTTTCCACCACGACGGCTAGGGAGCCTAGGTGCAAGATCAAGCTCACCCAAGTCGCCGCGTGCCTCGGAGCAGGCTCTGGCCATTGGGACGGCCAGACCTCACGGCAGCCGGAGGAAGCAGCAGGGGCAATCACCCCTGCCGCGCCCGTTCGATCGCCCGCACCACCGCCCGCGCTTTGTTCCGGCACTCTTCTTCTTCGGTTTCCGGCACCGAGTCCGCAACAATGCCTGCCCCAGCTTGGATGTACCCTTTCTCGCCTTCCATAAACAATGTCCGAATGGCGATGCAGCTATCAAAGTTCCCGCTGAAGTCGGCGTACACGATCGCGCCACCGTAGACGCCACGGCGCGCGGGCTCGAGCTCTTCGATGATCTCCATGGCGCGCACCTTGGGCGCGCCCGAAAGTGTACCCGCTGGAAAACACGCGCGAAACGCGTCCAGCGGCGCCAATCCTTCACGCAGCCGCCCTTCCAACGCGCTCACCAGATGCATGACATGCGAGTAACGTTCGACAAACATCAGGTCCTTTACTCGCACGCTGCCGAACTCGGCCACCCGTCCCACATCATTGCGTCCTAGGTCGACAAGCATCACGTGCTCGGCCACCTCTTTGGCGTCAGCACGCAGGCTCGCCTCATGCGCGAGATCCTCTGCTTCATCGGCCCCGCGCGGCCGCGTGCCGGCGATTGGCCGGTACTCCACCCGCCCATCCTTCACGCGCACTAGCAGCTCCGGCGACGAGCCGACGATGTGGCAAGCTCGCGCGCCCGGCAGCGCCAATCGCAGAAAGTACATATAGGGCGACGGATTGACGATCCGCAGCGAACGGTAAATCTCAAACGCATCCACCTCCGGCACGCAATCAAATCGCTGCGACAACACACACTGAAACACGTCGCCCGCGGCGATGTACTCCTTTACCGTATCGACCGCTGCCAGAAAATCTTTAGCCTCTGTGCGCGGAACAATGCGAAGCGGCTCTGCAACTTTCGTGGCACGCGATCGCGGCAACGCCTGCTCCAGCAACGCTTCGAGCTCATCCAAGCGCGCTTCGGCATCCCCAAACGCCGCAGCCGCATTGTTATCCGTCAGCGGCACCCGCGCGCCCGCCGTCACGATCAGGTGAATCGCCTTCTTGAGGTGATCAAACGCAAGCACCTGATCGAAAAACATCAGGTGCGCATCCGGCAACTGCAGCTCATCTGCAGCCAACTCCGGTAGTCGCTCGATCCGCCGCACCACATCGTACGCAAAAAAACCCACGGCACCCGCGGTAAACGGGGGCAAACCGGGCAGCTTCGCCGGCGCGTGCCGTTCGAGCTCCGTCTTCAACTCGGCAAAGATGTCAGCCGTGTGCTGCCGCGTGCGCCCCCCTTCAGCCACCGTGATCTCGCCCCCGGCCGCGGTCAGAGTGCGATAGGGCCGAACGCCGATAAACGTGTAGCGCCCGATCTTTTCGCCGCCTTCGACCGACTCCAGCAGGAATGCCTCCTGCTCCTGCGCCGCCACGCGCAAAAACGCGCCCACCGGCGTTTCCAGGTCGGCGGACACGATCCGCTGCACAGGAATGAGGCTGTGCTCTGTCGCGAGCCGAAGGAACTCCGGGAGGTTCGGCGCCGTCTCGCTGCCCTGCATCGCTACAGTGTACCCAACGGTGTACCACTTTTGTGGATTGCGCACCGTCCCCGGGCGGGCCTATGATCGCCCCGTTTGGCTGCACTGCAGCCGTGGAGGCACTACCCACAAACCCGACTCCGAACCACCCCGCACGCGCGTCCAATAGAGGTTGGCCAAGGAGGACTGTGATGGCCGTTGAACGTCTTATACCGCCCGCCCACGCGCTCGCGGCAAGCCCTATACCGGCAGATAAAGGATCCAGCAACATGCTTTCAGCGACAACCAGCAACACCGTCTCGCTCGCCCAGGAGACGAACCCCTGGGAGGCCCAAGCCGCCCGTTTCGACACCGCCGCCACCAAGCTCAATCTCGATGCCGGCCTTTGGAAGGTCCTCCGCTACCCCCAACGCGAGATCATTGTCCACATTCCCGTCGCCATGGACGACGGCTCGGTCGAGGTCTTCACCGGCTACCGCGTGCAGCACTCGGTGGCCCGCGGCCCCGCCAAGGGCGGCATCCGCTACTCGCCCGATGTTTCGCTCGACGAGGTTCGCGCCCTCGCCAGCTGGATGACCTGGAAGTGCGCCGTGGTCAACATCCCCTTCGGCGGTGCCAAAGGCGGCGTCATCTGCGATCCGCGCCGCATGAGCCAAGGCGAGCTCGAACGCATGACCCGGCGCTACACCGCCGAGCTGATCGAGTTCCTCGGCCCCGAAAAAGACGTTCCAGCCCCCGACATGGGCACCGACGAGCAGACGATGGCCTGGATCATGGACACCTACTCCATGCACCTGCGCCAAACCGTCACCTCCGTTGTTACCGGGAAGCCGGTCAATATCGGCGGTTCGCGCGGCCGGCGCGAGGCTACCGGCCGCGGCGTCTCCGTCTGCTGCGATGAGGCGCTTAAGCACCTCAACCTTCGCCCCGAGGACACCACAGTCATCGTCCAAGGATTCGGCAACGTCGGCTCCCATACCGCGAAGTTATTATGGGATAAGGGCTACAAGATCATCGGCATCGCCGAATACGACGGCGCGCTCCTTAATCCTAACGGCCTCGATGTCTCCGAACTGCTCGAGCACAAGGCCCGCCACGGCACCATTCACGGCTTTCGCGAGGCCGAGCCCGCCGACAAGGACGAGCTTCTGCTTCGCCCCTGCGGCATCCTCGTGCCCGCCGCCACCGAGAACGTCCTCACCAGCCGCAACGCCGACCGGGTCCGCGCCCGGGTCGTCGTCGAAGGCGCCAACGGCCCCACCACCACCGTGGCCGACGAAATCTTCGCCCAGAACGGCGTCTTCGTCGTCCCCGACATCCTCGCCAACGCCGGCGGCGTCACCACGAGCTACTTCGAGTGGGTCCAGGACCGTATGGGCTACTTTTGGACCGAAGCCGAGGTCAACCAGCGCCTAGAACGCATCATGGCCGACAGCTTCACCGATGTTCTCCAGTACGCCGTAGCCCACAACGTCGACAACCGCATTGCCGCCTACATGCTCGCCGTCGACCGCGTCGCCTACACCACCAAGCAGCGTGGCATGTACGCCTAGATGAGTTCAGTAAGGCTAGGCGAGCCTAGGCGAGGCGAAGCAAACAGCCCACAGGAACCCTGGTCCCAAATGGGACGCGGGTTCCTGTGAATGCCTTGATGGCGCCACGACATGTTTCGGAGCAAAATAACAAAAACGGAACAGATCCTCTGAAAGACGGTGTTCAGATAACTTCCCCTAACGGCGTTTGTAGGGACCTACCGCTTGGGCCTTCATGGAAGGACCTCAGCCACATTCTCCTATTGGTCTGCCGCAAATGACTGCAGCCCTTTGTCGCGCACAGTAAGAAGGATGCCGAAGACGATTTCGATCACGCCGACAGCGATAGCTGGACCAGCTGGGAATCGTACATAGCCCAGAATGTCGAATACTCCTACAGCTGTGATCAGGCCTGCCAACGCCCAAAACAGTGTGTCGCCGTAAACGGTGCGAAATGCTGCATAGTGAGTTCCAATAGCTATCGCTGCTAACGGAAAGACATAAGCGGGCTTACTCGGGAGGAAGAGCCACGCTGCGAACAAGCCTCCAATCATCGCAATGGTACTTTCCAACGCAACTCGGCCAAGCTGATTGTTCTTGGAGGCTGGAGATCGTTTGAAGAGTAGACGCGAAACCAGTTGTGAGAGCGGGAAGATGAGCATGCCACCAAAGAAGAGGAAGGCGAACGCTGGACCAACTCCTCGTTGCTTTAGCACGACGGCTGAGGTCAACCACAGAATCCCCGATATGAATGCACCTGGGCCACCACCAACGAATGCACGCCGGTTGTCTTGTTGCGCTTCGGCAATGATCAAAATGTGCTCTCCCTCAATTGTTTGCTTGAATATCCCACAGCTTACGGGTTTACAAGAGAAATTGTTTCGTCTCGTAGATCCTGTCGGACCTCTTGTTCAGGCGCACTTAGTGCGTAACGGGAAATCGCACAGTGTTGACCAATCCGGCTCCCGGCCCACCCTGTGCGGGCCCGAACTGGGCAGACTTCCGCTATCGGCGTTTTCGTTACTGATCCATTCCGGTTCGAAAGAACGGACTTCCGAGGAGCTAGCCCTTGTCATTTGCACGCAATCGTTGAATTGTCCTCGGGAACCGCAGCTTGAAACAGGGTCACCGGCATTCTGTCACCCAAGTGAAAGAGCCGAGGGTATAGTTGCGGATCGAAGATCCTGAACATGGCGAGTTCATCCCAGTGAAACTCCTCCGTTTTGCTGAGGGGCTTTAGTGCAAGGTAATCAACTCGAGAGACCTTTCCCTTAGGAATGGCAGTAAGCTTACCGGAGCTGTCTGCGATGGCAATCTCCTCTCAAGATATCTGGTTGAGGATGCCCTGATGGGCTTCACCATCCTTTGTTGTTACCGAGAAGCGCACGGCGGCAAACGGATGTTCTTTCGATTCGAAAGACTCAAAATCTAGAAGATCGGACCACGAACTCCTGCCGCTGTAAACCGTAAGCAGTGGTAAGTTCGGGTTGCTGTTTTGCACTGAGCGTCCGCCAAATCCAAGGCGTACGCGTAGTAGATTCGCTCTAGCGATCACCACGTCAGATTGATCTGTCTCGATTGAGACGCTTGCATCTGTCACTTCTCTCAACTGACCGTATTGGCAGGTCATGTTTCGCATTATGAAGACGTATCCCAGACCGCGCTTCAAATGCCCAAGCGAACGCCACGGACCGATTTTTTCACTGCAGTACTCAGGTTGAGTTGGTAGCCAAAGCAAAACAAGAAAGAGACCGATGTTTTGCCGCCCCGTCCTGTGAATTATTGATCTCACTGGATGAGGATAAACGCCGCGGCTCGATCTGCAGGAAAGCTGCGTTTGGGCAACTGCGGAGATTAATCCCTCAAGTCGCATTGTAGGAACCGACTTAGGATGGCTTTGGCCGCCTGCTGCCCGACGTGGTTTGGGCGCTTCCCCGGGAGCGCTTTTGGGGCGAGATCGATTTTTGATGAGCAGTGAGGCAGGTACGCCTCATCTTTCAAGCTCCTGCTTATCGGGTGAGGAAGGGCAGCCGACATCTTCTGCTGCCCTTTCCTCTCGTCACAAAGGTTTGCAAAAGCAATGACAACGCGGTGACATCTTCGGCGTGCGTGCGCTTTAGGTTCAAAGGCAAGCCTTGAACGTCCCCGCCGCTTGCCACTGGCAATGGCGCCGGTGCCGGCTCGGCGACAGCCATCTACTTCGCGGCCGGCCCCCATGGGGAGCAGGGTGGCCTGTACGGCTCCTTGACCGCCGTGGAAAAGGTCCAGGGCAACGACTAATAAACCTTCCCCAACCGTACTTTTCTCGCTCAGCCGGGTCCGCACAGGGATCCGGCTCTTTTTTGCCCCGCGCCGGCCGTGGCAACAAACGCCCCCAGCGATTGTTGTGACAAAATGACTGTACTTTCGCTCCGCAGCCGAGCCGCCTGTGAACCTGCCGAACTCCATTACGCTCACCCGCATCGCTGCCGTCCCGGTGCTGATCTGGGCGTTGTCGGCGCATTCGCCCTTCCACGGCGCTCACGGCGAACAGGAGATTTTCGCTTCACTCGTCTTTATCGCGGCCTCGGTCACCGACGGGCTCGACGGCTATTTCGCCCGCAAACGCGGCCAAATCACCACCCTAGGCATGCTGCTCGACCCGCTCGCCGACAAGCTCATGGTTTCGGCCGCCTACATCGTCCTAGTCGCCTACAATCCACGCATCGTGCCGCCCTGGATCGCCGTGCTGGTGATCGGGCGCGAGTTTCTGGTGAGCGGCCTGCGCTCCATCGCCGCCTCCGAAGGTTTCACCATCCAGGCCTCCGATGTCGGCAAGCTCAAAACCGTCATCCAGATCGTCTCTGTGGTCGCCGCCATCCTCAACCACCGCTGGGACGAGTGGGTCTTTGGCCCCGTCGTCATCGGCGTACATCTGATCGCGATCACGGCCATCTACTGGATGGCTATCGTCTCGCTCATCTCCGCTGTCGATTACTTCATCGGCTTCTGGAAGAAGATCGACCACGCGAGCGACAATCGCCGGCGCCGCCGCTCCTCCGTCCTCAGCCGCCGCAAACCCGCCACCGAAGGCCAGGTCTAAAAGCCGAGCTAAGGACCAGCGCGGGCTCTACCCAGGCCAAATGCCCAACAACCGCCGCAGCACGATCAGCTCGCCAGTATGGTAGCTATTATGGTCGGCAATCAGCAGCGCCTCCCGCAGTAGATTTTGCCCTTCGCCCCATGGGAAGGGCGTGTACAAATCCACCTCGGGCGCGGTTAACAGCCCGAGAAACCTGTCCCTATCGACCTCCATCGCCGCAAGTGTCTTGTCCCAACTTTCTGCAGTCGGCGGCTCGGCCTCGTCCGGCCAATAGTCCTTCGGCCACGCCATGTGCCGGTACCCACCCTTGGGCGGCGCGCAAAATTCGAGGATATCCCGTTGCGCAATCCGCAGGTGCTCCACCAGCTGCCACGCCGAGTACGGCAGTCGCTCCGGCACCGCACCGCGCAGGGCTTCGGGAAAATCCTTCACAGCCGCGGCAAGCGTCGCATGGGCATTGCCGCCCGTGAACAGCGAAATCAGTTGCTCTATTACAGGGTTTGAGGAGTGGGAGTCGTCAGCCATGCCCCTTGGATGCCCCCCACCTCGCATCACGCACCGCTTTCAAGCGTGCGCGTGCACGGCACGCCCATGGCTATCTTTGTGCACAAAATGGTACGGCGGCCAGGGCCCCGAAAGCTGCATCGCGCAGTCCTTCATCTGCAGCGACGCCGAGCTGTATTTATTCTGGTAGCGCTCCACTGTCTTTTTGTCCACCAGATGCGCAATATCCAGCAGCATCTTGCCTGAATCTGTACGCTTGCAGGTGATCTCCTCTTCGATCGGCAAAAACATCCGGTGCACCTGTACCGAAAGCGCCCGGGCCCGCGATTGGCGCTCGCGCTGCCGGCTAGCCGACTCCCGCATCGCCGTCAGATACGTGTGAGCCATCGCCTGCACGCCCGCGCCCCGCTCTGCGCACACATCATCCATCAGCACCTTCAGGTGCATCTCGGCCTTACCGCGCAGCCGTTCCACATTGGCCATAAAGTGCCGCTGGTTCGAGCGCACCGAACGGCGAAGCGCATCGTCATCGTCAAAACACGTCATAAACCGGAACGGCAACACGGTCGATCGCGCAAAAGTCGTCGCGATGACGCGACCGTGCTCACGAGCGGCGCCTCCGGCCTCTGGTCCCGCGAGCCGCGCCGCGTCCCCCGGCAGGTGCTCAGAAACCACCACGGCAAGCTCCGCGGCCGGAAACAAAAAGGTTTGCCCTTCAAAAATTCCATTCACCCCTTCCAGCGCTATGGGGCGGCGATGAGTGGCAAGTTCAGGAAAGGCTGCACGTTCGGCGATGCAATAGGCATACCACGCCATGGCGGAAGAGCTCCTCAAGCGCCGTCACCACGGCGGCGCAGCAAAATTCGCGAACGACATCAACAGCAAACAGCAGGTGGCACAGGCAAACAGACAGCGAAGATCCCGAGCAGCAATCAGCCCGCTCTTTCCTTCCGTCTCCTGCGGCAACTGCTGCAAAAGAAAGACACTGTTTCAATGTCGAGCGGATACTATGCCCCGCTTTGCACGATTGGCAAGTACTTCTTTTCCGCCGGCCAACGGACCTTCGCAGCCCCTTCCTCTCGCCCCAAAGAACCCCGCTCTCACCCCCGTAAACCGCGCCGAGGCTGATAGACTGGAACGATGTCCCGGCACCCCTCGCCCGGCATCCTATCTGCACTTCGGCAAGGACTCCATTCCAGTGAATACCGCGATCAAGCGTGACGGCAAACCTACAGGTGGCTACGGGCTCGCCACGGAAAACAACCTGCTCCAGGCAAAAGGCAACCAGCGCGCCCTACTTTTGGTCGGCGGCCTCGTCCTTCTGCTGATCGCGGCCATCGCCCTCGGCTACAGCCTATATGCGCATCGCACCGCGGCCGCCGCTACCGCCTTCGGCCAGGCCATGCAGGTCTACCAAACGCCCGTCGCGAGCCCCACACAGCCCGTTCCCCCCGGTATTCAAACCTTTCCCAGCGTCAGGGAGCGCGCCGCCAAAGCCAACGGCCTCTTCGCCAACGTCGCCAGCCGCTACAACCTGACCGAACCCGGTAAGCTAGCCCAATACTTCGTCGGACTCACCCTGATGGAGCAGGGCAACCTCTCCGCTGCCGAGGCAAGCCTCACCAAAACCGCAAAGGGCTGGAACGCCGACACCGCCGCGCTGGGCAAGCACGCCCACGCCCAGCTCTTTCAGCAGACCGGCCGCGACCCCCAAGCCATCGCCCTGTATCAGGAGCTCAGCAAAGGCCACGCCAGCACCGTTCCCCCCGGCCTCGCGCAAATTCAGCTCGCCGAGCTCTACAACACCGAAGGCAAAACCGAGCAGGCCCGCCAAATCTACGCCGCGCTCAAAGATCACGACAAAGACGCGAAAGGCAAACTCGGCGTCGCCGGCCAGGTCGCCTCCAGCAAGCTCAACCCGCAGCCAGCCCCCGGCGCTCCCGGTCTTCAGGCCCGCTAACCCTCAGCGCTACGAGACATAGCTGTCGGCTCTTGGAGAGCAATCGCCTTCATCGCTTCTTCTACCTTCTAAGGCTGTTTATGCATTTCTTCGTTGTCGTTCCGTAGCGAAGGTCGGACCGCCTCGCAAGCTCACCCAACCGGCTGCACCCGCCGCCCGCCCTCGCTCCACCAAACGCACAACCCCGTAAACAGCAACGCCCCCACGCCGCACTTTAGCGCCACGGGCGCATGCGTTGGTGACAAAAATGCCTCCAACGTCCCTGCCACGATCAGCAGCGGAATGGTAGCCGACACCAACTGCACCGCCTCCGCGCCCGCCTTGGCCACCGCGTCCCGCCGTCGCAGCATCCCCGGAAAC
>CAXTTZ010000050.1:0-15630 GCA_964247325.1 uncultured Acidobacteriaceae bacterium | reverse complement strand
ATCCGGTGTCGCCGAAGACCAGCGGCGGCAGATGCGGGTGTAGGGCGCGGCGGGCGCGCATGTCGGCCACCTTGTAGGCGATGGTACGGGGGTCGTCGCCGTGCATGAGGTACGCGTCGCACTTGGCAGCGATGAGGTTTTTCGCGGTTTCGGATTCGCCGCCGGCGTAGAGGGTGGGACGGCCAGCGGGGTAAGCGAGCGCGGCAGCTGTTGGCGAGGCGCCCGCGTAGGTGCGTTTGGGGTACGGCTTGGGGCTTAGGAGATTGTCGTGCACGGTGTAGTAGCGGCCGTTGTAGCTGGTGTGCTGCGCGCGCCAGCAGCTGTCGAGCACGTCGAGCCATTCGCTAGTGCGAGCGTAGCGGTCATCGTGCTCGTCGAAGGGGATGCCGTATTTCAGGGCCTCGTCGCGCCACCAGGAGCTGACGACGTTGAGCGTAAGCCGGCCGCCGCTGATACGGTCGATGTTGGCTGCCTGCTTGGCGAGCAGCGCGGGATTATGGAAGGTCGGGCGGACGGCGACCATGAGCTCGAGGCGGCGCGTGACGGCGGCGAGCGCGGCGGCGGTGGTCCAAGCATCGAGCGATGGAGCTTCGGGACCCTTGATGTCGTTCAGGTTGAGCTCGGCGATGAGGGTCAAATCGTAGCCGAGGTCTTCGGCCCGAAGGGCGAGGTCGCGGACGTAGTCCCAGGTCGCGGGCATGCCTTCGTCGTCGAGGTTGCGAAGCCAACCGCCAAAGACAGGCAGCCAAAAACCATAGCGCATGTGCTTAGGGTACAGGGAGGGAGGAAGTAGCGAGTAGGAAGTAGGAAGTGGCGCGATGGCTTTTTGAGTTTTAGGGGTGAATGCCCTTCCCTACTTAGCCCGCGCTGTTCTTACTTCCTACTTCCTATTTCCGCGATGCTTAGCGGTGGGGTGGCGTCCAGGTGAGATTGCCGGCTAGGCCGTCCAACTTGGCTTGCACGTCGGGTGGAAGCTGGAGCGAGGCGGCGGCGAGGTTCTCGCGCAGATGCTCAACGGACGAGGTGCCGGGGATGAGCAGGATATTGGGCGAGCGATGCAGAAGCCAGGCTAGCGCGACCTGCATGGGCGTGGCGCCGAGCGAGGCCGCGAGCTCGTTGAGCGCGGACTCCTGCAGCGGACTGAAGCCGCCGAGGGGAAACCAAGGCACGTAAGGAATGCCCTGGGCGGCGAGCTCATCGAGGAACGAGTCGTCTTCGCGATGCGCGATGTTGTAGAGGTTTTGCACGCAGACCACCTCCGCGATGCCCTGCGCCTTCTGAAACTGTTCGCGACCGACGCTGCTGATGCCGAGGTGCTCGATAAGTCCCTGCTGTTGCAGCTCGGCGAGAGCCGTGAAGGGTTCTTCGATATCTATGGTGGAGGAGGTAGGGCGGAGATTCACAATCGCAAGGCGGTCAAGTCCAAGGTTGCGGAGATTGTCGTGAACGGCCTCGATGATGTCGGCGCGCGAAAAAGCGGGATTCCAGCTGGCATCGGTGCCGCGCTTAACGCCGACTTTAGTGACCAGAACGAGGTCGTTCGGGTAGGGGTGGAGCGCTTCGCGAATGATCTGGTTGGTGACGTGCGGGCCATAAAAGTCGCTGGTGTCGATATGATTGACGCCGCTGCTGACGGCCTCGCGCAGCACGGCGATCGCGGCGTCGCGGTCGCGCGGCGGCCCAAAGACGCCCTTGCCGGCTAGCTGCATGGCGCCGTAGCCCATGCGGTTGACGGTGAGGTGGGTGTGAGCGAAGGTGAAGGTACCACCTAGATTTTGTGTTGTGGGGGCTTGTGCTGCAGTCATGGCGTGCTCCTAGATTTGGCGTGTGCGGTGGATATCCACTCGTTGCGTATAGTTAGATGAAGGGGTGTGCGCCCCAGGAGTTCGCATTTGTCGCTAGCCTCGCCAGTCGTGTTGCACCCGCGTAAATCGCCGGTTCAGTCGCGCTCTGCCGCGAGTGTGGATGCCATTTTGGAAGCCACCACTCAGGTTTTGCTGAGCGCGGGCAAGGAGCGGCTGACGACCACGCGTGTAGCCGAGCGCGCGGGGGTTTCGATAGGGACGCTGTACCAATACTTCCCGAATAAGAGCGCGCTACTGCAAGCGGCGCTGAGGCGGCACTTCGATGCCGTGGCGTCGGCAGTCGAAGAGGTGTGCGAGGCACAGACCGGGAGGTCCGCAAAGGCCATGGCCACGGCGCTCGTCAACGCCTACCTAGAGGCAAAGATGCAAGATCCAAAGACGAGCGTGGCACTGTATGCCGTGAGCTCCGACGTAGACGGCCTACAGCTGGCGCGGCAGATCGGTGTAAGAACGCATGACGCCATCACGGCCATGCTGCACACGGCGTCGGACGGAGAGATCGCGAATGCCGATCTGGTCGCGACGGTGCTGCAAGGCGCCATGGCCGGCGTGAGCCGGCGGCTGCTGGAATCAGGCGCGCCGGAGCGGCATTTTGAGTCGTTCCGGCTGGAGTTGACTGGCATGGCGTGCGCGTATTTGGAGCTATGCTCCGGTAACACCCGCATGCTGCGCTGACCGCTACGGCTCGGTGGCGGCAAGGAGTAAAGGCACATACTCGGGGCGAAATCACAAGCTGGGCGCGTGGAAACGGCAGAGTTGGAGAACAAAGGAGAGAACACCAGAGGCTAGAGGAGCCAACCGCATCGCCAAAGTCTACCTAAGTTTCTGGAAGTTACAGCAGCTACTTCGCGTGTAACAATCAGCACCTGAGAGCTAAGGTTGCGGCCAATCTGCAGCCTGTTTGCGCTGGCCTTGGTCTGCTGAGGCCAGGACGTCGTCGAGAAGGCGGCTGAGGCGCACGGCGTGGGCGAAGTCGGGCGCGGTCCGGGTGTTGTTCTGCAGGTCGTTGCGAAGAAGCGCGTAGACGCCGGCGACGTTGGCGGCTTCGTCGGAAAAGGCTTGCAGCTCGCCCTGATCGACCGGCTGCGGCTTGCCGTTGAGCGAGAGTTGCAGGCGTCCGGACTGAAAGCCGCGCGCGGCGCCGCCGGAAAGGACGAGTTCGCCTTTTTCGCCGGTAATGACGCACTCGAAGGGGGTCGCGTCGGCGGGGCGGCCGCCGGCGACCTCGACTGAAAGCGCGCTGCCGCCGGCGACCCGTGCGTTGAGCAGGACGTGGTCGGGCGTGGAGCGCTTCTGCTGGGCAGGAGGGTCGCCGACTTCGACGTCGGGGAACTGCGTGGTGGTCAAGGCGTTGAGAAATTTGTACTCGCCCAAAAGGAAGATGGCGAAGTCAAGGGTGTGCGCACCCTGTATGGTGAGCAACGTGACCCCGTTTGCGGAATCTTCGCCAAAGGCCATGGCAGCTTCGACCTTCGGCCCAAACGCCATGGTGGTCGAGAGGAGATGGGCGCTCAGGACGCGGCCGAGGGCGCCGGAGCGGAGCAGCGCGCGGGCCTGCAATGCGGTGGGGTTGGCGCGGGTTTGCAGGCCGAGGGCGACATGCACACCGGCTTTGCTGGCAGCGGCGGCAAGCTCTTCGGTTTCCGCTAGGTTTTTACCCAGCGGCCATTCGCAGTAAATGTGCTTGCCCGCAGCGATGGCTGCGAGGACGAGGTCACGGTGGTCCGGCACCTTGACCGCGATGGTGACGATGTCGACGGCGGGGTCGCGGATCAGATCCTGCCCGCTGGCGTAGCCTTTGGGAGCATCGAAGGCTTGGGCGGCGGCATCGGCCTTGGCTTGGCTGCCGCTAGCGACAGCCGCCAGGCGGAAACCGGTAAGCTGCTGCACAGCGGGCACATGCGAGATCTTTGCCCAGCCACGATCGGCACTTGCACCGATAATTCCCACACCGTACGAGGACGTGCTCATGAGGCAAGCCTATCACCGAAACCGGTTGCTGCTCACCTCATTTTGTGGTAGCAGCGACGAGCCGGAAGCCGTTTGGGCTGACGCGGCAGATGGAGGTGGCCGAAGCGTGCCATTGAGTGCCGTCCGCGAAGGTGAGGTCGTTGAGCTCGATCCATTGCACGCCGGTGAGCTTTTGGGTGTAGACCACGGCGGTCAAGGTGTGGTTTTCGCCTCTGGCAGGTGAGACCGAGAACACTTCTGTGGCTTGGGACGCGGGCTTGGTGCCCGCAAGGAAGTACTGCGCGCCGGCGAGGCCGTGCAGGGTCAGATTAGCTTGGGTGACGGCATGGCCCGAGCCGGGAAAAAAGAGAAGGTGAACGGCCCGCTGCGGGTCGGAAGCGGCATTTCTAGGCTCATCCGGCGCAGGGCGGCGCACGGCCACGAGACCTTGGGAACCTCGTGTGGCGGCAAGCTCAACCGGGCAGTTTTGGCTGCCGACGGCAGTCAGTTCAGCACTTTGCGTTACGGCCGGAGCCTGCGCTGAAAGCGCGGCCGCGGTGCTGAGGACGAGGGCACAGCTGAGAAGGAAACGCATACACAAGCTCCTAGGCGGGGATGGGGCTGATGCGGCTTGGACGGAGACGCGCTGGGTGTGAGCGAGACGCCGCGCTGCGGGTGTGGTTAGGCGGCGGCCTTTGGGCGTTCTAGGCTTTGCATCCAGCGCTGGTTGCCATAGCGACCCTCAAACAGCGAGGGGAGGTAGTGGTCCAGGTCGAGCTGCGGCCAGCAAATATCCGTGCCGCCAAAGATCTGGATCTCGCTGATCTGCTCCGGGGTGGCATCGCGGAGGCCCTGCATCTCCTCGCGCGGGATGACGACGCGGCGACCGTTGTCGATGCGAAGAATGATCACGTCGGCGGCGCGGTTGTACTCGGCCGAAAGAGCCTGGGGGAGCGGAGGGAGGTGGCGCGCGTCTTCGAGGGCGGCGTCGATGTCTTCGTCGGTGGTTAAGTCCAAAACTGGTTCACCCATTGGCCGTCTCCCATAAGCGTACGAGCTCATCATAATGGCGCTGCGCCATATGTCGAATGTGATTTACATCAGCACGCTTTGCGTTTACCGGCAGAACGCTCCGTTTGCGGCGAGAAAGACGGACGGCGCGCTTTTCCAGCAAAAGATCCATAATTACCGTAGCACTTGCATAATGACCATGCACATGTGGCGGCAAGTGATCGTCCACGTAGGCTGAAAAGCGGACACCCCTCAAACGTTTGTGAGCCCACGTGCCTGATTGTAGGGCGAGGTGAAGCCGTTTGGGGGCCGAAAAGCTACAACTTTGCGGTGAGGGCCTGCTGTTCTTCCGCGGTCTTTCCAGTGAAGATGGATTGCTCCAGGCCGGCTTCGGCTTCGAGCCAATCAACGAGTTTAACGAAGGGATCAAAGCCGAGCACGTTCGGGCCGTCAGCGACGAAGTTGGATAGAGCATTAGTGTCGTAGTAATAACGCTGGGCTTCTCCCGAAGGGGAGGGGCGACTGTCGGTGATGTACTCGACGCCGCCGATGTCGATGCCGGAATGCTTCATGATCTCTTCGACATCGCGGATCGCGTCGGCGGGCGGCGTGAAGGCCTCGACGGTGATGCCGGTTTTGGGGGCATCCAGCGCGCAGGCGGCGCGGTTCAGATCCGTGCCGGAGGTGGTGCGGCAGATATCGGCCGGGCAAAGGTCAAAGGTTTCACCCGTAATGTGGACCTTAATGGCGTAGAGGAACTTCCCGTTAAGCACTTCGACGCGCACGATATGGCTGTCCTGGGCAGGGATGAACTCTTGGACGAGCGCGGTCGAATCGAGGCCGAACTGGAGGGCGTCGGGGCTGCCGGGGGCGGACTCGACGGCATGGCGCAGCTGGGAGGGGCCATCGAAACGCTTGACGCCGGCGCCGGAGCCGCCGATGTTGGGCTTGACGACAACCGGCCAGCGGAGGCCTTCAGCGGCGGCGAGCGCCTGCGCGGGCCGGTGAATGACGCGGGCTTTAGGATAAGGCAAACCGAGGGCGTCCATAAGCACGAGCTGGCCGGCCTTGGAGAGCTCGGACTGAAACGCCTTAAAACCGTTGAGGACGCGGATCCCACGGGCCTGCAGGTGCTCAAGAAAGCCGAGCGTATAAAAGATCTGGTCACCGTGATCGCGATTCCAGGCCGAGGGGCTCATGCGATTGAAGACAAGGGAGTACTTTTCTTCGGGGCGGTCCGTGGGGTCGTAGAAGTGGTCCGGGGCGAAGAGCTTGGTGTAGGGTGTGCCGCGCTTGTCCAATTCCGCGAACAGAGGCTTGAACCAGTGCGGCTGTTCGTAGTAAATCGCGATGGGGAGCGTAATCGGCATGGTTGGTGAGTCCTCGTCCTTGTGCTTTTGACAGCATACGACGAGGTGAGGCTGCCAAGCGTCTATGGGACCGGCGCAATTGCTTTAGAGTGTGCTGCTCAGGACATCCTCTCAACTGCAGCTCAAACAACACAGCACCGGGATGGCTCAAGCGCGGCCACGCGGAGAAGAATCGGTCTTGGCAGGAGGTTACTGCCGCAAATGCTTAATGAGCTGCGTCGGATGAATGGGCTTGGGGAGCAATTCAAATTCATGACCGCGGGCGCGGGCGCGGGCGAGGATTTCCACGGTGGCCGCCTGGCCACTGAATAGCACAATGCGGGTATCGGGGCAGTGGTCCCGGATCGCAATGGCTGCTTCGACACCGTCGACCTGGGGCATCATGACGTCGGAAAGGACGAGCTCCGGGCAGTGCCGCTTGGCGAGCTCGATAGCCTCGAGGCCGGAGTAGGCGACCTCGGCGATGAAGCCGTTGCGATTCAGGATTTGAACGATGGTGTCTGCGATGAGAACCTCGTCGTCGACGACGAGGATGCGCGGCGCCGCCGATCTTGTCGGAGCGTCATGGCCGGCGTTGCGGCTGGCACCGGGCCCAGTGCCGTCATGGTCGGAAAACAAAAGGTAAGGGTTCATGCTGTGTGCAACACTTCGCTTCCCCGTGGCGCTGCAAGCGGCTATGGCGAAAACGGGCAGACCAGGCGCAGTAAACTGCAAAACCATGCCGGGCGGCGTTCATGGGAAGCGGCGAAGTGCTTTCCTGGAAAAGTCTACTGGAGAATGCCGGGTCTTGGCGAAGCAATTGCGGCAGGGCCACCGCTTTCAGGGAGATAAAGACGGAAAATGGTGCCGGAAGGGGCGTCAGTGCGTGAACGGAAGCGCACATGGCCGCCATGTTTTTCAATCATGCCGCGAGTCACCCACAAGCCCAGGCCCGTGCCGGAGTTCTGCTTGGTGGTGACGAAAGGAGAAAAAAGCCGATGCCGCACATGGGCAGGGATGCCGCTGCCCTGGTCGGCGATCAAGACTGAGACGCCGCGCTGGCCACGGTGCGAGCAGCGTCGGCCGCGGATGTGAATACGCCCGCCCGCAGATGGAGACGCATCGATTGCATTGACGAGCAGGTTGGAGATGACCTGACGCAGCTCGCCTTGTAGCCCCACCATCATGAGGCCCGGCTCAAGATCGAGCGTGCAGGCCAGCTTCTTGCCGGTAAGCTTCTTTGAGAAAAGGTCGACCACGGCATGTAGCAGCTGATTGAGATCGACCGTGATAGGCCTGGTGGTGTCGCGGTAAAAGCCTAAGGTTTGTTGTGCGATGTGGGATACGCGCTCCAGTTCGCTGTCGGCGGTCTCGAGCAGGCGTTGCACGCTGGGCGGGGTGAGCGGGTCCGTTTTGGCGAGGTAAATCAGATTGGTGATCGCTTCAAGCGGATTGTTGATCTCATGGGCGATCGAAGCAGCAAGCCGACCCGTGGCAGCGAGCTTTTCGCTTTGCCGCAGGCTCGCCTCTTGAACCCTGCGAAACGTGATGTCCTGCAAGGTACCGACCATGCCAATGACCTTTCCCGAATCCGGGGAGCAGGTGGCGTTGCCGTGGCTGAGCAGCCAACGCAGGGTGCCGTCTGAGGAACGGATGCGGTACTCGGCGAGATAAGGCTTGCTGTGGCCGTGCAAACCTTGCGAAATGTCTGGATTTTGGGACGTGGGGCTTCGCTCGACCTCCATGATTTGCGTCCTTAGCTGCTTACGTGGGATTGGGACGTGCGGTGGTTGGCCAAAAAATGAGGCAGCGCGCTGGTCTAGGTCGACCATACCGCTGGCGATCTCCCAGCTCCAGGTACCGAGGTTGCCGGCTTCGAGGGCTTGTTCCAAACGACGGTCGGCGATGCGTTGCTCGGAGCGTGCAGCTTCTGAAGTTGCGATCTCCGAAGATAACCGTTCGCGCAAGGAAAGATTTTCTAGTGCAAGCGCCGTTTGGGCAGCTACCGCAGCCAAAGGCGGTTCCACCTCGGGCAAAAAAGCGCCGGGGTTAGCATGCCCATAGGCCAGGACTCCGAAGAAATGGCCGGCGGAACTGCAAACCGGAACGGCGAGGTAGCTGCGGAGCGCCTCCATGGTGCTGCCGGGGGCCGGCGGGGTAGCTGGGGCGAAACCTGGTTCCACGGTGAGGTCAGAAGAGCGAACGATGAGGCAAGCTACGGGCAGGTCTTTCGCTGAGGGAGCAGCGGCCGAAAATGGGGGCTGGCGCCAGAGCGCCTGCTGCACCTCTTGGGAACGGAACGGATTGAGAAAGGCACCCGCATAGGCTGTAGGCTCGTACCGGCCTTCTGAGCGAAGCGGCATTTCGGAGAAGAAGGCGCCAAAAGCGGCACCGGATAAGGCAAGTCCGCCTTCGAGCGCAGCTTGCTGCAGATCTTCCGGCTTGCGCTGCGAAAACAGTTTTTGCCCCGTTTCGAGCAAGGAAGCTAGAGGAGACACACGGTTCCCCGCTATTTTTTCGAGCACGGGGAGAGGGTTTTGGTGGTTCATTCCAGGAAGTAGGATGCATTTTGCTGCTCGGCGTGGCGGGCGCAACGTTGTAAACGGATAGTTCGCCGGGCCTTGCCCTTGCAGAGGCAGCTTCAGAAGATGGTGCTTACAGGCCGAAATGCCAGTTGACGCCGGCTCCGAGCCGGACGCTGTTTTGGCGGTTGGTCCCGCCGTTCGGCAGCTGTGAACGCACGTAGCTGGCTTGCAAAAGCCGCAGGTCGAAGCGTTCGCTGACGTGAATGTTCAGCCCGCCTCCAGCGAGATAGGTGAATGCGGCGGCTTGGTTTTGGAGCGTGCCATGATCGGGAAAGGCGCCCGAGGTGGCAAAAACGTAGCCGGCCCTGGCCTCAGCGAATACACCGCCCCGGCGCGTGGTGACCGTGGGCGTGATTCGGCCCCAGTTCCAGGTGTATCGCGGACCAGCTGAAAGGCTGATCTGCTCGACATCGAGCGATCCGCGGAGGTTTACGGTTGAAAGCCCCGCAGCCGCGGCAGCCACGCCCCACCGACCGTGGACACCATAGCCGAGTTCGAGGTCGGCGCCGCGCAGCATAAAGTAAGGGTCCGTGCCGGAGCCTACAAATTTGGTGCGCTCTTGAAGATAAGACAAGCTGAAATCGATCGGATGCTGCGCCTTTGCGTGAGCTGGAACGAGCGCCAGGATGGCTAGCCAAAGCAGCAGCAACAACGCCGGCCGGAGCGGCCATAAGAGAAACGGCGAAAGGAGGGGCAAACGCATAAGGCCTACTCGACCTGCAGGGTGAGCGTGAGGGTGTGCGTGAGCGAGCCGCTGCTGGCAGTAACGGTCAATGTGCTCGTGGATGGGTTGCCGGCGTAAAAGCCGCTCGAGGCGTCCGACACGCAACCGCTCATGCCGACGGCGAGGCAGGCCAAGGTAAGCAGGCGGAGGGAACGTTGGAAAGGGCGGCGTCGCAGCACCAAGGGCAGCAGAAACGAAAAAGCTGCTAGGGTCGCAGATCTTTGGCGTGGCCAAGTGTTCGGTTGGGCGTTCGATTGCGCACCCGATTGCACACGACGGACCCTTGCCTTGGGCCCATGTTGCACGGCCGGAAATGCTGAAGCGGTACTGACGTTCAAGCGGACCGGTGTGACCGCAGAGCCGGTCGCAATGAAGGTCGGGGAAAAGGCAGCGACGCCGCCCGTGGGCAGGCCCGCCAGCGCAAGCGTCAGACCTGCCGGAAGTTTGGCGGCGCCGACCGGCGTGATCGTCAGGGCATAGGTCGCTTGCTTGCCGGCGAGTACTGTGGCTGCGCCGCTCGCCCCGGACGCAAGCGCGAGGGTGAAGTCGACGGCGGTCTCCGTGGCCGTGCCGGTCGCGCCTAGGAAGGCAGCATCACCGGAGTAAACGGCTGAAAGGGCATGGTCACCTGAGTGGTTCAAGGTCACCACGAGCGTGGCAGTGCCGTTCATGAGCGTGCCGGCGCCGAGGACGGTTGTGCCATCGAGGAACTGAACAGAGCCGGTCGGCGTGCCACCAGAGCCGGTCACTTTAGCAGTTAGGGCAACATAGCCGTTCACCAGAACGGGGTTCGCTGAGGAGGTGAGCGTGACAACGGCCGCAACCGGCTTAGGCAAGACCCGGACGGCATTGCTGGCGCCGGTGTAGGTACCGTCGGCTGCTTTGACAACAAAGGTGCCCAGGGCGTTGAACACGATGCCGGCGGCAGGGGCGGCAAAGGTATGCGTACCCGCATCCGCAGCGGTGAACGTGTACGTCGCGCCGGCGAGCAGCTGCGCGCTGGAATCGGTGCTTGAAAGCGCAATATGGCCAAGATAGGTGATGTAGGGGTCGCCGCCGGTATCGATGGCGGTCACGGTGAAGCTGACCGGGGTTCCTACCGTGGTCGAGGCAGGCGAGGCAACAATACGGAAGTGATCAAGCTGCGAGATGCCGGTACCGTTTAGCGCAAAGTGCAAGCTATTGGCAGCTGCGCCTGTGCCGGCGAATGTGGCGACAGAGGAGTTTTGGCCGGTGTGCAGCGGCGTGAATGAGACGGCATAGGTGCAGCTAGCGTCCCCAGCGAGGGGAGCGGCGGCGGGGCAGGTGGTTCCGGCAGCGTTCAGATTGAACGCTGTGCCGGTTTGGGAAGGGTTGCCGGAGTTGAAGGGAAGAGCAGCATTGCCTTGGTTGCTGAGGCTGATGGGATAAGAGCCGTCGGTGGTATCAAGCCGGCCGACGGCGGTGGTCGTGGGGAAGGTATAAGCTCCGGAGGAACGCGCGACGGTAATGAGACCCGCACTGGCGTCGGCGAGCAGAACATCACCGTTGGGGGTGAACGCTACACCCGCGGGTTCGAGGGCAGATACGCCGGGGAGCGCGAGGGGAACGGTAGTGCCATCGGCGGCAACAGAAACGAAGCGCGCATTACCGGTATCGGCCACGGTGAGCGTATCGGAAGGGCTGACGGCGAGGGCGGTGGGCGTCGTAAGGGTTGCGCCGGAAAGCGCGAACGGAGCGGCTTGTCCGTTGATGAGCGAAAAGCGAACGATGCGATGGTTGCCGCTGTCGGCAACAAAGAGGATGTGAGCGGCGGCGAGCGCCAGGCCGTTCGGATGCAAGAGCGGCATCGTGAGGCCGGATAAGGTCAAGTTGACGGCTGAAGAGCCGTCCGCCGTGAGCCGCACGATGGAGTTGCTTCCGGCGTCGGCGAGATAAAGATAGCCGCTGCCGTCGACCGCCAACCCCGTGGGCGTGACTAGCGTGACGCCGGGCGTAAGCAGGCGCACGGGCGGGCTGTAGCCGTTGGCGGACGGCGTGAGGCTGTACACGGCGCCTTCGGTTGGTGACGAGGCAAAAAGCGTCCCATAGCCATTAATAGCCAAGGCGGACAAGCTGGAGGTATGCAGGGTCGCAAGCTGGGTGACGGTGCCGTCCGTGGCTTGGCGGAGTAGGCGGTTGTTGGCGATATCGTTGAAGTATAGGTTGCCGTGGCCGTCGCGCACGCTGGCGGAGGGGACGAAGTTAGCCGGACTGAGCCCGGGCGCTTGGTTCGTGGCGGTCGCGGTGACCGGCGAGGTGAGCACAAGGAGTGGCCCTATGCCCACACCTCGCAATGGAACATTGTTGACCACGGCACCGGTGCTATCGGTGACGGAAAGCCAGCCTTTGCGCAGCCCGACCGCGGTGGGAAGAAATTGGAGCGTGATGAGGCAGGTGGCCGGCGGCGCTTGGGTGCCGAGGCAATTTTGACCGACCAAGGTAAAGTCGCCATTTGCGGCGCCCTCTGTGACGACCTGCACACCGGAGATGGTCGTGGTGACGACTGCGGTAAAGTTCAGGCTGATCTTGCCGGCTGCGGTGCCGACCGGGGTGCTGCCAAAGTCAACCGGACCGCCGGGCGATAGGCCTTGCGCTCGTGCCAGGGAGCCAAACCGGACGCAAAGTAGAACCAGGAAGCAAGCCAAAACGGCGCGCAAACAGCGGCGCGGCCCAGCCGATCGTTGGTGCATGCTCCCTCCTTCACTTTTGTTTAATCCGAACGGCAATGGCCCGATGTGCTTCTTCCTGCCCCTTTGTTCCCTACCCTTTTCGCTGAGCAAGAATGTCCTTTCAGCACTATGCGGCCTGCGTAGGGATCGGGATCTACAACTTCTGTGGCGTGCACACGAACAGGAGCGGTACATCTTTTTTCTGAAGAGCGGCTGAGTGAGTTGAAGTCGGATACATTTCCTTGTTCCAGCGCAGGGGAGCCGGTGCTAGGATGGCCTCCAAGCAAGCGCACGGCTGAAAGGAGCCGCATCGATGGCCGGGCAGGAGCTAGGGCGAGATTGGGCAAGCACGGGGGCGGCCAACGCGGCGTACGAGCTGCGGCCCTTGTCGCTGGGCGAGGTACTGGACCGCACCTTCGCGCTGTACCGGTCACGTTTTTGGTTATTCGCGGCGCTGGGAGCCATTGCGGCGACGATTCAGTTAGGCATGCAAGCGGTGTCGCTGGGCATGGTGCGTGCGTTTGGACGGCAGATTGCCATCACCAGGCAGACCCACGGCCAGTCTCCGGCAGCGGCGATGGCGGGGCTGCACGGGCTGGCGGCCCTGCAGTTGAGCGGCTGGATCGGAGGCTTGCTGTTCTTTCTGGTGTCGGCCGTGATCCACGCCGCGATTGCGTTGGCGCTGAGCCGGATCTATCTGGGCAAAGAGGCTTCGGCAAAGGCGTCGCTCCAAGCGGTGATGCCGCGGTGGTATCGCTGGATTGCGATTGCGCTTTGGCAGGTAGGAAGCTTTGTGTGGATTACGCTCCTAGCCGTGGTGCCCGGCCTGGTGCTGAGTGTATTGGGCGCGCGGCATGGGTATGCTTTCCCTGTTGTGGGCGGCCTGCTGGTACTGCTGGGTGTGCTGGCCGGCATGCCGGCGGGGGTTGTGCTGTACCTCCGCAACGGCTTGGCTGTGCCGGCGGCGGTGATGGAAGGGTTGCCAACCCGGGCTGCTATGAAGCGGAGCAAGGTCTTAGCCGCGGGCGCCAAAGGCCGGATCTTCGTCGTTTGGCTGATCACCTTCTGCCTGTATACCGTGGTGAGCGCCCTGCAAACCCCGGCCACGTTTTTGGTCATGCTGGCGCCGGAGCAGGGGCACTACCTTCTCCAAGGGATTGCGTTGCTGGCGACGTTTGCGGGAGGAGCAGTGGTGGCGCCAGTCGCGCTGATTGGCGTGACGCTCGTGTACCTGGATCAGCGCGTGCGTAAGGAGGCCTTTGATCTTGATCTGCTGTTGGCGCGGAGCGGGGCGCATCGGGCAGCGGCGGGTACATTTGAAGCTCCTGGCGCGGGTGGGGCATTGCCCGTGAGCGAGCAGGCGCAGCTTGGCTGAACAGCGTTGGAAGCGAAGCGGATGCTGGTATTTAACGCTGTGGGCGTGGTTTGCGTGCATGCCGGTGGCCGCCTTCGCGGCGAGCCCGCCGGTGTCGCAGGCGACCTTTGAGGGGCAGATCGCGGCTGCACAGCAGATGTTGAACGCTTGTAGCGAGTCGGCAGAGGCCTGTGTGCCAGGGAAGTCGCCGCCCGAAGAGCGCGTCAGCGGAGCAGGGCGGGAGTTCGCGGTACATTGGCAGTGGTTCTCCGAGGTCGTAGAGCGGGCAAAGGCGCAGCCCAACGCGCAGCGCGCCATGGAACTGGGGGCTGCGCGTCGTCAGCTGGACGAGCTGCTTCAGCAAAGCCGGGGGGCAACGGCGATCAGCGCAGGCGAGTTTGCGGCGGCACGGGCCACGGCGACGAGCGTGTTGGCTCGGGACGAGTTCCGGGCCGCCTCTGCCGGTACCACGTGGTTGGACCGGCAGATAGCACGCGTGCAGGACTGGTTCTTGCGGGCGTTCGTGGGCCTAGGAATGCTGGGAGCACAGGCGCCCTGGATTGCGCCGGCCCTGGCATGGGGCTGTTTTCTGCTGGTAACGGCTGGTCTGTTGTACTTTGTGCGGCAGAACCTAGCGCGGCAGGCCTTGCGCGTTTCTTTAGGCAGTGAAGCTGCACGTGCCCGCGCGGAGCGGACTCACGCTGAAGATTGGGAGCGGCTGGCCCGGGAGGAAGCAGCGCGCGGAGCCTGGCGCGAGGCAGTGCACGCTCTGTACTGGGCGGCCATTGCGCGTCTGGAGGCCCGGCGCGCTTGGAAGACGGACGCCGCGCGCACCCCGCGAGAGTATCTGCGGCTTTTGGGCCGCGGCTCGGCGGCCGAAGCGGCACTGCGCGGGCTAACGCGCAGCCTGGAAAGGGTCTGGTACGGGAGTGAGGAGGCCGAGGAGCGGGATTTTCACGAAGCGCAGGCCCGCTATGACGCGTTGACCCATTCAGATTTGCGCGAAGGTTCGGAAAAGGCCAGGGTGTCCCCTGCCCGGCCCGCGGCGGAGGGCGCATGAGCCGCTGGGCGAGCGTAGCTGCGGAGGGCAAGCGGGACCGTGCGCTTGTGCTGAGCTTAGGCGGCATCCTTGTTCTGCTGATCGCGGTGCTCGCCCTTTTGGCGCCGGCCACGGCGAGCAACGATCCGCGGCCTTCCAGTTGGAACACGGGGCCTGGAGGCACAAAGGCAGCCTATCTCACCCTGGAGCACCTGGGCCAGCCCGTGGCGCGGTGGGAGGAACCGTGGGATGAGTTGGGCTCGGTCGATGCGGCCCATACGACCTTGGTGGTGTTGGCGCCGGGGTACACCTCGTTGGATAAGGAGCGCTTGGCGGCGGCCTTGCACAGCTTTTTAGAGCGTGGTGGACGCGTGGTGACCACCGGCGCGGAAGGGGCGCTGCTGCTGCCCGGGGGAGCGACGGCCAGCGGACGGAGGTTAGAGTCGCTTTGCACCACGCAGCCAGAGGGACCTGGCGCGCTCGCGGCATCGGGCCCGGTCGAGCTGCGCGACAGTGATCGCTGGACGGGCGACCCAGCCGTTTCGCGGGTGGAACACCGTTGCGGTCCGGACGCAGTGGTGGTGCGGCTGCCAGTGGGACGCGGCGAGGCGATTTGGTGGAGCTCAGCCGTGCCAGCGACCAACGCGGAGCTGAAGAACGAGGGGGATCTGCGCCTGTTGCTGGCCAGCTTGGGAGAGGGCCGGCGGTTGCTGTTCGACGAGTCCCTGCAGCAAGGGGTGCGCTCGAAGTGGAGCGCGGCGCGGGGTCTGCCCCTGCTTTGGCTGCTGGGTCAGGCGGCGCTGGTGTTTGGGCTGCTTGTGTTTTCGTTTAGCCGGCGGCGCGGACCGGTGCGGCTGCCGGTCGCGGTGCCGCGCTCGTCACCAGTGGAGTTTGCGGTGAGCATGGGCGATCTTTACGAAAAGGCCGGCAGCACCGGAGCGGCGACCGAAGCCGCGCGGCGCCGGCTGATTGAGGTGCTAGTGCACGAAGCAGGCATGGCGCGCGGCGCGATCGACGCTGGGCCAGCCGCGGTCGTAACGGCGCTGGAAGCGAGGTTTGGGGG
>CAXTTZ010000049.1:0-15668 GCA_964247325.1 uncultured Acidobacteriaceae bacterium | reverse complement strand
GCAACCCCCTCCGCAGGGAGTCGCGGCCTCGCCCACCGCGCAAGCCGTCGCGTTCGAGCGCCTGCTCGAAAAGCTCAGCGGCAAAGACCTCGCCTGGTTCTTCGCCGATTGGGTGCTCCACGACCCCGGCCTGCCCGACCTTTCTATCGCCGACGTCGCTACCAGCCAAACCCCGGCCAACCCCGGCCATTCCACCGGCTGGCTCGTGGCGGTCACGGTCAAGAACGAAGGCGGCGCGACCGCCGAGGTGCCCCTCATCGTCCGCTCCGGCAGCTTCAGCACAACGCAGCGCCTCCGCATCCCGGGCCGGGGCACCGCCACACAGCGCGTGCTGGTCGAAGCGCCCCCTACCGAGGTCGTGGTCAACGACGGTGCCGTCCCTGAGCTGCGCTCGGCGACCCACACCCGCGCGCTCCACCTGCGCCCGCAGTAATCAAGCTCCCAGTAACCATGCCGGATGCGGCCCGCACCCCTCGGCTTGGAACCAAGCGCGCTCTGCTGCGTCTATAGTCTGGACGTGCCGCCGAACACGACGCCAAAACGCGCCGCCGGTCCATGCGCTTTTGTCGGGACATCAACATCGGGGCACAGGGACCAAAGCGGCAAACGCAAACTGGGCTAACCAAGTGACGCGCTTCTGGCAAACCGTGTTAGTTTGCAGGCTACGGACGGACGCAGGCTCCGCACCGCCCGACCGGCGGCTCGAACCTGAGGGTTAGGTGTAGGAATGGCAAAGAATCTCGTGATTGTCGAATCGCCGGCCAAGGCCAAGACAATCAACAAATATCTCGGCAGCGACTACGTGGTGGAGGCCTCTATTGGCCACATTATGGACCTCCCCAAGAATGACATCGGGGTGGAGCTGAAGCGGCGCACCTTTGAGCCGACGCTGATCGTCTCGCCCGGCAAAGAAAAGGTCGTCGATCGCCTGAAAAAGCTTGCCGCCAAAAGCGACGCCGTCTTTCTCGCGCCCGATCCGGACCGCGAAGGCGAGGCGATCGCCGCGCACCTCAAGATGCAGCTGCTGCCGGCCATGAAGGACAAAACCAAGCTGCGCCGCGTCACGTTCAACGAGATCACCAAAAAAGCGGTCAAGGCAGCCTTCGAGCGCACCCGCGATGTCAACGACAACCTTGTCGACGCGCAACAAACCCGCCGTGTGCTCGACCGCCTCGTCGGCTACCAAATCTCCCCGCTGCTTTGGGATAAGGTAAAACGCGGCTTAAGCGCAGGCCGTGTGCAGACGGTCGCCCTGCGCCTCATCGTCGAACGAGAACGCGAGATCAACGCCTTTCCGTCGACAGAGTATTGGAACATCGACGCTTTCCTCGCCGCGGGCGACACCAATACCGAGTTCACCGCCCGCATGACGGGCGTCAGCGGCCAGCCCTTGCGCGTAGGCGACCGCGCCGCCGAAAGCAAGTTCATCCCTAACGCCCTGCCCGACCAAGCTGCCATTGATGAGGTGCTGCCGCAGCTTCAGCGCGCGGCTTGGCGCGTGCGTTCGGTCACCCGCCGCGAACGCAAGCAGAACCCCAAAGCGCCCTTCACCACCAGCCAGCTGCAGCAGCAAGCCGCCGGCCGGCTTGGCTTCAACGTGCGCCGCACTATGGGCGTCGCGCAGCGGTTATACGAGGGCGTCGAACTCGGGGCCGAGGGCACCGTCGGACTGATTACCTACATGCGTACCGATTCCACCCGCATGAGCCCCGATGCCGTGGAGGCCATGCGCGAGTTCGTTCGCAAGCAGTGCGGCGAGCTCTTTTTACCCACCCAGCCCAACACGTACAGCTCCAAGCAGGACGCGCAAGATGCCCATGAGGCGATCCGGCCGACCAACGTGCAGTACACCCCGGAGTTCGTGCGCCGCTTTGTCAGTGATGAGCAGTTTCGGCTGTACAAACTCATCTGGGAGCGCGCCGTAAGCAGCCAAATGACGCCCGCCCTCTTCGACCAGACCACGGTCGACATCGAGGCCAAGGCCGATATGAGCTACGATTTCCGCACCACGGGAAGCGTGCTCAAGTTCGCCGGCTATCTCTATTTTGAAGAGCAGGACAAGGCCGCCAGGGCAAAGCGCGATAGCAAAGCCAACGCGGAAGCAGCCGCTACGGAAGAAAAACTGACCGCCGCCAGCGCTGAGGGTGAGAGCGCCGTGGAGACTGCCAAAGACGCGACCTCGGAGGAAGGTTCTGCCGATCGTCGCTTGCCGGACCTGCGCGAACAGCAAGCGCTTGCGCTGCGTCGTCTCGATCCGCAACAAAAGTTCACCCAACCGCCTCCGCGCTTCAATGAGGCCAGCCTGGTCAAGGCGCTCGAAGAGAAGGGCATCGGTCGTCCTTCGACCTATGCATCGATCATCAACACCATCCAAGAGCGCGACTATGTGAAGAAGATTGCGCAAAAGCTGGTTCCCACCGAGATCGGCATGGTCACTACCGAACTGCTTGTCAAAAACTTCCCCTACATCTTCGAGCCCGGCTACACCGCCACGCTCGAAGGCGAGCTCGACGAGGTAGAAGGTGGTGGCCGGCGCTGGACCGACCTGCTCAACGGCTTCTACGGCCATCTCGAGCAAGAGCTCCACGTCGCCGAAAGGCAAATGGAAGACGTGAAGGCCTGGGAAAAAGAGACCGACCAGCTGTGCGAAAAGTGCGGCGCACCCCTGCTGCTCAAGTGGGGTAAGTTTGGCAGCTTCTACTCCTGCTCCAACTTCACCAAAGTGAAGCCGGTCACCGTCGCCTTGGGCCCTCTCAAAAAAGACCCCCGGGCCGCGGTGAAAAAGGTTACGGGCGCCCACAATTTTCCGATGATCGTTAAAGCTCTCAATGACGACGTTACTGAGTTCTCGCACGAGGTGCTCGACAAGCGCGAGCTGCTCGATGCGCTGCAGGAAGGTGCGCGCCGCGGCAAAAAGCTCATCGTCGAGCCGCAAACCTGCGACTTCACCAAAGAAAATTTTGCCGGCAAGCCCGACCTTAGCTCCCCCGGAGCCCAAGAAACCGAGCAGGAAGAAGAGTTCTGCGACAACTGCGGCCGCCTCATGGTGCTCAAAAACGGCCCGTTCGGCCCTTTCATGAGCTGCCCGGGCTACAGCGACGACCCGCCATGCAAGACCATCCGCAAGCTCAACCAAAAGCAGCAATCGAAGCCCCCCGTGCAGCTTGAGGAGTCCTGCCCCAAGTGCGGCAAGCCGCTGCTGCAGCGCGAAGGCCAGTATGGCGAGTTCGTCGCCTGCTCCGGCTACCCCAAGTGCAAGTATGTCAAGCAGGATCTGCTCGACGTGCCGTGCCCCAAGTGCGGCGCCGAGGTCGCGGCCCGCAAAAACCGCCGCGGCGACACCTTCTACGGCTGCACACGCTACCCCAAGTGCGACTTCACCACCAATCAGAAGCTCGTCGCCGGTCCGTGCCCGCAGTGCCGCTCGCCCTACCTGCTTGAGCTTGCAGATAGGGAAGGTACCTACCTCGTTTGCCCCAACAACGTCGACCGGCTGCCCAAGCGGCGTCCCAAAAAGGGCGGCAAAGCCCTAGACGAACCCACAGCCGGCCCCGAGTGTCACTTTGAGCGCCTGATTGGACCGCCCAAACCGGTTGAGGTGCCCCGCGAACTCGCCCGGCCCGACCCCGCTGCCACGCGCCCCGTCGCCGAGGTCGCCTAAACCTATGTCTTTTCAGAGGGCACAAAATCAATCTTTCCAAAAAGCATAGCTTATGCCAAAATGGTATTGACAGCTTCACTCACAGCGAGTACAAGCCGCTCGCGGTGTTGAAGCTTACCTATCAAAGATCTTTGGAGGCTGCGCATGGCGAAAGCAATTTGGAATGGCCAGGTATTGGCGGAGAGCGACGACATCGAGACCGTTGAAGGTAACGTGTACTTCCCCGAAAAGAGCGTAAATCGCACCTTTCTGCGGCCCAGCTCGACGAGCTCCACCTGCCCCCACAAAGGCCTGGCACGCTACTTCACCGTTCTGGTTGATGGTCAAGAAAATCAGGACGCCGCTTGGTACTATCCCGCGCCCAAGCCCGCCGCCCGCAGCGTGAAGCACAAGGTCGCCTTTTGGCGCGGCGTCGAAGTCACAGCCTAACGACTCGCTTCAACGCACGGCAACAAACCGCCCCTCTCGGGGCGGTTTGCTTTTGCGCTATCGACTCCCTTTAGAACGCATCTCGTCCTTGCGCATCGGCATCGCGTCGATCTTGCCATTCAGCGCCTCTATCGACACCGGCTTACCCGATCGCAGCTTTGCTCCGCCATCCTTGCCGATCAGAACTACCGCAAACTCACCCGGCTTGACATGGAATCGCCGCCGTACCTCCTCGGCCTCCTCCGGCGAAAGCCGCGCCGCGCTCGCTTGGGCGCCGCGGTAGGGAAGCGCCACTGGCACAAGATCTCGATCTTGCACCGCCGCAGGGTGGTCCCTCAACAGGTGCAACTGCGCTACCAACTGAGGATCCTCTGGCCCTGGAGCGAAGATCAGCAACGGCCGTGCCCGATCGCGCAGTTGAGCCAACGTGGTCAGGCCAGTACCTTGTGCACCTAGCGTCGAACTCGCCATCATCATCAGGCCCGCACCCACAATACCCTTTCGCCCAAGCATGGCTGTTGGATGCGGCTCACACTACGGCTGTGGCTCCGGCGTCACCGTTCCATTCTCGATCCCCGCCCCGTGCAGGGTAGAGGTCACATGCGTTCGCTCAAATCCACGATTTTCTACGCTCACCACCATGTCACGGCGAAAAAAGAACAGCACCTTAAGCTTAAATTCGCTCCCAAAGCTAGCCGGAAACCATACCTCGCCCGCCTGCGGTGCATAGATCACCGTAAACCCCAAACCGGGCAGATTGGTACCGAGCAGCGTCCTCACCCCCAGCGGCAAGCTACGGCTCAACGCGGTCCGCAGCACCACGGGCTGAAACGCCGCCGCGTCGATCCACGCCTCACCTCGCCAACCGTAATCCTTCTCCTTGGGGCGAAACGTAAGGTGAAACGTGTCGTGCCCGTTCTTAGTTTCGCGGCCCTTCAACTCGAAGGCCAAGCTCTTCTGCTGCTCCGAAGTGAGCGGAAATAACCCTGCATTCACACCGTCTTTGCTGTCCTTGTTGGAGGTAAACGTCGTGCGCATGCCCTCGACAAGGTCGATGTCCAATTCGTCAACCGCTACAGGAGCCCCACCCGCGTCCGTATCGCGCACCATCACCTTGTCGCCATTATTGATCACAATCTCAGGATCGCTCTCCCCTGCGCCCTCATCGTCGCCATGCACCGGGCCATGTGCGCCGGCGATCGGCAAGCCTGTATACCGGATCACCCGTTTCCCGTTACGCACCTGGCCGGCCACGCTCAGCAGCCTCCGTTGCTGACCCTTGGGCAACGGCGTCACGCGCGTATCCGTTATCTCCTCGCACATTACGTTTTTGCCTTTGCGCGACTGCACGCGCGCATGCTGCGTATACACAACGGGCGCGCGCTCCGCTTCCGCGCCATCCGGGTGGGCACCCCCCCGCGCCATGACCGCTCCCGCGTTACGGGGCGCGGGGGGGGGGGTGGCCCCCGCCGCCGGCAGGCGCAACAAGAGCATTGCAAACAGAAGGGCGCGTCCTAGCATCGTGCTGCGTTCTACGCAATCCGCTCGGCAAAAGTTCCCTCGGCCTACGGCTAGGGCAACGTAAGCACAATCTTGCCGAAGTGGCTGCCACTCCGCAGATATGCAAATGCCTCCTGCGCCGCCGCCAGTGGAAAACTGCGATCGATCACCGGCTGCAAGCTCGTGGCCGCCAGCGCCGCGTTCATGCGCGCAAACATCGCTTTGCTCCCAACGTACACGCCGTTCAAATGGATCGACTTGCGCAGAATCGGCAGCACATCCACACCCTTGCCCGGCTCATCGAGCACCCCGATCAGGTACACATGCCCACCTGGGCACACCGCGTTTAATGAGCGCGCCATCGTACCCGAACCGCCCACTTCCACCACATGATCCACACCGCGCCCACCAGTCCGCCGCAGCACCTCCGCATCCCAATCCGGTGTGCTGCGGTAGTTGATCGTTTCGTCCGCCCCCAACTCGCGGCCGCGCGTCAGCTTTTCGTCCGACGAACTCGTCAGGATCACTCGCGTCCCATGCGCCTTCGCAAACTGCAGCCCAAAGAGCGACACCCCGCCCGTGCCCAGGATCAACACCGTCTGCCCCGCGTGCAGCTTGCCTTTTTCCAGCAGTGCGTTCCAGGCCGTCAGCGCCGCGCAGGGCAGCGTCGCCGCTTGCGCAAAGGACAAACCGTCCGGCACGCGAATCACCCCCGTCTCCGGCAGTGTGCGCTCGGTCGCGAACACGCCATCGACCGGTCCGCCTAGCGCCTTCCGCCCCTTGTCACGGCTCACCTCGCCGTCCTCCCAGTCCTGGAAAAACAGGCTCGCGACGCGGTCGCCGGGCTTCAGGTCTGTAACACCCTCACCGACGCTAACGATCTCACCTGCGGCATCGGAGCCGAGGATGCGTGGCAGCTCCATCTTGGGGTTGTACTGGCCCGTGGCGATCATCAGGTCGCGGTAGTTCAACGAGCCCGCATGGAAGCGCACATGCACGTGGCCGGGGCCGGGCTGCGCGAGTTCTTCCTGCTCTACGCGCAGGTTGTCGAGCCCAAAGCCATGCCGGAGACGAAGCACCGTTGCTGTTGCCATACAACGTTCGATGACACTGGATGGAGATAGGTGCTAGGAATCCGAAGCCGCGGGCTTGGCGTTCAAGAAAAGAAAGTCCATCGGCCAATCCGGCTTGAAGCCATGACTACGCACCAGGGTAGCGAGCTGGGCGTAGTGCCGCATGCTGTGCAGGAGCAGATGCAACAGCACATCGCGCCGGGACGCTTCGAGCCGGCCCGCACTCATCGTCGTAAACGTAAGGTGCTGATCCCAGTCGAAACGATCTTCTGCGAGCAACGCCCTTAGCTTGTGCATGGCATGTTGATGCGTAGCAAAGAGTGCCGCTGTGGGATCGGAAGGAAGCGCTTCATAGGGCGTCTCCGGCTCATCACACAGCCGCTCGGCATATCGCAGTTCTACGGCCACCACGTGCTTCAGCAGAACAGCTACAGTGCCGCTTGCGCGAATGTCGCAGGGCAGCTCAAGCAGGGCAGGATGAGCCGTGGCGAAGTTCTGCCAGTGCTGGGCAGAAGCATCGTTCCAGCGAAGCAGGTCGTCGATGCTGATCGTAAGCGGCATTCTTGGCCCCCCATTCGCGCGGGCCCGCGTTCCCCCTGCTTGGGCCGCGGGCCCGGTCGTTATACCTTGACCACCGTACCGTTTTCCACCTTCACGGGACCGAGGAACGGCATCTGCGCACGCAGCTCTGCCCCAACCTTTTCGACTGGATGCTGACGATCCTGATTGCGGAACTGCTCGAACTGCTTGCGCCCATTGTTCTGATCTTCGATGAAGCGCTTGGCGAAGCTGCCGTCCTGGATGTCCTTGAGCAGGCCACGCATGGCGTCCTTCACCGCGGGGGTCACGATGCGTGGACCGGCCACGTAGTCGCCCCATTCGGCGGTGTCGCTGATGGAGTAGCGCATGTATTCCAGCCCGCCGCGATACAGCAGGTCCACAATCAGCTTCAGCTCGTGCAATACCTCGAAGTACGCCAGCTCCGGCTGGTAGCCCGCCTCGGTCAAGACCTCAAACCCCGCCTTCACCAGCGCCGCCGTGCCGCCGCAAAGCACCGCCTGCTCACCGAAAAGGTCGGTCTCGGTCTCTTCTGTAAACGTGGTCTCCAACACCCCGGCGCGCGTCGCCCCAATCGCCTTGGCATAGCTCAGCGCGACCTGCAGCGCTTTGCCGCTGGCGTCCTGTTCCACCCCGACCAGCGCCGGAATGCCGCCGCCCTCGGCGAACACCTCGCGCACCCGATGCCCCGGCCCCTTGGGCGCGACGAGCGATACGTCGACGCTGGGCGGCGGGGTAATTGTGCGGAAGCGGATGTTGAAGCCATGCGCGAACATGAGCGTCTTCGGCTGCCCATCCGCGCCCACCTGCTGCAACCCCGCCTCGAGCTCCTTGTACACCGCGGCGGCTGTCTGATCCGGCACCAACACCATCACCACATCGGCCCAACGCGCCGCCTCCGGCACGCTGACCACCTCCAGCCCAGCCTGCGCCGCCTTCTGCGCCGAAACCGAATCAGCCCGCAGCCCCACCTTTACCTCCACCCCGGAGTCCTTCAAGTTCAGCGCATGCGCATGCCCCTGCGACCCATAGCCAATGACGGCCACACGCTTGCCTTGAATAAGGGAAAGATCTGCATCTTGATCGTGATATGTCTTTGCCATAATGCCTTTCACTGTCTCAGTTGTGTAAGAGAAACCGGTTGCTGTTCGCAGCGATGCCGGATTACCGTAAGAATACTTGTCTGCAAACTTTGCATCACCTCATCCGACCAAAGGCCGGCATAGCCGTTGAAATCAGTAGACAGCCGCTGATGACTGGTGAGATGCAGCATGACACTTCCATCCCGCTGCGGTTCCAAACGATATTCACCATCGAGCACATCGAAATAACGGCCGCCGATCTTTACATGTTCATCCAGCGTCGTCGGCGGTATATGTGTCGTATCGGCACGGATGCTAAAAGCTAGCCGATCTCCTGGCGACCATGCTGTTACCGTTTCAAAAAAACCAAGGCCACGCTCAAACCGTGCATGCCGCACACCCCCAACACCTTCATGCGACAGCGTTGCTTCGATGGGCCGCGGAAACCCGATGCGCTGTGCCCACGTCGTTTGCAGTTCGCTGGGTGCAATCGGTGGCACGCGTTCTATGTTTAGCCAAACAACCGGCGCGGGCGCGTGGATGAGGATCGCACTTTGCACCGTCCGTGTCTGCACAGGTGCTACGAGGAGAACCTCCGCAGGACCAAAGACGAAGGGAATGCAAGCGACGCAGACCAGCGTCGAGCGGCTCGCGGGATCTCGGCTTCGCGTAACCAGCCCTGCCGCAATGCCACCCAAAGACGCGCCAATTAGCGTGATCGGTATCGCAAAGACCAGACAAATTGCCCCTTCCAACTTGAACAAAATCGCCAAGCCACATGCAAATAACGTGGGTATCCATGGCGAAAAGATCCACATAACCGCGGAAGTGCGATCCTTAGCTTCAGCCTCGCTTACGCTGATAAACCCAACCACAGCGGGTCCGAGAACCAGAAACGCAAACGTCATCACCCAGCCTGTATCTGCGCTGAAGTGCCAGGGAAGTCCAAACAAAAAACGGAGCGTAATCCCGTACACGGCCCCAAGAATAAAACCAGACCAAATTCCACGTCGGCTGTACCATGGCTTCGACGCGTTGCGCGTTATTGATTCAAACAACATGCCCTAAGCCTCATGCTCATCGAATTGATTGGGAATCGTTTCCTCTTCCGATAGCGCATCCGGATCGAGCTCGCCCGCTGGGGCAGGTGAGCCGTAGCTGTCGCGCGGCTTGGAGCCCAACGCCTTCAGCACGCGGCTTGTATGGTGCCCGCGCCGCATCGCCATGCGCCCTGTGCGCGACACCTCCAGCACCTCGTACCCGCTTTCACGCAGAACCTGCAGCAGACCTTCGATCTTGGAAGCCGACCCGGTCATCTCCAACATCATCGATTCCGGCGCGAGGTCCACCACACGGGCCCGAAACACATCCACCAACTCAAAGATCTGCGACCGCGAATGCACCCCATGAGGCGCGCCCGGCCCCGCCGCCACCTTGATCAAGCAAAGCTCACGCACCACCGCCTCAGCACGGTTCACCTCATCCACATCCACCGTCGTTTCAAGCTTATACAGCGAGGCCCGAATGCGATGCGCTGCGGTCTCCGGTGCTTCGCAGACGATCGTCATGCGTGAGGTATCGGCCCGCTCGCTTTCGCCTACGGTGAGTGAAACGATGTTGATGTTGAGCCGCCGAAACAGCGACGCCACACGCGTCAACACACCGGGTTTGTCCTGCACTAGCGCTACAAAGGTATGGAGCATCGGTTCCTTCTTCGTTCACAAGGCTGTGGAGTTAGCGGGCTGTAGGCCTTCGACCTAGGCTGGTAGAAAACGCTTTGAGCGCTGCAACTCGCCACCGGCGAGCGCTACACCTCCTCCGCCGTCTCCAGCAGAGGATCCACCCGCGGCCGTCGCACCATCTCGTGCAACGCCGCTCCTGGCGCGATCATGGGGTAGACCCCATCCTCTTTTTCCACCTGGAAATTGATCAAAAACGCCTTGTTGCCCAAACGCGCTCGCGTGAGCGCTGGCATCACCTGCGCACGTTCGCTCACGGTCGTGCCCTCGATCCCATGCGCTGCCGCCAGCATCACAAAGTCCGGCGACATGATCGGCGAGGCCGAATAATTCTTCTCATAAAATGCCTCTTGCCATTGCCGCACCATGCCCAAATAGCCGTTGTTGATCACCGCGATGTTAATGGCCAACTGTTCCTGCACAATCGTCGACAACTCCGCCGCGGTCATCTGAAACCCGCCATCGCCCGCGATCACCCACACATCCTTTTCCGGGCACGCAAACTTCGCGCCAATGGCTGCCGGCAGCGCGAATCCCATCGTGCCCAGCCCGCCCGAGGTCACGAGCGAGCGCGGCGATTCGTGCTTGAAGTACTGCGCTTCCCACATCTGGTGCTGGCCCACATCGGTCACAATCACCGTCTGCTCCAACCGCCCGGCATCGCGTGCCGCCCGCCAAATGTCGTTAATCACATGCGCTGCATATAGGTGCCCGTTGTCCGGCAGATTCACAATATCGCGCACCGCCACCTCGCCTTTGCCGGCGCTGATCTGCCGCAGCCACTCCGGGTTGTGCGCCACCGGCACCCTTGGCCCCAGCTGCTCCAGCACCGCCTTCAAGTCCCCGATCAACGCCACATCCACGCGCACATTCTTGTTGATCTCCGCCGGATCGATCTCCACATGAATCTTCTTCGCGCCCGGCGCATAGTGCTGCAAGTTGCCCGTCACGCGATCATCAAACCGCATCCCAAAGGCCAGCAGCAGATCGGCTTCCTGGATCGCATGGTTCACCCACGACTCGCCGTGCATGCCCATCATGCCCAGCGACAACGGATGCCCCGCCGGGATCGCGCCCAGCCCCAGCAGCGTGCTCGCAATGGGGATCTGCCGTGCCTCGGCGAAGCGCAACACCTCGGTCTCGGCGCCCGACTCCACCACGCCATGCCCGGCTAAGATCACCGGCCTCCGCGCCGCTTCGATCAAAGCCGCTGCCTGCTCCAGCGCCGCGCTGCCCGCACGCAGCATCGGGTGCGGTCGCACCGCCCGCGGCTTCGACATGGCAAAGTCAAACACCGCTGTCGCCTGCTGCGCGTCCTTGGTGATGTCCACCAGCACCGGCCCAGGGCGCCCCGAACGCGCGATCTGAAAGGCCTCACGCACCGTCGGCGCGATGTCCTCGGCGCGCGTCACCAAAAAATTATGCTTGGTGATCGGCAGCGTGATGCCCGTGATGTCGATCTCTTGAAATGCATCCGTGCCCAGCACCTTTGACGACACCTGCCCTGTAATCGCCACCACCGGCACCGAATCCAGCATCGCCGTCGCTAGCCCGGTCACCAGGTTGGTCGCGCCGGGCCCCGAAGTCGCCAAGCACACGCCCACCCGACCCGAAGCCCGCGCATAGCCATCGGCCATGTGCGCCGCGCCCTGCTCATGCCGCACCAGGACGTGGTGGATCGTGGGGAACTTGCGCAGGGCGTCGTAGATGGGCAGAACCGCGCCGCCGGGGTAGCCAAAGACAGTTGTCGTGCCCTCACCAGCAAGCGAGGCCCAAAGGATTTCAGCTCCGGTGAGTGTGGGGTGTGTGTTGTTCATAAAGCCTCGATCTTCGCTTTCGCCTGAACTACATTGCATTCAAAATTAGAGCGCCAAGTACTCTCGTTCGCTTAGGCTGACTTGTTCCCGAACTGGCGGCAGAACTTTGAGTAGGCCATAGTCTGAGGGCCGTAGGCCCGCCTACATAACAGCCTAGGCCGAAGGCCTAGGGCAGGTATCCTACAAAGAGCAAAGGGCTGAAGGCCCGACACATCGACCAGCCCATGCCGCAGACGCTGAGCCTCAACCTCGTGCACATCATCTTCAGCACCAAAGACCGCAGGCCGCTCATCTCGGATGACCTTACTCCCAACCTGCATGCCTACCTCGCCGGCACCGCGCGCAAGCTCGGCTGGGAATGCTTCCGCGCCGGTGGTGTTGCCGATCATGTTCACCTTGCCGTTCGGGTCGCTACGACGCTTGCAATGGCGGACCTGGTTTCGAAGCTCAAGACCTCTTCTTCCGTTTGGATGAAGGCTCACGGCGTTTCCCGCTTCGCATGGCAACGCGGGTATGCATTGTTTTCCGTAGGCCCGACCGACCTTGACGCGCTGATTCGCTATATCGACGCACAAAAAACTCACCACGCCCAACGTGGGTTTCAGGACGAATTGCGCGCGCTGCTTACGAAATATCATGTGCCCTTCGATGAACGATACGTTTGGGACTGACGTGGTCTTGTGCCGGGCTTTCAGCCCTAGATCTCGGCTGCATGCGACCTAGGCCTTCGGCCTAGGCTGTTATGTGATCGCGCTTTTAGCGCTCAGCGCTTGCCTTCTGAAAACTACTCACCTTTACATCGTCACTGCCCCTTCGCTCGCGTTCCCCACACTCGCCGCATACTTCGCAAACACTCCACGCTTATACCGCGCCTCCGGCGCTCTGAACTCCCGCAACCGCGCCGCAATCTCCTCCTCGCTAACGCCCAACGTCAGCTTCCGCCCCGGGATGTCGAAGGTGATCGTATCGCCCTCACGCACCGCCGCAATCGGCCCACCCAGCTGCGCCTCTGGCGCCACATGCCCGGCCATGAGACCACGGGTTGCACCGCTAAACCGACCATCGGTCAACAGCGCTACCGTCTCGCTCAACTCCGGTATGCCCTTGATCGCCGCCGTGACCGCCAGCATTTCGCGCATGCCCGGCCCACCACGCGGCCCCTCATAGCGGATCACGCAAACATCGTTCGGCTTGATCTCACCCGCCTGCACCGCATGGAAGCACGCGTCCTCCGAATCAAACACCCGCGCCGGCCCGGTGTGATGGAGGCGCTCATGCCCGGCTACCTTCACCACGCATCCTTCCGGCGCCAGGTTGCCACGCAGGATCACCAAACCACCCGTCTGCTTCAGCGGGGCAGCCCACGTATGGATCACATCCTGCCCCGGCGTTTCTTCCGCAAGCTGCGTCTCCTCATGCAGGCGCTTGCCCGTCACCGTCAGCCCATCCTGCAGCTGCCCGCGTTCCAGCAAGCGCTGCGCCAACACGCGCGATCCGCCCGCCTCCTGGTAATCCTTCGCCGCATACTTGCCCCCCGGCGAAAGGTCGCAAATAAACGGCGTCTGTTCGGAGATACGATCGAAGTCCTCCATCGTCAGCGGGATGTCCAGCTCATGCGCGATCGCCAGTATATGCAGCACCGCATTGGTCGATCCACCCGACGCGCACACCGCCGCGATCGCGTTCTCGAGCGCCGCGCGCGTCAAAATATGACGCGGCGTAATGCCCTTGCGCACCAACTCCATCACGCAGCGCCCTGCCTCGCGCGAGGCCTCGTGCTTGTCCTTCGACATTGCCGGCACGCCGGTGATCTGCATCGGCGAGATGCCCAAAAACTCCCCTGCCATGGCCATCGTGTTGGCCGTAAACTGCCCGCCGCACGCGCCCGGCCCCGGGCACGCCGCGGCCTCCACCGCTTCCAGCTGCGCATCATCAATCTTGCCCGCCGCATGCGATCCAATCGCCTCAAACACCTGCAAGATCGTGATCTCTTTGGTGCTGCCGTCGGGCTGCGGCAAGAGCCCCGGCGCGATGCTGCCGCCATACAACATCATGCCCGGCACATCCAACCGCGCCAGCGCCATCATCGCTGCCGGCATGTTCTTATCGCAGCCCGCGATGCACACGAGCCCATCAAAGCTATTGCCGCGCGTTACTAGTTCAATGGAATCCGCAATCACCTCACGCGAAATCAGCGACGCCTTCATCCCCTCGGTGCCCATCGTGATGCCGTCTGAAATGGTCACCGTGTTGAACTCCATCGGGGTGCCGCCAGCCTCGCGGATGCCTTGCTTCACGGCCTCGGCCACCTGCCGTAAATGGAAGTTGCACGGCCCAATCTCGGTCCACGTGTTCGCAATGCCGATGATCGGCTTGTGCAGGTCCTCCTTGCTGAAGCCCACGCCACGCAGATAGCTGCGCGCCGCCGCTCGTGACGGTCCTTCAGTCAACACTGCCGAGTACTTCTTTCCAGGAACGTCGCTCATGCTGCCGCCTTTGCCTTCGGTGCGAGCCAAAACTCATTATCGTGCTGGGTCTCAAAGCGCGAGAGCTCGTCTGCATGGCGCAGCGTCAAGCCGATGTCATCCAACCCGTGCAGCAGGCACTCCTTGCGAAACGGATCGATCGCGAAGCTCGCTGCAAACCCAAGCGCATCCGTTACCGTCTGCGCCTCGAGGTCAACCGTAATCCTGTGCGCTGGATCCGTCGTGCATCGCCGCAACAGCAGCTCCACCTCCTCCTCCGCAAGCCGCACCAGCACGATGCCATTCTTGCCCGCGTTGGAAAAGAAGATGTCCGCAAAGCTCGGCGCAATCACCGCGCGAAATCCATACTGAAACAGCGCCCATGCCGCATGCTCGCGCGACGACCCACAGCCGAAGTTCTTCTCCGTAATTAAAATCTGGGAACCTTTATACTCCGGCCGGTTCAGCACAAACTCCTTGCGCTCGGCCACGTGATCCGGCGTGTCCAACTCATAGCGCCAGTCATAAAACAAAAAATCTTCGTAGCCCGTGCGCTCAATCCGCTTTAAAAACTGCTTCGGAATAATCTGGTCCGTGTCGATGTTCGGCAACGGCAACGGCACAGCAGTCGAGGTCAATACCCTGATCGGCTCCATCTAGCGCGAACCCCCTTCCACCAGCACCTGGTCCATCGAAAACTCCGCGGCTGCGCTGTCGGTCTGCCGCGGCCACCTCCGCACATCGGTCAAGTACCCCGTAATCGCCGCCGCCGCCGCCATCACCGGCGATAGCAGATGCGTGCGCCCTCCACGGCCCTGCCGCCCCTCAAAGTTCCGGTTGCTCGTTGACGCACAGCGCTCGCCCGGCTGCAAAATATCCGGGTTCATCCCCAGGCACATCGAGCATCCCGGCTCGCGCCACTCAAATCCTGCCGCCTTGAATACCGCATCCAAACCCTCTTCCTCCGCCTGCCGCTTCACCACCTGCGACCCCGGCACCACCATTGCACGCACCGTCGTGGCGACCCGATGCCCGCGCACTACGCCGGCCGCCGCGCGCAGATCCTCAATGCGCGCATTCGTGCACGAGCCCAAAAACACCGCGTCCACGGCGACCTCCTCCAGCCTCGTCCCAGGCTCAAGCCCCATGTACTCCAGCGCCCGAGCGAAGCTCTTGCGATCCGCCTCGCTGAGCGCATCCTCGGGCGCGGGAACCGTGCTTTCAATGCTCGTCACCATGCCCGGCGATGTGCCCCAGGTCACCCGCGGCGCCAACTCGGCGGCATCGATGGTCATCTCGCGATCAAACGCCGCGCCCTCATCAGTCACCAGCGCCCGCCACTGC
>CAXTTZ010000048.1:0-15676 GCA_964247325.1 uncultured Acidobacteriaceae bacterium | reverse complement strand
TCCCCACGCAAACCAAAGCCGCGCCGGTGAAGGCCAAAGACCGCGATCCGGTCGCCACTGGCGCGCGCGACGCTGCCTTCAATCGCTCGGCCAGTTTTAATTACTTTCTAGAGGACCGCTTCGAGGCCGGCGTCGCCCTGCGCGGCACCGAGGTCAAAAGCATTCGTGAAGGCAAAGCCAACCTGAAGGACGCTTACGGTCTCATGAAGGATGGCGAGTGCTTCCTCTTAAACGCCCATATCGGCAGCTTTTCGCATGGTAATGCCATGAACCATGAAGAGCTGCGCACCCGCAAGCTGCTGCTGCACAAGCGCGAACTGCTGCGGCTCGGTTCCCTCACCAAGCAAAAGGGCTACACCCTGATCCCGGTGCGGTTGTACTTTAAGCATGGCCGGGTGAAGTGCGAGATGGCCCTCGCCAAGGGCAAACAGGACTGGGATAAGCGCGCCACGGAGCGCAAAAAGGAAGCCGACCGTGACGCCAAGGCCGCCATCGCCCGCTCGCAGCGCCGCTAAGGGCAAACTTCCGACGAGCTGGTTACTTTTGCCCTGCAATGTAATCGTTTTCCCTCGCTTGCGCCTTGGTAGTATCAGCATGTGACTCGCAAGCTTCTTTTTCAGGATCCGGCTGGGTTCGCCGCTCCCCTGCTCGCGGTTTTTGCCGTGGACATCGCCACCGGGGCTGGGGCCGACCCTTCGCCCGCCTTACTCACCACCTCGGATGCGCTGGCCGACGCCGCCGCGCCCTGGCTTTCAACCGGCGAGTTCAAAGCCGCGCTCGGCGAAACGCTGCTTTTGCATGGTCCGGCGAACACCGCGGCTCAGCGGCTGATCGTCATCGGTCTGGGCAAAGCCAAAGCGGTGACCCCGCACGAGGTGCGCAAGGGCGCGGGCGCCGCGGTGCGCTTTGCCAAGGCGCGCGGGCTGCGCGAGCTGGCCCTCAGCTTTCCCGAAGACCGCGCGCTGGCCGATGAGCACCTGGACACGCTGCCCTGCGAGCTGACCGCGCGGGCGCTGGTCGAGGGCGCCCTGGTAGCCGACTTCGACATCGATTTTTACCGCTCCGATCGCAAAGACACCACCCTGGACGATCTCACAGTGCTCGGTATCGAAAACGACCCGAAGATGCAAACCGAGATGCAGGCCGGCTTTGCCGAAGGTGGCGTCGTGGGCGAAGCACAGAACTTCGCGCGCACGCTGGTCAATGAGCCCGGCAACCTCCTCACGCCCACCGAGCTCGCGCGGCGCGCCGCGGCCCTGGCCGCAGAGGTGGGGCTGGGGTGCGAGATCGGCTCGACAGACAAATTGCGCGAGCTGGGCATGGGCGCTTTTCTCGCCGTGGCCCAGGGCTCGGCGGAGCCGCCCGCCCTGATCGTGTTGCACTATGAACCGGCGACCACGCCGCCCGAGGGCACGCCGGTGATTGGGCTGGTCGGCAAGGGAATCACCTTTGACACCGGCGGCATCTCCATCAAGCCGGCCGACAACATGGACAAGATGAAGTACGACATGGCCGGGGCCGCGGCCATGCTGGGCGCCATGCGTGCCGTGGCGCAACTCAAGCCCGCAGTGCGCGTTGTGTGCGTCTGCTGCGCGGCGGAAAACATGCCCGGCGGGCGCGCCTACAAGCCGGGCGACGTGCTCACGGCCATGTCGGGCAAGACCATTGAGGTGCTCAACACCGATGCCGAAGGCCGTCTGGTGCTGGCTGACGGGTTGCACTATGCGCAACAGCTCGGGGCCACCCGGTTGATTGACGCGGCTACCTTGACCGGCGCCGTTAGCGTGGCCCTTGGGCAGCTCAACGCGGGGCTCTTCACCAACGATGACGCCACCTGGCAGCACTTTCTGGACGCGCTTTTGACAAGCGGCGAAAAGTTTTGGCGCTTGCCCTGCACTGACGACTACCGCGACCAGATCAAGAGCGGCATCGCCGACATCGCCAACACCGGCAACTCGCGCTACGGTGGGTCGATCACCGCGGCGATGTTCTTGAAGGAGTTCGTCGGCGACACGCCCTGGATCCACCTCGACATCGCGGGTACAGCTTGGCTGGACACGGAAAAGCCGTGGCAAAGCAAAGGACCGAGCGGGATCGGCGTGCGCAGCCTCACGGAGTGGGTGCGAGGCTATGGTCGTTAGTCTCACCATGATCGATCGGCATGGGCCCAATGCGAAAGAACAGACACCGTTTGTCGCTTAGCGCGACCGTTCGAGTGCCTCGGTCAACCCTGCCCTGGGCGCTTCTGATCGGGTGCCTGGTCTTTGGCGGCCAGCTGTGGTTCTGGCAGATCCACGTCCGTACGGCCTACTTCCTCTCCGGCGACGATTTCGCCCTTCTGGTGCATTCTGCGCGCTTCTTCCACGCGCACCCGGCCGAGTGGTTTACCCGCGGCTTTGCCGACTACTTTCACCCTTATCCGGACTTGGCCTTGCGGTACTCGGAGTTCCTGCGGCCCATGGACAACGCCGTATACGCCCTGAGCTCGGTGGTGTTCGGCAGAGTATGGAGCGCGTATCTGCTGGCGAATTACCTGATCGCCGCCGCGCTGGTCGCAATGGCCTTTGCGCTTGCGCGGCAGGTGCTGCGCTTGCCGGGCTGGCTTTCGGCCTTGGTGGTGTGTGCGACCCTGACTTCGCCCGCCTACACCTACCATGTGCTCTACCGCCCCTCGTTCGCATTTGACTATCTGGGGGCGCTTTGGGCGCTGTGCTGTGCGTTTTGCCTCCTCCAGGGCCGGCTTGGCACCGCTTGGATTTTTTGCCTGCTGGCAGTGCTGTCCAAGGAGACCGCATATTACGTCGCCCCGGCAGCCTTCCTGAGTCTGCTCACAAACGGCCAAGCGCCGCTCAGCCCGCGGCGAGGCTTCAAAGCCACGCTGTTTCTGGTGCCGCTCCTGCTGGTCTATGGGCTGCGCTGGGCGGACTTTCGAGGCGCCACGGGTGTGTACGTACTTGCGGGCTTTTCCGCCAAAGTCCTACTGCGCAATGTAGTTCTTGGCCTTACGCAATGGCCCTACATGCTCCCCGGCGAGCAGCATATCTTCGAGCGCTCCCTCCACAACCTCGCTTCTTTGCTTCTGAGCGTGCTGCTTTGGGGTCTTCTCGGCTCGCTCCTTGTGTGGCTAGGGCGTCACCGGCCGGCACACGGCAATATGGCCGAGGTCCAAACCTGGGATAGCCGCCGAACCCTGTTGATTTTTCTGCTCGGCAGCTTGTGCCTACCGGTCACCTTGGGCTTGGGACAGCGCTTCGGTGCCTCCGCCTTTCCGCTACTCTTTTTGCTACTGGGCGCCCTCGGCACGACACCCGGCCTTACTGTCCCGGTGCGCTGGGCAGCTTGTGGCGCGCTGATCGTGATGGCCATAGAAGGGCTCACGGCACTTCCCACGCTCTTCGGGGCCCAAACGTTGGCAGCGCAGCAGACGCAGTGGGCCTTGTCGCGCAGCCTGGTCGACCAACTTACCGCCGAGCGCCACGCGGTAGTTTTCTTGCTGCCGGACGCAAGCGAAGGTTTTGCCTCGCCCGAGACCCTAGAGCGGTTTACATCCACGCGGGCAGAGGTCGTGCCGATCGTGAGCCTCGCCGGCGGTTCCTGCAGCACGCCGGAGCCGGCCGCCTTCGCCGCGAGCCCAGGGCGGCTGGTCTGGAGTAGCGCGCTGCGGCCAGGATGCGGGACTTACAGCCTCTTCGCCACGGGGCGCCAGCCCGGCGATCCCGGCAAGCGGCTGCGGCGCGATCTGCCCACGGCCGAGGTGCTCTACCGTTCGCCGCAGGGAGCAACGGCGCCGGCCACCTTTGAGTGGCAAACCCTTACCATCGAACTTGTGCCCAAAGTGGCGAGCTATGTGGTGCTGGCGCCCGACGGAGGATCGAACCGCTACCGTGTTCTGGCAGCGGCAGGACCCACAAGCGGCAACCAAGTCCCTTAACTCCCGTCCGAGACGCTCCTACATAACCTCCGGAATGGTGATGCCGAGCCAGCCGAGCACGCGCCCGAGCTCGCGGCGGGCCACGGCGGCCGTCGCCAATAGCAGCGCGCGGCGCAGCGGGTCGGTTTCCTTCAAAATATTGTGGCGGTGGTAGAAGTTGTTGAAGCTCTGCGCCAGGGTGAACGCGTACCGCGCAAGCACGGCGGGCTCGGCCGTGGCGATGCCCTGTTCGAGCGTGAGCGTGAGCCGCGAGGCAAGCAGCCAAAGCTCCCAGATGTCGGTTTCCGCAGCCAACAGCGCCGCAAAATTGAGCCCCGCGACTCCAGTAAGCGCTTCGGCCTGCGACACGCCCGCGCGGCGAAAGATATTGGCCGCGCGCACGGCGGCATACTGCACATAGGGACCGGTCTCGCCCTCAAAGCTGAGCGCATCGCGAAAATCAAAAGCAATCACCGTGTTACGCGTAAACCGCAGCAGAAAAAAGCGCAGCGCACCGATGCCGATCGCCTTTGCCGTCTCCTCGCGCTCGGCCGCGTCGAGCTCGGGGTGGCGTCGGTCCACCTCCTCGCGCGCGGCCCCAATCATGCGGTCCATCAGATCGTCAGCCTTGACGCCGAAGCCCTTGCGGCCCGAGACCTCGATGAACGCGCGGCCCTGGTCTTCCTCGCTCAGCGTGTAGCCGAGCTCGGCAGCGCAGCGCGGCGTCAGCGCCACCATGGCATAGTTCAGGTGCGTATAGTGCTGACTTTCTTCCACAAAGCCGAGCGCGCGCAGGGCCTCTTTCACCTGCGTCTGCGGGTCGTCTTGGCGTGAATCGATGACGTTATAGATGGCGTGGGCGTGGCCGAAGCTGGGGTGCAGCTGCTCGCCCCCCACCGCCGACATCCAGCAGGTGTGCGTCGGGTACTCATGAAAACGCGCATACCCGAAGTCCAGACCCAGCAGACCAAACTTCCACAGATGGTAGGCGATGTCTTTGCCCACATACGTGACCGTGCTGTTGGAGCGGATGATGATCTTGGCATCCTCGTCGACCTCGCCGGGCGCGAGCGGAGGCGCGCCTGCCCGGCGCATCACCCAGCAACCCGCGTTCTTGCCGACGGTCTCCCCGTACAGCACACCGCGCTCGACCATGAGTTGGCGCGCGGCCTCCCAGAAGTGAAGGTGCAGAATCTCGCTCTCGCGCGGCAGAAAGTCGTACTCGACGCCGAGCCGCTCCATGGTCTCGAGATGACGCCGCAGTACGCCCGTGGCGATCAGGTCGGCGATCTTGGCCGTATCGTTATTGCCTGCCTCGATCGCGTGAAGTGTGTCCAGCCGCAGCTGTTTGCGCTGCGCGGCCTCGGCGGGCTCGGCCTCGTACCACTGCGACACCTGCGCGTACAGGTCCCAGCACACGTAATCAAGCCGCTCGTTAGTCTCCAGCAGCTCGGTCAGCCATTCGCGCACGGTGGGGAGTGTCATGCCCCGCAGCTGCGTCACCGCGACCACGATGTCGGCGACCTGCACGCCGGTGTTGTCTATATAGTTTTGGACGCCAAGGTCGTAGCCGCGCTTCCAAGCGGCCTCGGTACCGGTGCCGGCTCGCAGCATGCGGCTAAAGCTATCGCCCAGCACGGCGTTGCGCAGGTGACCCACGTGCGCGGCTTTATTGGGGTTAATGCTCGTATGCTCCACGAGCTGAAAGCCAGGGCCGCCCACCGTGGCGTGCTCGTCCGCAGCCAGGCGCTGGGCAAGCGCAGCGCGGTCCAGCTTGATATTCAGGTAACCGGCGCCGGCAATCTGCACCGCCTGGACGCCGGGCAGCGCGGCAAGCGCGGGTTGCAGTTCGGCGGCGAGGACGCGGGGCGCTTTTTTGAGCGTGCGCGCCAGTTGCAGCGCCACGGGCAGGGCCAACTCGCCGAACTCGATCCGTGGTGGCAGCTCCACCGGAAAGCTGGAAAGCTCGAGCTCGTAACGCTCCTTGAGGAGGGCGGCGACGCGTTGTTGCAGCTGTTCTTGGAGGATCTTGTACATCGTGCCTTTCCGATGGTGCATTTCGCCGCACGGCAGGGGAACGTCGCGGTTTTGCGCTCCCGCGACTGCCCTGGATGGTAAGGTTCGCCTAAGGCAGGTGCGCGGGCAGGGTGCCCAGCTCTTCGCCCAGCCCTTTGCGCCGGCTGCGGGTGAGCCGGTGCGCCAGAAACCAGCCGCCGCCGACCGCGGTGATGACCACCAGCAGATAGCCATGGATGAGCAAGCCGAAGACCGCGGCGTCCGAGGCAGCGACGCCATGGCGCAGCAGCGCATCCTTGCAGGCCCACTCGAAGAGCCCGATACCGCCGGGCGAACTTGGAATCAGAAAGGAGAGGTTGGCCTGCGAGACAGCCTGCCACGGGCCGCCCCAATCGGTGCGCAGCCCGATGAGGTGCGCGGCGGAAACATACAGCAAGCCCTCAAAGCTCCAGGCAATAAAGCTGAGCACGACCAGAAACAGCGTACCCGCCACGCCGATGTTGCGGATGCACTCGACGGCGAGCAGCATCCAGTGTTCGACCTTGGCCAGCTTCAAGTTGCGATTGCTTGCAAAGGCGCGGCGGATCGGGCCTTCTAGAGTTCGCGCGCCAAAGACCATCGCGAGCAGCCCGACCGTGGAGAGAGCCACGCCGACCTCGGCCGCGGTGCGAAGGTGCGGCGACACCTGTGCGCCGGTGTGCATGGTCACTCCAAACAGCACGGCCAGCGAGAACACATCCAGGAACTTTTCCAGCAGCACCGTGCTTAAGACAATGGACGGTGTGGCCCCGAGGTCGTCGGCATAGGTGAAAATGCGCATCACGTCGCCGATGCGGAAGGGCAAAAAATTGTTCGCTGCCAGCGAGGTAAGGAAGACGCGCGAACAGACCAGAAACCTGGAATGAACGCTACGCAGCATCCACCACCAACGAACGCAGCGTGTACTGTAGCCAAGAACGGTGAAAAGGACGATGCCCAAAAGCCAAGCCGGAGCAAGCAGCCGCACGCTGCGAAAGGCGGAAACGTCGAAGCCGCGGAACGTCCGCCAAAGAAAAAAACCGCTAATGGCAAAGCCGGGAAGCGTCTTCAACAGCTTCAGCCGACCCTGGTTTGGTTCCGGTTCCATACCCGCCTTAAAAGAATGTTCTGACACAACGCTACCCTTCGCGCGGAACCGTGGGGCCTTCGCTTGAGGACGCTTCGTCATTGTATCGTCTCAGGCAGCAAGGCAAGCCTGCCGTTGCCGCTGTTTTTCGCGTTGGTGCTCACCGTCCTTTTCGGGCACGGCTTTCACCCTTTTGCAGAAGACGGCGGTTTATATGTTGCAGGGGTGCACTACACAATGTATCCCACGAAATTTGCGCACGGAACGGCCTTTGTCACCGAACACCTTAGCTTCTCGTGCTTTGCGCCGGTGGTCGTGGCCACCATGCGCTGGCTGCCCCTATCGCTGCCCAGCGCGCTGCTCGTGCTCTATCTTGCCAGCGCAGGGCTGAGGCTGTGGGCGGGATGGCGCGTGTGCCGCGCTTGTTTGCCGGCGCCCCAGCACGCAGCTGCCGGGGTGGCGCTGCTGGCCGCTTGGTGGACCATGCCGGTGGCAGGCACTTCGCTGCTGCTCATGGACCCGTACATGACCGCACGCAGCTTTTCTACGCCGTTCTCGCTGTTAGCTGTGACTGCTATCTTGCGGTCCTGCGGTTGGCGTTCCGTTGCCGAAGCGGCGTTCTGGCTGGCGCTGGCCGCAGCCTTTCACCCGCTCATGGCAGGCTACGGACTGGGGCTGGTTCTCGCACTTTGGCTGAGCCTGCGACGCGCCGCAGCGTGGCAGTGGGCGACCGCGGGTGGCGCTGTCCTGTTGTTGGCGCTTGCCATTCAGGTGCACGCCGGCCCTGAGGCCGCCGTGGTCCGTGCCGCCGTGCAGTCGCGGCCGTACTGGTTCTTGTCCGCTTGGCAACCGTATGAGTGGCTCGGTTTGGTGGGGCCGCCCGTGGTGCTTCTAGCGCTCGGGCGCAGCTGTCTGCTCACCGCACCGGGCCGCACCCTGTGCCGGGCGGCCGTGGCCTTGTCCGGAATTTCGGTCGCCGTTGCCCTTCTCTTTGCACGGGCAGGGATGGCCGTGCACGCCGTAGCGCGCTTGCAGCCCTTGCGTGCCTTTCTTCCGGTATACGCCGTCATGGCCTTGCTTGTGGGCGGAGCGCTGCCCGGCCTCGCCCAACGCTGGGCTGCCACGCGGCCCGCTCCCGCGGCTGCCAGCGCTATGGCTGCCAGCGCTACTTGGATACGCGCCCTGCCGGCCGGCTTCATCACGGCTTCCCTGCTCATCTTTTTCGTCGCACAACGCGCCTCGTTTCCTCGCTCGGCGCATGTTGAGTGGCCCGCGCAACCGAACGGCAACCCGTGGGCGCAGGCCTTCGAGTGGGCGCGCGACCACACCCCCGAGGACGCCCTCTTCGCCCTAGATGCCCACTACATCACTACCCCCGGCGAGGATGCGCAAAGTTTTCGCGCGCTGGCCGAGCGCAGCGCCGTGCCGGATTTTTCCAAAGATGGCGGCGAAGCGGCCATCACACCCTCGCTCGCGGCACCATGGCAGCAGGCCGTACGCGCCACCGAAGATCTCAGCAACCTCCGTGACGCGGAGCGTGACGCGCAGTTGCGTCCCTTCGGCGTGAGCTGGGTGGTGCTGCACGCTGGAGCCTCTACCACCCATCCGTGCCCTTTTCGCAACGCCGTCGTGAAGGTGTGCTTTGTGGGCAGCCAGCAGGGTCGCTCTGACACCGCGCTTACGGCACGTACTGCCGAAGGGTCTGCCCACTTCCAGGCACCGTCGACACCATAGCCGAAGACAGGCTTTCGGGCCGCGCTACGCCCTCACGACGCGGCACAGGCAGTGCGGCGGCCTCGTCGCCGTCGAGTTCCAGCGAGGTTGCGGCCGTCAACCGCGGCGGGGTGGACTGCATCGGAATGGCGCTGTCACGCAACCCGGAAGGGATGTTGTTGTAGCTCGGCAGGTAGGGGCGGCTGGTGGAGCCAGAGGCAGGCGCGGCCGCGCTGCTCAGCTCAGGTAGCTGCAAAAGGAGGCTGAGCTCGGGGGACGGCCGGCTGAGCTCCGACGCGAGCCGTGCCCCGGGGTTGGGCTGCGGCGAGGGCGGCAGGGCCATACGAAAATACGCATCCGCCCGCTTGCCGCGGCCACGCGTTTCCTCGTAATGGCCCGCCATGAGCTGCAATTGCGCATCGGCAGGAAAGCGCTCCAAGGCCTGGTGAACCCAGCTTTCTGCGGTATGGAGGTCGTTGGCGGCCAGGGCCGCACCGATCGCTGCTTTGAACTCGCCTTTTGTCGCCAGGGTCATATCCTCCGCGCGAAACCGCGCCTCTGCTTGCCGCGCCAGGCCGGCGCTGGTGTAGCCTTCGGCCACCACCTGCGTGGCCTCGGCATTTTGAGAAAACGCTCCAAGCGCGGCGTCCAGCGTCTCCGCCGCGCGAGGTTCTTGCCCGCTGGCCGCCAACGCCGTCGCCCGGCGTACGGCCCATTGCGCCCAAAGCTGCTGCACCAGGGCGCGCTGCTGCGGGGAAAGGTCGTCACGGCCGCCCAGGTACACAAGCTCGCGATACAGGTCCGCATCGGCGTGCGCAAACAGCAGCACGCCCGCGATCTGCAAGGCAAGCGCAGCCGGCGGCGGCGTGCCCTGGGCGCTGAAGCCAAGCTGCGCCCGCGCAAAATAGGGCAGCGCGGCCGCAAGCCCGCCTTCCGCAAGCAAGGCCCGCGCCACCGCGGTCTGCACGGTGGGATCGTTCCGCATCTGCAGTTGCACGGCCCCGGGTGCCGCCTGCCATTGGGCCAGCGCGGCCGCGGAATGGCCGGTGCGGACCAGCGCGGCGATCCAGCCGCCCCACGCCGCCGAAGCGCTGCTATGGTGCAGATCCTGCGTGGAAAGCCCGGGCGGGAACCCCTCCGAGGGCACAGGGTCTCCTTTGCGGAGGCGCACGGCCGCCGCTTGCCATTGCGCGGCCTCGGAGATCTCGTGCTGCAACGCCCGCTGCCGCGTGATCAGCCCGCCCAGCAGAGCTTGCGCCACCGCGGTGTGACCTTCCGCCGCGTTGACTTCGGCAACCAACGTCACAAACCCCGGCTCGGCAAAGGCAGCGGCGTAGGGAACTGCGGGAATGCGGCCCACCGTGCGCAAGGCCGCGGCATCCTGCCCCATTGCGTGCTGGGCGGCGACCAAAGCGACCCACGCCGGGGCGCAGGTTGGGTCGGCCTTCACCATGCGTTGGAGCATGCCTTCGGCCTCCGCTGTTCGTCCCGCGGCTCGCAACAACAGCGCATAGGGCACTTTAGCCGCCGTGGGCAGCTCGGGTGCAGGCGCCGGCAGATCCAGGCCCGCCTCCAGCACGTGCCGGGCCTCTTCGCCGTGGCCGACCTCCGCATGGGCTTGGGCCAGCGCGAGGAAGTACTCCGGCCGTTGTGTGAGCTGAGCCTTGATCGCCGGCAGCAGCCCAAGGTCGAGCTCCAGCGCTGCCTCGGCTTGCCCCCCAAGTACCAACGCCTGCAATAGCCCTAACGAAGCGCTCGCATCCTCGGGAAAGAGCTCAGCTTCGCGCCGATACACCGAGGCCGCCGCCAAGGCTTGCTCCTCCCGGAGCAGTGTCGAGCCTAGCCCCGCCAGGGCCAGGTGGTCCTCGGGACGAGAGCGCAGCGCTGCCTTAAATTGGACCTCCGCGCCTGGGAGATCGCCGCGCCCAAGCGCCCGAGCGCCTTGGACATCCATCGTGCTTGCCAGAGGTCCACTTTCAGCCGAAGCCGGGGTACCCGCCGACGCAGCGTGAACGCTGTCCGCCTCCGCAAGCACCCCGCTACCGCCGCTCGTTGATGTAACCGGAAACGAGGCTTGAGCTGCCCGAGGTAAGGCACTCGGCAAGGCGCTCTCGGCCCGGTCGGCTACCGTGCTGCGGGATCGCGCGACGGCCAGCCCGGCCGCAGCCTGGGCATCGCCAGGGTTAGCCGCTAGCAGCTGCTCGAAGCGGTGTTCTGCCTCGGCGTTGCGGCCCGCACGCAATGCGTCAAGGGCGGCATGCTCTTCGGTCCTATGGGCCTGCTCAGCTGTACGCGCTTGGGCCAGCAGCACGCTCGCCGAGGGCGTCGCGCGCAGGAGCTGCTTGGGTTGGGGGCTTTGCCGGTCGGCCGGCGAACTTTGGGCAACGCTGACCACAGGGGGGCTGCCCGCGCCGGTCCCTTCCAGCAGCTTCGCCCCCTGCGCCCGCGTGCGCGGATTGCTCAGCAATACCTTGCCCAACGCCGCACGATACCGCGGGTCGCTCGGGTACTGATCGATCAAGGCACGCAGCGCGGCCACAGCCGGCGGGCGGCCCTCGGCCGTGGCCGCTTCCGCCTCGTAAAACAGGGCTGCAGCATCGCCAGGTGGCGGATGCGTACCGTACCGCTGCTGCAACAGCGCCAGGGCTCGCGTCGGCTCCCCGCGATCTCTGAGCCGGGCCGCCTCGGCCAGCAGCGCCGCCTCCGTGCCTGACTCCGTGCTCATCGCAGAGCCCGCCTGGCTCTTCGCCACAGCCGCGCCGGACGCCTGAAAGCCAAGCGCTTGCAAGCGCGCTTGCAGGCGGGCCGCCTCTGCCAGGTGCCCCTGTGCGCGCGCTCTGCGTTCGAGCCCCGCAAGCGCTTCGGCGTTCTCCGGGTCCTGACGCAGCACCTCCGCCCAGTCTTGCTCGGCCAGATCCGGCCGGTTACGCTCCTCCAAGGTTCGCGCGCGGCCTAGCAGGACGCTCACGGCCGAAGCGTCAGCCTGCGCGTGCAGCCCCGGTTTCGCACTCAACAGCAGAGCCGTTCCCACTACCCAACCTGCCGCCCGCCGCTGCTTTCGGTATTGCCTGGTCATCGTTCGTGTTTCCAAGGGTGTTCCACGTTGTTCTGCCGGTAACTCCGAGCGTAACCGGTAATGTTACTTTTGTTCCGTTTTTTTTCGCCAATCATCTACCACTTTGGTGGAAAAGCCTGCCCCTTTTAGGGGATGGGCGATTTTCCATCCTGAATGAGCTCGGTTTCGCCGCGCGTTACCCGCTTGATTTACCCTCGCTGGGTACCGTTTCTGCCCCGGAGACCCCTTTTATGCCCGACACGATGTCCGCCAACGCCCCCGCCCTTGTCGACCGCCAAGCCTGGAAGGACTTGGCCGCGCATGCTGCCGCCATGCAAGCAACCACGATCAAGGATCTTTTCGCGCAAGACGCCCAGCGCGGCCCCAAGTTCACCCTGGAAGCGGAAGGTTTGCTGCTCGACTACTCCAAAAATCGCATCACCGACGAGACCTTACGGCTGCTGGTCGCCCTGGCCGAAGCCGTCGACCTGAAGGGCCGCACGGAGGCCATGTTCACCGGCCAAAAGATCAACGTCACCGAAAATCGCGCCGTGCTGCACATTGCTCTGCGTGCGCCCAAGGACGAGGTCATCGAGGTGGACGGCCAGAACGTCGTTCCCGGCGTTCATGCCGTGCTGGAGAAGATGGCGGCCTTCTGCGACAAGGTGCGCAGCGGCGCGTGGACAGGCTACAGCGGCAAGCGCATCAAAAATATCGTCAACATCGGCATCGGCGGCTCCGACCTCGGCCCCGTCATGGCCTACGAGGCCTTGCGGCACTACTCCGACCGCTCGTTCACCTTCCGCTTCGTTTCCAATATCGACGGCACCGACTTCGTGGAGGCCACGCTGGACCTCGAGCCTGACGAGACCCTCTTTCTGGTTGCTTCCAAGACCTTCACCACGCTTGAAACCATGACCAACGCCCGCTCCGCGCGCGAGTGGTTCCTGCAATCCGGTGCCGGCGAGAGCGCCATCAGCAAGCACTTCGTCGCCATGTCGACCAACGCCAAAGAGGTGGAAAAATTCGGCATCGACACCGCAAATATGTTTGAGTTTTCAGACTGGGTCGGCGGCCGCTACTCCATGGACTCAGCCATCGGCCTTTCCACCATGATCGCCATCGGGCCCGAGGGCTTCCGCGACATGCTGGCCGGCTTCCGTGCCATCGATATCCACTTCCGTACCACACCGATCGCGCAAAATCTGCCCGCGCTGCTGGGCCTGCTCACGGTCTGGTACACCGACTTCTTCGGGGCCGAGACCGTCGCCGTGCTGCCCTATGAGCAGTATTTGAAGCGCTTCCCCGCCTACCTGCAGCAGCTCACCATGGAATCGAACGGCAAGCACGTCACGCTCGCGGGCACCCAGGTACAGGTCGAAACCGGGCCGGTCTACTGGGGCGAGCCCGGCACCAACGGCCAGCACAGCTTTTATCAGCTCATCCATCAGGGCACGCGGCTCATTCCCTGCGACTTTATCGGTTTCTACAAATCGCTGAACCCGCTTGGGCCGCACCACAACCTGCTGATGGCCAACGTGTTCGCACAAACCGAAGCGCTCGCCTTTGGCAAGACCGCCGAGCAGGTCCAAGCGGAAGGCACCCCGAACTGGCTGGTGCCGCACCGGGTCTTTGAAGGCAATCGGCCCTCCAACACACTACTCGCCGAGGAGTTGACGCCCCATATGCTCGGCAAGCTGGTTGCGCTCTATGAACATTCCGTGTTCACGCAAGGGGTGGTCTGGAATATCGACAGCTTCGATCAGTGGGGCGTGGAACTGGGCAAGGTGCTGGCCAAGCGGATCGCCGACGAGATCGAAGACACGGGCGAACTGACGCACGACTCCAGCACCAACCACCTCATCGAGCGGTACCGCCAAGCAAAGTAGCGGCAGATGGAAGAAGCGGCTGCGCTCCGCCGGCCTGAGCGCAGCCGTTCCTTCGCCAAACAATTCGGTGTCTTACATTGAGACGGTTTTGGCAGCAATCTTCCCCAAGGGATGTAGGGCTTCCCCCAAGTCGGGGATAGCGAGACTGGTTGTCACGTTCTACCCTCAAGTCATGGCAAACGAGCAAGACACCGCGCCCGGCGTTCTGGAAGCGCAGTTTACGGCCTTTGCCAGCAAGATGCCCGCGTACTACTCCTCGCTGGTCGCCACCATGCTGGCAACGGTGTTTGTATTCCACAGAATTGCACCCACGTGGTTGGCCTGTGGCGTGCCGATAGGCGCCTCCCTCCTGGGGGTTGCGCGCGGGCTTTGGTGGTTTGTGCATCGAAACGACCAGGTCGATGCGCAACGGGCCTCCCAATATCTGCGCCGGTCTACCAGGACGTTGATCGTCGCCGCGGTCATCGTCATCGCCACCGACCTCCGGCTGTTCACCTATGGTGACGTGCATGCCCGCTACTTCCTGCTCATGCAGATGATGACCGCCGCCATGTGCGGTTTTTATTGCCTCATGCATCTGCGCACAGCCGCTCTATGGATCTTTGCCGCTGTGTTCGTTCCGTTCAGTGCGTTGGCGGCGTCCATGCACCGGGGTCCCACCATCCTCAGTGCTGCCACCTGCGCGGTCACAGCTGCGGTCATGATCTTTACGATGATGAGCTACCAACGCGATTTCGTGAGCTTGGTACAGGTCAAAGCCGAAACCCTGCAGCTGAGCGAGGACAATCTTCGCCTCGCGCACCTGGACATGGTCACGGGGCTGCCAAATCGGCGTCGCTTTTTTGACCTTCTGCACTCCATGCAGCGCTCTGCCGCAAGACCCGGCGATCGGCTCTGCGTCGGCATTATCGACCTAGACGGCTTCAAACCGGTCAACGACACCTACGGCCATACCGTCGGTGATGGCGTGCTCACGGCCATTGCCGCACGTCTGACCTCGCTTTCCTCAGAGGTGCTGCACCTTTGCCGTTTGGGCGGTGATGAGTTTGGTTTTCTCTTGCACTGCACCGAGCCGGAAGCTGTCCATCAGCTTGGCCAGACCATCATCGAAAGCGTCCGCCGCCCTTTGCAGATCGACGAGCGAACCATCTGTGTTGGCTGCTCGCTGGGCTTTGCTTGCAGCCCAGACGCGGGTGAGGTCGATGGGCTCCACCTCTTCGAACAGGCCGACTATGCGCTCTATCACGCCAAACGCAGCGGCCGCGCTCGCAGCGTGCTCTTCTCCGACGAGCACCAAACCTTGATCCGCACACAAAGTCAGATTGAGCAAACCCTTCGCAGCGCTGACTTTGAGGCCGAGTTCTATCCACTCTTTCAGCCCATCGTGGACCTGAAAACCAACCAGGTGACCGCCTTTGAATCTTTGGCGCGCTGGCAAAGCCCAACCATGGGCAGCGTCTCGCCTGGTGTCTTCATTCCCGTGGCCGAGCATACGGGCATCATCAGTGAGCTCACCCTGGTGCTGCTGCAAAAGTCGCTTCATGCTGCAGAAAGTTGGCCGGAACACATCGGCCTTAGCTTCAATGTTTCTCCCTTCGATATCAGCAGTTATGAAAAGATGGCAGCGATCCTAGCCACGATTCAGGCAAGCGGCGTCGCCCCGTCCCGCGTCGCGATTGAGCTAACGGAAACAGCGTTGCTGCGAAATTTTGCAGAGACTAGCACCAACTTGACCATGATTCGCAGCGCCGGCGTTTCCATTTCCCTAGATGACTTCGGCACAGGACATTCGAGTTTGAGCTACATTCACGCGCTTCCACTGGACAAAATCAAGGTAGACCGAAGCTTCGTTCAAAATCTCCAGGCAAACTCTGCCGGCAGAAACATCGTCCGCTCGGTGATCACGCTTTGCCGTGATCTGGGCTTGCATGCGGTCATTGAAGGCGTCGAAACGCAACCGCAACTGGACCTTGTGGAACACTTCGGCG
>CAXTTZ010000047.1:0-15797 GCA_964247325.1 uncultured Acidobacteriaceae bacterium | reverse complement strand
TTGCTGCCCCGCTCCCAGAAAACAAAGCAGGGTGGCAAAGCCTAAAGGCCATGCCACCCTGCTTGTCTCTTCCAGTCCTGAACAGCGCTGGGAGGGTTGTTACCCGAGCAAGCCTACTGCCCGTAGACCATCAGCTCGCCCACCGAGATGAAATACGCGCTTCCACCCGGGGCGCCGTCGATGCGAATGGCATCGCCAGTGGTCGGGCTAAAGGTAAGCGTGTAGGTTTCATAATTGACGTTGTCGTTGGGCGGATACGCCGGCGTGGAAACGAAGCTCGGCACGTTCACCCAAACCCCGTTCTGCCGCACCTGCACTGTCAAGCTATTGAAAAACCCGCCATCCACAAAGTTCTTGCCTTCCTGGAAGACGACCTTCGTGAACGTCTGCGGCGTTGAGTACTGATAACCGATCCAGTCCTCCGCGGAGTACATGCCGCCGTGGTACGTATCGTATTGCCGCCAAGAATCGGTGTTGCCGACTGGTGGCATATCGCCGTCACGAATCACTTCCAGGTTCTTGCTTCCACCACCCGTCGGTGCGGTGATGTTGGCAATGATCGTGCCCGTCTGCGTCAAGTTCGGCACAGGCGCCTGTTGAATTGTGAAGGTCAGGCCCGCGGAGGTACCTGCGCTGCCATTCGATACAGCGATCTGCGCCGTACCAACCGAGGCCACATCGGCCGCCGGCACCGACGCTACAAGCTGCGTCGGGCTTACATACGAGGTCGTCAGGTTGGCCCCGTTCCACTGCACCACCGAAGCGGTGCTGAAGTTGCTGCCGTTGACCGTCAACGGGAAAGGCGAATCCCCGTTGTGCGCGGTGCTGGGCGACAACGAACTGGCGCTCGGTCCTGTCGCCGCTGCCGGCCCGTAGACCATCAGCTCGCCCACCGAGATGAAGTACGCACTTCCACCCGGGGCGCCGTCAATACGGATTGCGTCGCCCGTTACTGGACTGAACGTCAGTGTGTAGGTCTCGTAGTTGGTGTTGTCGTTCGGCGGATACGCCGGCGTGGAAACGAAGTTCGGCACGTTCACCCAAACCCCGTTCTGCCGCACCTGCACCGTAAGGTTGTTGAAGTAGCCGCCGTCCACGAAGTTCTTACCCTCTTGGAAAACGACCTTGTTGAAGGTTTGTGACCCGGGGTACTGGTAGCCGATCCAGTCCTCCGCGGCATACGCTCCGCCATGGTAGGTGTCGTACTGCCGCCACGAATCACCATTGCCCACTGGCGGCATATCGCCGTCGCGGATCACCTCAAAATTCTTATTGCCGCCACCTGTTGGCGCCGTGATGTTGGCAATGATCGTACCCGTCTGTGTCAGATTCGGCACAGGCGCTTGATTGATCGTGAACGTCAGATTTGACGAGGCTGCATTGCCGTTCGACACCGCCACCTGCGCCGTGCCAACCGAAGCCACGTCCGCTGCCGGCACTGCCGCCACCAACTGCGTCGCGCTCACATACGTCGTCGGCAGATTCGTCCCGTTCCACTGCACCGTCGAGGTCGTGCCGAAGTTGCTGCCCGTCACGGTGAGTTGGAACGGCGAGTCGCCATTGTTTGCGCTCGTGGGCGACATGGAAGCCATGCTTGGCCCGTTCGCTGTCGGCCCATACACCTGCAGCTCGCCCACCGAGGTAAAGTACGCGGTGCCGTCCGGTGCGCCGTCGATGCGAACCGCGTCGCCGCTGATCGGATCGAACGTCATCGTGTACGTCTCATAGTTGATGTTGTCGTTTGGCGGATACGCCGGGGTTGTCACGAGGTTTGAAACATTGACCCACGTACCGTTCTGCCGCACCTGCACTGTCAAGCTATTGAAAAACCCGCCATCCACAAAGTTTTTACCTTCCTGGAAGACGACCTTCGCAAACGTTTGCGGCGCCGTGTACTGGTAACCGATCCAGTCCTCGCTGGCATAGCCGCCACCGCTATACGTGTCGTATTCGCGGTATGAATCGGTGTTGCCCACCGGCGGCATATCACCATCGCGAATCACCTCGAGGCTTCTGCTGCCGCCGCCGATCGGCGCTGTGATTCTGGCAATGATGGATCCCGTTTGCGTCAGGTTCGGCGCGGCCGGCTGCACCACCGTGAACGGCACAGACTGCGACGTGCCGCCGCCCGGGGCAGGCGTCAACACACTAATCTGGCCCGTCCCCACGTTGAGCAGATCGCTCGCTGGCAGCTTGATCGCCAACTGGGTAGAGCTGATAAACGTGGTGTTCCGCGGCTGCCCGTTCCACTGCGCCACCGAAACATCTGTAAAGCCGCTGCCGTTGATCGTCACGGTGCTCGGCGGATCGCCCTGGAAGCCGCTCGTCGGGCTGATCGACGCGACCGAAGGCGCCGCGTACGTCGCCACCGACGTGCCCAGGCGAACGATCGACGCCACCGACGGCACGCCATGGTTGAGCACGAACAGCATGTAATAGCCGCCCGGCAACGTGGGGTCGTTCGGTGCGTTGATCGTAATGCCACCACTCGTCTGCGTGATGCTTGTGGAGCTATAAAACGCTTGGCTCATGCTTAGGCCGTGCGTGTTCGAGGGCAGCCGCACCCAGGACACCGACGTGATGTTGGCCGCATCCGGCGTGCCCACATACATCGCTTGTCCATTGGCCACAGCCGCCGGGGCCGAGGTGATCGTCGGCCGCGGGCCCGCAAACAGATATGGCGGCAAGAAGTACTGCGTCTGCGTGTAGCCGTTTCCGCCTGTGTTCAAGATGCGCCCATCCGGCAGCAGCATCGCAATGGAGTGGTACAGCCGCGGCACGTTGGCGCTGGCCAGACTTGTCCACTGCCCCGTCGCCGGGTCCCACTCCTCCGCCGCATACACGGCCACGCTCGGGTCTGGGTCGCTGAACCCTGGACCACCCGTTCCACCCGTCACCAGCACCTTGCCGTCCGGCAACATCGTCGCGTTCAACTGCCGGCGGGCATAGGCCATCGAGCCCGTCGCCTGCCATGTGGGCGTTGCCGCGTTCAGGTCGATGGTCTCCGCCGTATTGGTCGCCGGATCGCTGCCGCCGGCCACCAGCACCTTGCCTGGCGCGTACATCACCATGCCGTCATAGTCGCGAATACCTTGAAAGATGTGGTTCGCGACCGGCGTCCAGGTGCCGGTCCCACTCGTGTCCAGATACCGCGACGTGACCGACGGGCCCGAAATGAAGATCTGCCCGTTCGGCGCCAGCGACAGTGTCGGATACAGCCCATCCTGCAACTGCGCACTCGTCAAGTTGCGCCACGTGCCGGTCGCATGCTGCCACACCTGCGGCAAGGGGTTGTTGCCGGTCGAAAGGTCCACGTCGCCCGAAACCACGAGCACGTCGCCGTTGGGCAGCACCTGATCGGTCGGGTACCAGCGGCCAAGATTCATGTTCTGCTGCCGGATCCAAACGTTGTTGACCGGGTCATACACGCTCGCGGAAGCAAGGCCGACGTTGTTGCTGATATGACCGCCGGCCACAAACAAACGGCCGTCCGGCAACAGGCTGTGCCCGCTGCAAAACACGTCGTACCCTGGCAGCGCCAGCTGTGTCACGGTGCCGGTCGCGGGGTCGAACAAGCGCGGGTCATTGCCGCTCACGCCGCCGTCGCCGGGCCACATCATCAGCTTGCCTGTGGGTAGTTGGTGCAGATGCACAGGAAAAAACGGCAGGTTCGGGCCATTTTGCCATTGGCCCATGGTGGTTTGTTGTGTAAGGGCAGGCACGCACCACGAGCAGGCCGCTGCCAAGGAGGCAATTAGTCGAAATCTCATAATCCTCTAGAGTCTTGTTACTTCGTGGGGGTCAGCAAAACGATCTGGCGTGGCAGCTCGTGCTCTTCAAGGTCCGAGGTGTCGTCCGAAGGCAGATCGCTCTGCTTGATCCCGATCGCCAAAATGGCGCCCTGCTTGTTTATGCTCACGGCGTCGACAAGAATGATCGTCGGGTCTGCGCTCAAGCTGTTCAGGTCCTGCATGCCCGTCTGGGCCGTCCACACAAACGCTCTGTTGCCATTGGTCGAGTCAGATGTCCCGACTACCAGTCCGTTGCTGTCAATATCGCGGGCACGGCTAACACTTCCACCCGGCAACGCTCCCAGGTCTTGCGGAACCACACTGCCCGCCGGCCACAGCACCGCACGCATGCGCACGACGTTCGGGTCATAAGCCGTCGTCGAGCCCACAACGTCGCCCTTGTCGTTCAAGCTCTCCGCTTGGCTACTCGTGTAGTTGGCCAAATTTCCCAGCGCGACGATGTTGCCCTTCGCCGGCCACAACACGGCCACCTTGTTCACATCGCCGGCGTAGCCCACGATGTCTCCCTGAAGATTGATATCCAGAGCCTTGGTCGTGGTGTAGCCCTGCAGGCTGGGCAGGCCGGTTAAAAGGCCCGCACGCGTCCACCAAACCGCATGAACACCGTTCGCGCCCGTGGAAATCCCAACTGACTCCCCAACCTGATTGATCCCGTACGCCGCGCCTCCATTGTCGCCCGCAAGCAGCGGCAACAGCTGAAAGGCCGTGTGGCGAATCGAGCGAAACGGCAGCACGGAGCTTGGGCCATTGAGCAGCCCGGCCGTCTCGCCCAGATCGTTGATCGCATAGGACGCGCTGAAGTCCGTTGGCTGCTGGTCGGTGATCTCGTCAAAGCCCGCCGCGGCGGACACGATAAACGCTGCGGCAGCCTGCGTCCTGTTGCCGTTCTTGTAGCTGCCGACTGCCTCCCCGTTTGAGTTCACGCGGCGCACCACGGTGCTGGAGCCGGGATTATTCAGCGTACCGAGCGTCGTGATCGTGAAGCCCGAAGGCAGGCCCGTGGCGGCGTGTGCGGCCGGCATACCGGAAGCGGCGGCAAAAAAACAAGCGCCTGCAAGCGCCGGCAGCTTCGCGCGGCGCGGCAAAGCGCAAGAAAAGAATAAAAGCATGGTGTCACCAATCAAGAGAAATAAGGAATGAAGTACAACGGCGCCCAACACGTGCAGGGTGATCCTAACGGGGCGCATTGGGGCATACACATGGCTCTGCTCGCAGGGAATTCGACGTACAACGCGAAACCCTACGTGATATTCACGGCCACGTGCTGCATGTTACTTGGATCGTTCGGATTCCGGATCAACGGAGATCACACCGGCTAAGCAAAGTCCCTATGTGTACCTTTGCAGGCACACCTGTTACTCGCCTCCAGCAGCCATCTCGGAGGGTACGCCAACAACGCTGTATGCGCATTCGGATCGATACCTGCAACGCACAGCGCGAACTACCGAGACTTAGTATAGCCGCAAATCCGGGCCTTACTGCCGCAATTAGGGCCAAATTCCTGCAAATCACGGGCATATTGCCGCAAAAGCCATCTACGTTCGATACAGCCTGCCCTTTTGATCAGCCGCCGTACAAAGCCGTTCCACCTAGCAGGGTACTTTGCGGGCGAGCGTGCTGCATCTCGACTGCTGGAACGCTCCCGGTCCAAGCCGGACATATTGTTCAACGGTCCCAACGGCAGTCCCGCTGAGATCAAAAGTAGTTTGTATCGCCGCCATAGGTAACTTTCAATGTGTGAGAGCTGGCAGCCAATGCTGAGGTGACAAAAGAGGCGTGGCCGCTGGCATCAAGCGTTAATGTGGACAAAAGTGTCGATCCGTCATAGAGACTTGCACTTCCCGTAGGTGTCGCTTGCCCAGCGACACCAGTGAAGACATAGCTGAGCTGGATGGAATCACCATATAGGGATGGGTTCAGCGACGAGCTCCCAGCCACGGTGATGGCAACCTTGCTGATTGTTTGCGAAAAAGCGGGTGAGGTGGCGCTCATGCAGTTGGTGCTGCCTCCGTAGGAAGCCACGATGCTATGCGATCCGCCAAGAAGAGACGAGGTCGTCACCGAGGCACTGCCGTTCGCGATCGTTGCGCTACCTAACGTAGTCGATCCATCCTGAAACGAAATCGTCCCCGTGCACCCATAACCTAGGGATGCGGTAAAGGTCAAAGGACTGCCGTAATTAGACGGGTTGCTACTGGAAGTCAGGCTCACGGAGGGAGCATCCTGGGTACCTGTACCACTCAGAGCGATCGTCTGGGTCGTGCTGCTGGATGCATTGTCTGTGGCGACCAGCGAGCCGGTGATCGACCCGATCTGTTGTGGAACGAAACTGATTACCAGCGGGCAGTACATGCCGCTGGGCAGGGTGAAAGGCGTGCTGGAAGAGCTTGTACTTACCGGGCAGGAATTGCTGGAAGAAAGCTGGAAGTTATTGGCGATGGAAGGGTTCTGACCGGAAGATGGAACTGGAAAGGTAAGCGCCGCGTTGCCAGTGTTTGTCAGAGTTGCTGTTTGGGGACTGTCGGTGCTGGTTGTCCCGTAGGGAGTGGAGGCAAATGTCATGACGCTTGAGGCAACATTGACCTCGCGCATGCGGTTGCCGAACGTGTCGGCGATGATCAAGTTCCCGGCCGGATCCAAGCTTATGCCCCTCGGCTGATTGATGGCCGCAGACCAGGCCGGCCCGTTATCGCCAGAATAGCCTTGGGTTCCGTTGCCTACGACCGTTGTGATCACCTGACCCGTATTGATGATGCGAATGCGAGACGTCCCATAGTCGGCCACGTACACAATTCCTGAAGCATCGACGACAACGCCTCTCGGCCCATTTAGGTTAGCGGACGTAGCAGCAGAGCCGTCCCCGCAGTTCGCTGAGGAGGACGAACAAGCGGTTCCGGTACCGGCAATGGTCGTAACGATCCCTTGCGCCGGTCCTGCGCCGGGAGACCATGTGATCTCGCGGACGCGGTTGTCATTTGTGTCGGCGATCCATAGATTCGGCCCCGTACCCTGAAAGATGGCAACGGGATTCATAAAATTCGCGGACAGGGCTGGACCGCCGTCACCGCACGCTGCCGTGGTGGAGGAACAAGGAGTGCCAGTGCCTGCCACCGTGCTGATGTACCCCCCTGCCAGCAGGCGGATACGATGGTCACCTGAATCTGCGATGTACAAATTCCCTTGTCCATCCAGGGTCAAGCCGCTGGGCGTGTTCAACTGGGCGGCCGTACCCAGGCCACCATCCCCGCACACCGCTGTGGTGGCGCTGCAGATGGCGCCGGTGCCGGCGATGGTGGAGATAGTCCCTGTTCCCGCAGCGACCATCCGCACGCGATGGTCACCCGTGTCGACGATGTAGACATTGCCGGCAGGGTCCACAACAACACCTCTCGGCGCGTTCAGCTGAGCGGAGGTGGCCGGTCCTCCGTCGCCGCAAGCGCCCGTGCTGCTACTGCAAGCCGCGCCATTGCCGGCAATGGTGGTAATGGTTCCGCCCGGAGCGAACATGCGCACGCGGTTGTCTAGCGAATCCGCTATCCAAACATTGCCGGAGCCGTCAGTAAAGTTTCCTCTCGGTTGGTACAGGGTGGCTGAGGTGGCACTTCCTCCGTCGCCGCAAGGGTTGGCAGAGCTCGTAGCTGTGCTGCAGGCCGTCCCTGTGCCGGCGATCGTCGTGATGATTCCGGGAGTTAGCAAGACTTGCGGCCCGATGCCGATGCCCGTAAGGGAAAAGCTGAACGTGCCCGTGCTCGTCACGATCTGCAGAGGCATGGGCCGCAGGCCGGGATACGCGGGAGTAAACGTAACGGGGATCGTGCAGGTCGTTCCACTCGCCGTACTGGAGTTGAGGGTACAACCGCTCATGGTCCCCACCGTGAACTCTTGTTTGCCCCCAAACGACGCCGGCACGCTTACGCTTGTAATGGTTTGCGTGGCAGTGGCCCTCACCAGCACATTCTGGACCACGCTTGTTGCTTTTACAGGGGTAACGCCAAAGGTGCCGAAGCTTACCCTTCGCACTTGATAGCTGCTACCGACACCGATATAAAGGTCGCCGGCTCTGGTAACCGCGAGGCCAGAGGGGCTAGTCATGGTCGCAGCCACAGCATCGCCACCATTGCCGGTAGCACCGGTGTTTCCGTTTCCGGCAACCGTAGTGATCACTTGGGTGCCAACACTAACCTTACGGACGCGGTTGTCGCTTTGATCGCTGATATAAAGGTTTCCGGCGTAATCAAAGGCAAGACCGGTAGGTTGATTGAAGTTGGCGTTGATTGCTGCGCCGCCATCGCCGCACGCGGCTGTTGTCGAAGAGCACTGTGTCCCCGTGCCTGCCACTGTCGAGATTAAGCCGGTTGTTGGATTAAATTGGCGTATGCGCTGGCCGGTTTTCTCCGCAATGTATAAGTTTCCGGCATTGTCGAAGGCAAAGGCTCGTGGCTGACTAATGCTGGCTTGGGTTGCCGCGGCACCGTCACCGCACCCGCCCGTCGTCGAGGTACAAGTGGCGCCGGTTCCGACCACGGTCGAGATGGTGCCCCCTGGCGTCACCATACGCACGCGGTTGTCGGCCGTGTCAGCGATGTAGAGATTGCCGCTGCTGTCGATCGCAACAAACTGCGGCGCATTCAGTTGCGCGCTGGTGGCCGCACTCGCATCGCCGCACGCGGCAGTCGTTGCACTGCAGGCTGTGCCGGTTCCGGCGACCGTGGTGATCTGGTTATTGCTGGCGATAAATTTGCGTATGCGATTATTGGCGCGATCAGCGATGTAGATATTTCCTTGGCTGTCCATGGCAATCCCGACTGGGTCGCTCAGATTAGCGCTGGTCGCTGGACCGCCATCACCGCAGCTTGCCGTGGAGGACGAACAAGCGGTTCCGTTGCCAGCGATCGTGGTGATGATCCCGTTTGTATCAATTTTGCGCACACGTGGATCGGTCGTACCCGAGCTGAAGTACAAATTCCCAGCAGTATCGAAGATCACACCCCAAGGTTGACCCAACGTGGCGCTGGTCGCTGCGCCGCCATCACCGCAGGGCTGTGTTTGGCACTGGGTGCCGGTTCCCGCTACAAGAGAGATCACTGGAACGGCCTGCAGTTGCGCCCGCAAGGAACCGCTCCAAAGGCTCATCAGAACGACAAAACTGTAGAACGCGAAGAGACATACGCTTTGCTTTACAGGCAAGCGTCCGCCAGCAGATCGACAGGCTTTCGGCGAACAAACCCGAAGTTCGTTCTTTTTGCCCAGAAGCGCCAACCACTGAGGAATGCGACGCAGAGCTCCTGTGAGCTTCATGGTTGCCCTCCTTCCGTCCGCAGCCGTCGTTGCACCGGGGCAGAGGTGGCGGGGGTGTTCGCAACGTAGATGTACGAAATGTGAGTTTCCACTAACGAGCTGCCGCGGATCTCGACCTGCTCTACAAAAGGAAAGCGTCCGACACCGCAACCGAAGAGCATCGTGAACAGCGGCAGGGCGAGCCACATGATGACCCTCGCCGGCCAAAGGATCCGATTCTTCAGCCGGCGTCGGAAGACAAGCATGCCGAACAGGGCTGAGGACGTTACGCTCGGCAAGAATCCTTTAGGAGCGGAGGAGTTCCAGGGTGGCAGGTTCAGCGACGATTGACTTCCTCTTCCCTCATGCACGGGGGCAAAGGTGAGCTTTACCTGAACAGGGCTCGTGGTGGGCCTAATCACTGTGGGTGAAAAAAAGCAGCTCCAACTTACCAAAGGAACGCTGCACGACAGGGTGACGGGTTGGTGAAAGTCTCCAACCGGTGCAATAGCTACTTGCAACGTTGCGGGTATGCCCGCCTCCAGCACTACCGGGTTATCAGGCGAGCTTGCGCTCAAGGGCGTAATCGTGAAGCTAGAGGAACCGGGCGGTATGACGGTGATCGGGACCGAACTCGACGCTGTCATGTAGTTTGGATTGAGTGGAGAAAGCACGACGGACAAGGTACTTGTACCTGAGGGAAGCATGGTTCCAAGAGCTGGCTGATAGGTGAATGCGCCGGCTGTCGCCGAGGTCGCGTTCAACTGCAGCGCGGAAAGCGGCGTGCCAAACGGTATGGCCTCAGGAGCCTGCCACACAATCGGCGCTGCTGGAGCCTGGTTGACCTGCTGAACCAAGGTGACACTTTGAGCAGGGGCTCCGCCCCAGCAAGCAAGGGAAACCAGCAGCATGGCGACTAGGCTGCGGACCTCCAAACGATTCAGGAGAAAAGTCACGTTCACAATGCCTTTTAGTGGATTGCCGGGCCGCCTTGCGTAGTAAGCAAGGCGACCCGGACAACGCGCTAGTTGTGGTTCGAATCACCCGAGTACTGGAAGTTGATCGTGTGGGTTCCGGCTGTGAAGAGCGGAACGGTGAGCGTTGCGGCTCCCGTGCCGTTCAGCGTGGCCGTGCCAAGAGCTGTGGTGCCATCCTTCACAGCGATGGTTCCGGTCGGGACTGCGCCGGCAGAGGAGATTTGCAAGCTGAAGGTCACAGAATCGCCGTAGACCGAAGGATTCAGCGAGCTTGTGGCTGCGAGCGTGCTGGAAGCCTTATTAACCACATAGGAGAGCGCCGACGAAGTCACAGTGGAGAAGGTAGAATCGCCGCTGTAGACGGCTGTAATCGAGTGGGTACCGGCGTTCAGCAGGGTGGGACCAGAGAGCGTCACCACGCCGCTGCCACTGCTGAGCGTTGCGGTGCCAAGCGACGTTGTTGCGTCGAAGAACTGAACAGTGCCGGTGGGCGTCTGGGTGGTCGAGGAGGGCGGGGCAAGGGCAGCGGTGAACGTTACCGTTTGGCCGTAAGTGGCGGGAGATGCAGGGTTCGGAGTCAATGTAATGGTAGGCGTAGCCTGGTTCACGACCACCGTAACGGCGTTCGACGTGGATGACACAAAATTCGCATCGCCGGCATAGACCGCAGTGATTGAGTGGCTGCCCGGCTGCAGGGAGGAATAGGCAAAGGAAACCGTGCCGCCCTGACCGCCCGTGGGGCGCGCGCTCCCGATCGTGGAAACATATGGTCCGGCCGTGGAGGCCTGCTCCACCTGTACGCCCCAAAAACTGAGGGTCTGTGCCGCGGTGTTTGCGGCGGAACCTAGCGTTGCAGAAAAGCCGGTGCCGGCGTTGGATGGAAAAGTATACGTGAACGTGCAGCGCTGCCATGCCGTCGTTACAGAGCACGTGTTCGTCCCAGCCGCGTTGACATGGGGCGAATCGCTGAGGCTAAGGGTGAGTGTTGTGGCGGAGCTGGATTTTGCCCAAACGCTGAGCGTCATGGGCTGACTCGCATAGCTAGTCCCCGCAACGGCGAGCGTCACCCCTGAACTTCCTCCCGACCCTGTGGCCGGGAAGGCAACCTGGGTGGCCGTTGAGGTGCTGCCGTCGGGTCCGTTGCCGGTGTTGGGCGTGACCGTCGGCGCGGTCCCTGTGGTCGTCCAGCCTTGCCCCGTGTTCACCTGTGAGTACGGAAGGAGGTTGGCCGCGGCGAGGCTGCTGATGGTCTGCGCTGAGCCGATCGCCGTGCTGCCATCGTAGAACTGGATCGTCTCCGAGGTGGGCGCCGGCGCACCCGCCGTGTGCAGCACATACGAAAACGTCGCCGTGGTGTTAAGGCCCAAATTCCCGGTAGGCGATACCGTGGTGACGCCGATCGTGTTCCTTTGGGAAACCGTTTGCGTCATGCTGGTAGAAGACTGTGCGGAAACATAGCCTACCGAGCTACACGCGGCTAAGAGTACAAATCCATACGTCCGAAAAAACGCAAGCTTCACGACCGCTCCCATTCCCTGTGCGCAGCAGCGGTACGGATTCTAGGCAGAATCCACTTCCTGCTCGCCTACTCATCTTGGCGAGAACGGGAGGTATCGTCCATGCCACGAAAGGGGTAGCTCAAGGAGCGCTGTGTGCTATAAGGCCTAACACTGAAAGCGAAATCGGCTTCGTGGATGCCGCACATGGAGCCAGGACGGCCGATGCTTGAGTTCATCACGCTCTTAGGCAAGACGAAGTGTTGCACGTCGACGGTTCATACACGAAGTTCGTAATCGAGCCATCCCGTATCCGCTGCACCGCTTCATCGATGACCGGCAGCGGAACGATAAACCGTCGTGATGAACAGGCCTTATACGCTTGGGAAAGTCCCGGTGTCCTCAGCCAAACGCAGGAATCAGCCGCGTAGTAAAGTGATTCGGGTCATGGTGGCGTGCCTCGGTGCCCCATTCCGAGCTCTGCCTTAGCAGCTTCACATAAGTATATTCAGCAACCTGGTCGCACGCACATCGACAGGGTTGTCCCTAATCGCGCGGATGGTCGAGATGCCCGCCTTAAACCAGACCTACTTCGGGCCACATGCGGCATGCTCGACCAAAAGAGGGATTCTATACAACACCGCGTTTTTTGTCTATAAACAGGAGCTTTTTACGTTTTGTAAGGTGTTTGTAAGGTTTCGGGTATCCTCGTCGAGGAAGAGGAGGACTCCGTGGGGAACAAGAAGGTGGTACTTATCCGGCTTTGCAAAACGGAAGCGGGGTGGCGGCGGTACCCGGCGGTGATTGGCAAGAACGGGCGTGTGAAGCCGAACTGCGTGCGGGTTGGCGAGCAAGAGAAGTGCTATCCGGAGGGAAGGTATCAATTACGCACCTACGAGGGCGCAAAGATGGTTTACCGTGACGCGGGTGAGCACGGCGGCGATGCTCTGGCTCTGCGCGATGTGGAAGCGAGAACGAAGCAGGTGGTGGCCGAAGCAAGATCGGTTGGCCTCAAGGTCGAAGTATCAAGTCAACGGGTGGAGCTCGGGGCAGCCCTTGACCTGTTTGTCACAGCGACTGAGAACCGTGGATCGCTTGTAGCGGCGAAAGTATACCGATGCGCAGCGAAGCACTTCTTGGAGGCGAGCGGGGTTCAATATGCTGATGAGATCACGCCGGTGCACATCTCCCGCTTCCACGGCGCGATGCGCAAACAGGATCTGTCAGCCCGCACGATAGCGCAACAGCATATCGCACAGATGGCTTGGCTTTGACCTGAGCGCCTACAGGGCTTCATACCAGTCGGCGGTGGCTTGGGGATCAAAACGAATCATGGAGCCGATTTTCTTCGTAGGGAGTCGGCCTTGCTTTGCCCTCGCGTAGATCGTTTTTGGTGAGCACGACAAAAGCTCGGCGAGCTCTTCGGCGGTCCATGCTTCTTTACGAGAGCGTAGGATATCTCTGATGCTTAGGGCTTCATTAGGGTGGGTATTTGAGTTCTTCACGCGAAGAGATACCGTTCGCCCGCGCTCAATCCCGCATATGGGGAGAAAAAAGTTTCAGCCCCCTTTAGGTTGGGGGCTGAAACTCACAACAGGTCGCTTATATCTTCGGTTTCGAAAGCCTTTAGCTTTTCTTCCACCTTTTTCCGTAGCCGTTCTTTGTCTTCGAGCGAGTACTCCACCTTCTCCTCGGGGTCGCCATCATAGCGCCCCAATTCGATGACCATTCTGATCTGCTCGCGCAATTCCCGGTCTTCCGGGATTTCTCTGTATCCATAGCTCATTGCTTGCCTCACTTTCCGTAGTAGGTTGCCCCGGTGCGCCTCGACTGCCAACGGCAGGTCTTCGGCCCATTCCGGGGTTTGTTCCATCATGAACTTCAGGTCTTCGGGCTCCATATTCCAGTCATCTTCCACCTGGACTACGATCTCGTCGTGGACCGTCAACACAATCGGCATGGGATGACGGTCCACCCGGACCATGGCTTCGGCCAGGATGTCCCGCGCGATTGCTTGGACGATGTTCTCGACCAGCTTCGCCCCATAGATTGAACGCTGGTGGAGGCTAGTCCCTTGCGCGGAGGCGTAGATAATGGTTTCCCTCATACCATACCGGGTTGCTTGATTTTCAAGTCGCGGCTTGAGGAAAAATAGCTGGCGGCCCGAAGGCAACGTGCACTGGAGGTAGTTGCCGCGTTCGGGCTTATAACGGAAGTTGACCCCGCGCGGGAGAGCCACGGAGATGCGTCCGGTGAGCGCGAGTTTGGCGGCCCGTTCGCATTGGTTCCACAGTTCCGGGACCCCGGGATAAGTGGTCCGGAAGGTCTTTACGTGCTCAGCTGCGGTAGCCTCAGCCATATCGATACCCATGCCAGCGGCGTAGGCTTGCAGTGTGAGCGCCCCCATGCCGTATCCCGCTCCCAGGACGCATGGCTTGGCCAGAGTGCGCTCCTCTTTGGTGACCTCGTCGTAGCTTTTGTTAAACAGGATCGCTGCGAAGGCCTTGTACGGGTCTAAGCCTCGCGCATAGATGTCGATCAGGGCTGGGCAGCCACTCAGCCACGCGAGTACGCGAGACTCGATGGCGGCATAGTCGGCGATCAGGAACGAGTAGCCTTCCGGAGCGCGGAACGCCGAGCGGATCGTCGAAGTGACGGCATCGGCGATGTCAGTGCCGTCGGGTTAAGGGTGCGCCGGTGCGGATCGCCTCGGTGATCGCTTCGATGTCCAACCCGGGGCTGGGCCGGGGAAGATTTTGCGGCTGGACACCACGACCCGACCAGCGGCCTGTGCGCACCCCGTAGTACGTCAGCTGGTGACGCAGGCGTCCATCGGAAGACACCTGGGCGAGGATCGCGTCAAGCTTTTTGGGTCCCGCGCCGGATTGTTTGGAGCGCAACGTGAGAACGGAGCGCACCTCCTCAGGTAAGCCGGAAAGGGCCAGGACGCGCTCGACAGTTTCTGCGTCTAGCGACTCCATGGGGCAACCCTGTGTGGCGAGCCACGCCTTGAGCTGTGCGACCGAGTTAGGGTTTTCGACGCCCGTGATCCGGCGCAGCTGGTCGAGCGTTTGGGCGTCTGCCTTGGTCATCAGGTCCCTGGCCTGGCGCACGAATTGGAGGTCCACCGGGATACCGAGGCTGTTGATCTCGCGGTCGATTCGCTCCACCTCATACTCAAAGGCGGAGCGCGAGGGAAACTTTTCCGCGAGCCTTTTGAGAGTGGCGCGTTGGCATTCTACGTCCTGACGGCAGTAGGACAGAAACAAGGCCCAGTCCTCGGGATCGGTGTTGCGGTCGCGGAAGAAGTGGGCGGGCAGCCCGGCGGCGAGGTCCTTTTTGGTGGCCTTGGTGGGGACCGAAAACTTGCGAATGAGGCGTTTGCCTTCCTCGTCCTTGGGGGTCTCGACTTTGAGCAGCTTGGCAACCGCCCCGAGCGAACCGGGGAGGGTGGCAAAGCGGGCGTCCTGCATGGGATCTACCCAGCGCCGAGGCTCGATCTGAATGCGGAACCGGGCTCGCAAAATGGCCTCCTCGAAGGCCGTGTTCCAGGCGACCACTGGGCCATGGCCTTCGCGCAGTGCCGAGAGAACCTCTTCGGGCAGCATTTCATTGTCGGAAAGGTCGGCGACCTGTACGGGGTCGTCGCCGAAGGCCCAAGCGATCATCAGGACGCGGGTGGAAGGGTGCAGAACATAGTTGGAAAGCCCAGCTTCTTTGAGGTCGATCTCGGAGCGGGTTTCAAAGTCAATCTGGAGAGGGCGGGAAGCTGGCGAATCCATATGGGGGAATACCCGCCAGAACTCGCCAACCCGGAATATGAGCTGAAAAGCTTTCTATTGTTTCTAGGCTTCTCCGATCTCGACGCCACCCCAGGCTTCGGAGGCGGCTTCGAGGTCGAAGTCGTCGTCGATGCGGCGGAAAAACGGCGGGATCGGCAGTCCAGTGCGGGCGATGACCTCGTGGCGCAGCATGCCCATGCCGACGCCCTCGCAGTCTGGACTCCAGCAGTGGAAGCGGAGCACACCCTCCCCGACCTGGATCGAGGATCGGCCTGGGATGCCCTTGTGCATGGTGCCGGTTTGAGGGCAGTGCCGGAGGTGCACCCAGGTGGTGTTGTCGCCTCGATCTTCGATCCCATGGAGGGCGAACACTTCAGGGTATCGGTCGCAAAGATCGAGCACACCATCGAGGCCAAGCGTGGGCTCAAAATCAGACAGCGGGCGGGGTTTGGG
>CAXTTZ010000046.1:0-15838 GCA_964247325.1 uncultured Acidobacteriaceae bacterium | reverse complement strand
GGCGTTGGTGCTGTTGGAGTCGCCGGAGGTGGAGGATCGGGCGGAGGCGGTCAAGGTGCGGGCGGCGTTGCGGGGGCAGCCAGGCGGCCCTGGAGCTGGATCTGGGGTCGGGGCTGCGGCTGGAACTGCGGATGAGGTCAAGGCGGCTCCGATCGTACGGGCCGCGCCAGCTAGCAAGCTGGGAGCGGTGGTGAGTGGGCCGGGTTCGCCGTATGTGGGGTCTCCGGACGCGGAGGCACAGGCCGGCCACGGAGCGCGAGCCGGGGCAGCCGTGGCGGCTGAACGGAGCGACGGGCGGGCTTTGGAGGCAGGGACGAAGCAGCGGGAAAGCCGTGCGGGGGAGCCAACGGCGGGGCAAGCGCTTAACGGGCCTGCAGCGCGGGAGGCGGTTGCGCGGGCGGGGCAGGTCGTGCCGGAAGCGGGTGGTGCAGGAGTAGCGCCGGCGATGGTGACGGGCATCCGGCACTGGTCGACCGCGACCTATACGCGGGTGGCAATTGATTTGGGCGGCGATGTGCCATTCGAGGCGGCGCGGGTGGAGCATCCGGACCGAATCTTCTTTGATTTGCGCGGGGCAAAGCTGGCGCCGGCGCTGGTGGGCAAGACGTTCACGGTGACCGACGAGGGGTTTTTACGGGCCATTCAGGCGGGGCAGGCCGGGGCGGATGTCGCGCGCATTGTGCTCGACGTGCAGCCGGTGGCGGAGTACACGGCATTTTTGCTGCCCAACCCGTACCGTTTGATCATCGACATTCATGGGCGAGGGCCGGGCGAGGGCGGTGTGCAGGCGACGCGGGGTAAGACAGTGCCAGCTAAGGGAGACGCTGCAGTGCCTTTCGGAACCGAGGGCACGGCGTTACAAGGCAAAGGGGCGGGAACGCCGCACGGTGAGACTGGAACGCTGCATGGTGATGCGGGGGCGCCGGGGAGTGAAGCTGCGAGCGGTACAGGGTTGAGCGGCGGGGCTGCTGCGAAGGAGCAAGCCTCTGGACGCGTGACCAAGGAAGAGAGCCGGGCGAAGGAGGCGGCTTCAAGCCTGCCGCCGATGCCGGTGACCGACGGCAGTGCAAGTTTTGGGCTGCCGCCGAAGCGAAACCAGCCTGCGACGGGCGGCGGTGCGGTGGCACAGCCGAGGGTGGTGGTCTCTGCCAAGCCGACTGCGGCCAAGCCGGTGCCGAATGCGGTGGCGACGCCGGTGGAAAGCCGCGAGGTGGCTTCGGTGAGCGAAGGACCAGGGGTGATTGCAGCCACGGCGCACCCGGCGGCGAACGCGGTGGTGGACCGAGCGAGGACGAGAACGCCCAAGGGCGCGGGCCCAGGGGCGGCTACGCCGGAGGCGCCGCCACCGACAGCCGCGGGGCAAAGCACGCTGATGCGGGCCTTGGGACTGAAGATTGGGCGCATTGTGATCGACGCGGGGCACGGCGGGCATGACTCGGGCACGCTGGGGCCGGAGGGCATCGAGGAGAAGGATGTGGTGCTGGATGTGGCGCTGCGCCTGGGCAAGCTGCTGCATGATCGGCTGGGGGCGGAGGTGGTGTACACGCGGGCCGATGACACCTTTGTGCCGCTAGAAACGAGGACGGCCATTGCGAATAAGGCGCAGGCGGACCTGTTTGTGAGCGTGCATGCGAACAGCTCGAGCGACCCGGAGGCGCGCGGCGTGGAGGTGTACTACCTGAACTTTACGTCGGACCCGGAGGCGATGCGGGTGGCCAGCCGCGAAAACGCGGTGAGCTCGCAGCGGGTAAATCAACTGAGCGATTTGGTGAAAAAGATCGCGCTGAAAGACAAGATCGACGAAAGCCGGGAGCTGGCGGCGGATGTGGATCAGTCGCTCTACGCGGGGCTGCGCAAGGGCAATGCGGGGCTGCGCGATCGCGGGGTAAAGAAGGCGCCGTTTGTGGTGCTGATTGGGGCGAACATGCCGTCGATTTTGGCCGAGATCAGCTTTGTGACCAACCCGGACGATGCGGCGGAGCTGGGTCGGCCGGAGTATCGGGAGCGTGTGGCGGAGAGCCTGTATGGAGGCGTGGCGCGGTATGCGGAGGCGATCAATGGAGAGGGGCCGAAGGCACGGCAGACCGAGCGGGCGCAGCGGAGCGGGGCAGGTGCGCCCACCGCGGCGGCGGATTAGGAGCAGGGCTGCGACCTTTTCGAGGGTCGGGTAGTCTGACAGGGTATGCGCCTCCGCTCCCACCTTGCTTTGAGCGCGCTTTTCGCGACGCTCTCTTTTTCGACGGTATGTGCCCAAACCGCGCCGGCCGGTGCGGGCGGTGGCTCTACCCAGACAGCGACACCGTCGTCGAATCTGTTGCCGTCGAGCTTTGGCGCTTGGAAGGCTGCTGGGGACAGCGCGGGGAGTAGCGCGCCGGAGCCAGCGTTTTCGCTCGTGAATGCAAATAAAGCGGCACTGGAGGAGTGTGGACCGGTGCGGTCGGCGGTGGAAACCTATGCCGGCTCGGACGGCAAGGTGCTGCGGGTGGAAGCGGCGGAGTTTAAGGACGCGTCCGGGGCTTTGGCGGCGTTTTCGGTGGCGGCACAGCCTGGGATGCGTGAGTTGAAAGAGCTGGGCTCCGAGGCACTGGCGGGCGAGGGCGGCGTGCTGTTTGTTACTGGGGCGACGGTGGCGGTGGCGTACCCGGCGACGGCTGCCGACCTCACGACGCTGCGGGCTTTGGCCGAGCTGATGCCCAAGCCGACCGGCAGCCAAGCGTTGCAGCCGCTGGTGCCGAAGCTGGTGCCGAGCCGCGGCTTGGCCCCGGGCAGCGTGCGCTACGCGCTGGGTCAGCGCAGCTATATGGCCGAGGGTGGCGTGTTGCCAGCGGCGGGCCTGGGTTGGAGCAAGAGCGCCGAGGCCGTAACGGCCAAGTACAACGACCGGCGCGGGGCGGAAACGCTGACCCTGCTGCTGTACCCGACGCCGACCATTGCGGGCGCCGAGCTAAAGGCGATCAACGGCGAGCTGGCCGGGCTGGGGCCGAGCTTTGCGACGGCAAAGGCTCGGCGTGAAGGTTCGCTCGTGGCGCTGGCCAATGGGTCGTTCTCGGCAGAGGCGGCGCAGGGTTTGGTGGAGAACACGCACCTACGGCAGCTGCTGAGCACGGATAAGGCGATGCCCACGCCGGAGGTGGTGGAAACGCGCAAAACGTTCGGTTTGCTGGCGAACATCATTCTATTTTCCGGCGTGCTGGGCGTAGCGGCGGTGCTGTTGGCACTGTTTCTGGGCGGCGGGCGCGCGTTGATCCGCATTTTGCGCGGCAAACCGGCAGCCACAGAGCTGGAGTTCCTGAGCCTACACCTAGCGCCGCAGAACCCGACGCCGCAGTTTGGCACGGTGGAGTCCGGGGAACGGGTGTAGCGGTGGCGGGCGTGGGATGTTTGTGGCTTTGCATCCAGCGCCGTTCCCGGTAGAATGGGGCGAACGCCGACGTAGCTCAGTTGGTAGAGCAGCTGATTCGTAATCAGCAGGTCAACGGTTCAAGTCCGTTCGTCGGCTCCATAACTTAGAAACCGTTCTTATTTTTACATCGGATCGTTTCCACCTGAGTTGTGACGTGGACGGATGTTCCTTGGTCGCCGTTCATCCCTGTCCGAGTGACCTGAAGATCAGGGGGCTGCTACGTCATCGTCGTCTAAACTGACCTATGGTTCGCATGATCAGCGATGAATTTCCCTTGCTTTCCGAAAGCTTCGGTCCAGGTTTGCTTTCCTGAGTACACAACCAGACTTTCAGGCAAGCCCGCTCCCTTCCTGGCCTTATGGAATGCTTTTGCGACAGTGGTGATTTGGATAGCTAATTCTTCGTCGGGAGGTCAATGTGATCTACAACGAGAATGGGCAAATCTGCCTTTGTCGGTGTCAATTTCAGGCCAAGCTGCTGGGGAAGCGCCCCGTAGATAGAAGGCCAGTCCGCATTAGGATCGGGCCTCACAGGCGTTGTCCATCCATTCACTAGGAACGATGTTGCTCCGTAGTCAAAATGCAACTCGAAGTCGTAGCGGACCGTAACATGGGTTTGGTTGAGGACCTGGTGATTGTCAATTACATCTAAGTAGCTCACCAGGTCTCCCATGCTGCAACCATTGCCCTTCAGATAACCGGGGCGGGTCTCTCCAGTCCAACAGGATCCGGTAGGGGATAAGGGAACGTTAGGATCGTGTGGCGTCATATTCTTGATCCCTCCACTGGCCACGACCAAGGCGAGCGCAGGCAGTTCCGCACGTTCGTAATGCCCGGAGTAGTGAAACCGCTCTGCAAGGAGGGAGAGCAGTAAAGCCCGCCTTGTCCGGATGTCCATGGAGCGCCAGTCAGGTGCATCTTCTGTCACCTTTGCATCAATCGTGTACTTCAGTTTCGTACGCCCAATCGGGTAAACCTTTGATTCTGTGTGGGTCCGTGATCCCCGTTGCGCTCCACAGGAGCATGCTAGGCGTTACCTGGTAGCCCCTGAACTGCCCTGGATGGAAGACTAGCCCGCACGCACTTGTATCCTTTGTCAGGTCCACGGGATGGATGGATACCACGTCGTACCGTGGGGCTGCGGCAGTCGCGGAGTTTAGGGATGTTGCCGTTGAGCTGGGTGCCGGAACTGTTTGACCTGAAACGATAGATATATAAAGGCCAACAGCTGCCGTTGCAGTACGCCGGATCGCTGTAGGCAACCGTCTGTTCATACTAAAACCGCCATGTTCAATTGTATGTCCCGGAATTGTTTCTGCGACTCGCGTCTACAGTTTTGGGTATTTCGTAGCTGGTAAGCCTAAAACGAAAACGCTTCGACCTGTATACACAGATTTCTTTAGCTGACATAGCCACTCGCCTTGACACCTCTCTACGTAAAGGCATACAAGGTTGGCTCAATCCCGACAGGGCCCGCCTTGGGGCTGAATCTGGTTTCCCGGCGAACCCCCTGCGATCTGGAGGTTTCTCGTGAGACGCAGCAATTTAGGCAAGAGCTTTCAGCTTCATTTCTGGGGCAGGGTCCTCTAGGGCGGACTCTGGTGGGAGGCGTGGTGCCCATGGTGGCGGCAGTGCTCTGTGCGCCCCTGACGTCGCTTGCGCAATCCAGTTACGGCGCAATCGTCGGCACGATCACGGACAACACCGGCGCCCAGGTTCCAAGTGCCGTTGTCACTATAACGAACACTGGAACCAATGCCGCCGAAACCACGAAGACCAGTGACGCAGGGACGTACAGTCTTCTCAATCTCAACCCTGGCGTTTACAAGGTAACGGTGGCGCTGACAGGCTTCAAAACCAGCAGCCAGAGTTCCGTGAACGTGACCGTAGGCGGCACCACACGCGTGGACGCGGCACTTTCCTTGGGTGAGGTGAACGAAACCGTCAACGTGGAGGCCAGTACAGAAGCTATCCAGACCGATAGCGTTTCGCTGGGCGGCGTGGTGCAGGGCCAGCAGGTACAGGAGTCTCCACTCAACGGCCGCAATGTGAATAATCTCCTCGATTTCGTTCCGGGCGTGATTCCTGGAGGCGGCACGTCCGGCAACACGATGGCGAATGGTGGCAGCGGCAGCTTCCAGGCCGGCGCGCAAACGCAAGCGATCGCTTACGGCAATTATCAGATTGGAGGCGGCTTTAGCGGACAGAGTCTCTTCTTTGTTGACGGTGTCGGATCGAACGTACCAGAGAACAACGTCAACTCGCTCGTGCCCACTCAGGACAGCGTGCAGGAGTTCCGTGTACAGACAAACGACGTAAGCGCCGAGTTTGGCGGTTTTTCCGGCGGCGTCGTTCAGATTGCCACCAAGAGCGGCACCAATACTTTCCACGGCACAGCGTATGAGTACTTTCGCAATACCGTCTTTGACGCGAATGACTGGTTCAGCAATCGTGCAGGGCTGGCAAGAACGCCCCTCCACCAAAACCAGTTCGGTGGAAACGTCGGTGGGCCGCTGGCAAAGAACAAGTTGTTCTTCTTCTTTTCTTTTGAACGCGAAACACTGAGTTCGGCCGCGATCTCTACCTATACGCTGCCGACGACGGCTGAACTAGGCGGCGATTTCTCCGCGATTCCCAACAAGATTTACAACGTCAGCACTGGGCAGCAGTACAGCTGCAACGGGGTCGCCAACGTGATTTGCCCCAATCAAATGGATGCGACCGCATTGAAGATCTTGCAGCTAGAAAGCCCAGCTCCTAACCGTCCTGGCCTTGTAAACAACTTTGTAGCTCACGCCCCGATCACGGGTGCGCAGAACCAATTTAACGCTCGTGTGGATTACAACATCGGGACCAAGGATCAGCTTCTTGCCAAGTACACCTTCTGGAACCCCCATAATGGCAACAGCGATCCGCTAGGAACCAGGGTAGGCGCAGGTGGAACAGGCAACACGACAACACTCGCTGTGCTGGGGGACAATCACGTTTTCAATTCGACAACGATCGGGGAGCTCCGCGCCTCCTGGCTGGAAAACTATAACTACCAATTCCCGCTGTCCAACGGCTTTAACCAGAGCACCATTAACGCGAACTACGGCACGATTCAATCGCAGCAAGTGAACAATCATCAGGGTCTTCTGCCTGGCCTTGGCATTCAGGGGTACAGCGTAGGCGCGGAGCTCTCGCAGCTGTACTGGCTGAACACGGTATATGGTCTGAACGGTAGCATCACCAAGACACTCGGTCGTCATACGGTGAAGGTCGGCGGACAGATTCGTCAGGTGGAGTGGACGGGCTTCGGCAACAACCAAGGCATCTCTCTGGGCGCCCTGCCTAGCTTTACCGCAAGCAGCGCGGACCCAACCTCAGGAAACGCTCTGGCGTCTTTTCTCGTCGGCATACCCTCCAATGTGAGCATCCAGGAGGTCGGTAGTTTTCGGGCCATCCTGCACCCGTACGGCTTGTATGCGACGGACACCTGGCAGACCACCAAGGCCCTCACGATCAACCTGGGATTGCGATGGGATCAGCCGAGCGCTTATACAGAAAGGGACAACAACAACACCGTTCTCCAGCCCAACGCCCCTTGTGCTTTGGCGAACTGCACGATCCAGAACCCAGTTACCGGTGCCAGTCAGACACTCCATGGCAACCTGGCATTTGTCGCCAGCCCGCAATATGCTTCACGGCGCGAGGAAGACCTACACTGGCAACTCTTTTCTCCGCGTATCGGCTTCTCCTACCGTACGGATCCGAACACGGTTCTACGCGCCGGCTACGGTATTTCGTTTCTGCCGGCAGAGCTTACCGCCGACTCACCCGGGGGCAGCCCTATCAACTCCGCCACTACGGCGTTCACGAACACCCCTGGCGTGGCCACGACGCACACGGTGGCCAATCCTTATCCAAACCCGATCCTTCAGCCTCTCGGCCGCAACCCGATTGTCTTTCAGCAGATCCTGGGGCAGAGCATTGGTGCACGCATTCCATATCAGCCCTACGGCTACTCGCAACAATGGAACCTTGGCGTTGAGCGCGCTTTTGGTCCGAAAACAACATTATCGGCCTTCTACGCGGGAGCGAAAGGCACCCATCTCGTCCTGTCGAATTCCTACACGGGTACGGGACTTAACCTGAATCAAATCTCAGATCAGTACCTTCCTGGCGGTTCGGCTGGTGTCGTCAGCAGGCCGGCGCAGGGCACACCCGGTACACCTGGTTTCGTGCCCGCGACGGGACTCTACGCAGTGGAAGCGAATCCTCTGTACCCGGCCATCAACACTGGCGGTCTGCTTGGCTCCCCAACCATCCTCGCCGGCAATCTGTTGCAGCCGTACCCACAATACCAGCTAGTGAATCAAGTAACGCCACGCTTCGGCTTTTCAAACTACAACGCGCTGCAGGTGGCCTTTACCCGCCGCTTTCCGCATGGCGGCCTGGTCCAACTCGCGTATACGTATGCGAGGCTGATGAGCAATACCGACAACACCAGTTCTTTCGAGGACGGCCAAGGCGGTCATGGCGTCGTGCAGGACAACACAAACCTTGCCGCTGAATACTCACTCAGTATGCAGGACCTTACCCACAACCTTGTAATCAACTACGGTCTTGACCTGCCTTTCGGAAAGGGTGAGACCTTCCTCAACAGCAACGGAGTTGTGAATGCACTTGTGGGCGGTTGGCGCGTAAATGGCATCACGACACTTCACAGCGGCCTTCCCATTCCGTTTATCACTGCCGCCAATACCCTAAGCACCTCCTTTGGTGGAGGCACCTTCGGCACCATTCGCCCGAGCTATACCCCGGGCTGCAATAAGTTTATCGGCGGCTCTGCCCAGAGCCGTGCCAGCAAGTGGTTTAACACGGCTTGCTTTACACAACCTGGGGACCTGTCCTTTGGCAGCGAGCGGCGCGTCGATGATCTTCGCACCGCCGGCGCGGCCAACTTCGATGTTTCCGCGAATAAGAACTTTCCCCTCTACGAACGCTTCACCGGCAGGTTCAGCGTGGAGGCCTTCAACATCTTCAACCGGGCACAATTTGGCGCTCCGGACAGCAACCTGGCCGACGGTTCGTTCGGCGTCGTTGCTGCCCAAGCAAACCTTCCGCGCGTATTGCAGTTTGCCCTGCGCGTGTCGTTTTAGCATTTGCTTCGCGTGGTGCATCGAGGTCATGCACCGCGTTTGTGTGCACAGCTGTTTTAGGGGATGAAAGGTCGGGGGAATGGCACTAAGTAGGCGTCAGTTTATGTTCGTGGCCGCTGGTTGTGGGGTCGGGGTGGCCGCAGCTTCCAAAGCTTTCGCCCTTGCTAACGGCGTGGAAGTGACCGATCTGGAAGCTAAGCTGGCTAGTGATCCCCAACGGCCACAGTTCCATCTCCTTCCAGCAAAAAACTGGATGAACGATCCGAACGCGCCTGTGTATTTCAACGGGCAGTACCACATGTTCTTTCAATACAACCCACATGGCCCAACCTGGGGAGATATGAGCTGGAACCATGCCGTTAGCAGCGATATGCTGCACTGGTCGCACCTCCCGCTCGCTCTTACTCCCACGCCTGCAAGCCCGGATGCGTACGGCTGCTTCTCCGGTTCTGCGCTTCAGGTCGGCAAGCGCGTGTATGCCGTTTACACCGGCACCGTTAAGAGCACGCACGAGCAGGCGACCATCAAACAGGACAACGTTCAAGAATCGCAGTGCCTAGCGTGGTCCGATGACCCGCGGCTGATCGCCTGGATCAAAGACCCGAAACCCATTCTTCCGCTACCTCCTCCAGGGCTCAAGGTCACAGGATTTCGAGACCCTTCCGCTTGGAAGCAGGGCGATGGGTACTACATGACCGTTGGTTCCGGTATCGAGCGTGTGGGCGGCTGCGTCTTGCTGTATCGGTCGAAGGACCTCAAGATGTGGGAGTATATGCACGTTCTCACCTCGGGAAAATGGAACGGTGCGCCAACGCCCAATCCCTGTGACGATGGCGAAATGTGGGAATGCCCTGAATTCGGAGCGCACACGCTTGCCTGCGGTACAGCCATGGCGGTCCTTGTAATGCCCTCAGCCTTACACGCACAAACCGATACGGCCCGCATTGCAGGCATCGTGCAAGACACGACCGGTGCCGCGATCCCGGGTGCCGCGGTCGCCGTAACAAACACCAGCACGACCGCGACCGCGACGGTCACCTCGGATGAAAGCGGCAATTTTACGGTAAACGCCTTACCGATCGGCCCGTACAAGGCCAGCGTGACCGCGTCCGGCTTTGCGGGGCAGGCACAAATATTTGTGCTTTCGGTCTCGCAGGTGCAGGCTCTCAACTTCAAGTTGACGCCGGGCGGCGCCAGCACCGTAGTCGAGGTCTCCGGCGCGGCTCCGTTGATCGACGCCGCTACCTCGTCTCTGGGCGAGACCATTGAGGGCCGTCAAGTGACCGAGCTGCCGCTCAACGGACGCAACTTCACCACCTTGGCCCTACTGACGCCGGGCGTGACCCGAGGCAACTACGGCAATAGCGCCAGCGGCGTGAACGGTGATGCCGAAACGTTCCGCAATAATCAATCGGGCGGCGGCTCGCTTTCGACCAATGGCCTACGTCCGCAGGCGAACAATTATCTTTTAGATGGCATCGACAACAACGAATCGCTGGTGGACACGCTGGAGTTCTTCACCAATTTGGACGGTACGGAGGAGTTCCGTGTAAACACCTCAACCGCACCCGCCGAGTTTGGTCGGGCAGGCGGCTCGATCGTCCAAACTTCGATCCGCTCCGGCAGCAATCAGATCCACGGCTCGGCTTTTGAGTTTGCGCGATCTTCCCTATTTGATGCCAATCCGAACTATCGCTTTCCTCAAAGCCCCACGTATGCGGCACCGCTGTCGTTCCGGCGCAATACCTTTGGTGGCTCTTTGGGATTGCCTTTGATGAAAGACAAGCTGTTCGTTTTTGGTGACTACCAAGGTCTGCGGGAGCTCCAGCCGCTTAACGCAGAGACCATCACCGTTCCCACGGCGCGAATGCGTACCGGCGATTTTTCTGAACTCTTGGGCCAGGGCACAACCAATGTGCCTGCCTTTTGTAAACCGGCTGTGGTGGTGAATGGCGGCATCTACGATCCGATTACCTGTGCGCAATTTCCGGGCAACATCATTCCGGCGAGCCGGCTAAACCCCGCCGCGGTCAAATATCTGAATGCATACAATCTGCCCAACGTTACCGGGACATTCAACGGGACGCAGAACAACTTCCGGACGATTCGTCAGAACATAACGCACTACAACACCTTTGACACACGTTTGGACTATCAGGCAACAGCCAAGAACCGGCTGTTTGCCCGCTTCACGTACGACAACTCAGATTTTAATCGCACGTCGCGGTTGACCAATTTGCCTGCCGGCTTCGCCTCGGGCGAGAACCTGGTGCACGGGCGCGGCTATGCGCTGGGCGACACGCAGACGTTTTCGCCCAACGTGATCAACGAGCTGCGCATCGGGTACAACCGCTACACCTTTGCCAATAACCCGGTCTTTTCAGGCGAGCCTGTGTCGGCAAACCTTGGCGTCGTAAACGCGAACCGCACCTCGGACCTGGGCGGCGGTGCGCTGATCGGCGGCTACCAGAACCAGCTCGAGTACACGGGCGACTACGGACGGTACGCAGTACCGGAGAACACCTACGAGATCAACGATGCCGTGTCCATTGCTCGCGGACGTCACAATCTCAAGATCGGCGGTTCGGGAATTCGGCGCGATGTCGCGTACTTCCGCCCAATCGCGGGCAAGGGCTACTTCCAGATCGGTAATGGCGACTTTACCGGCTATGAGGTCTCCGAACTGCTGGCGGGCTTTGTCAATAACTACAGCATCGGCGCGCAGAGCGGGTTTTACGGAACGCGCAACTACGAAGTAGGCGGCTTTGCACAGGATGACTGGAAGGTGAGCCCGCAGCTTACGCTCAACCTCGGCCTGCGCTATGAGGTGATTACGTACCCGACCGAAGAGCACAACCGTGAAGCGGCGCTCGACCCGGTGACTGGCTACATCGATTTGGCAGGTCAGAACGGATTCGGTCGCTCCATCATCAACAATAATTTCGGCAATGTGGCCCCGCGGTTTGGCTTCGCCTATGACCCATACGGGACCGGCAAGACCGTGTTTCGCGGCGGCTATGGCATCTACTACTTTCTGGATCGCGGTGGCATCGACAACCAGCTCGGACAGCAGATCCCCTTTGGGGGATCAGTGACCTACGCCGATTCGGCAGGATACCGCATTGCCTTTACGGGGCAGGCTCCGCAAAACACCAATGTCAACACAGTTAACGGTACCCCGGTAGCCACGGGCGCGCTACCGCTGCCCGGATTTCCGAACTTCAACCGCCAAGCACCGCCTCCGGGTTCCAATGTATTTTCTGTGAACACGACCGAAAAGACGCCGAACGTGCAGCAGTACAGCTTTCAACTGCAGCAGCAGTTCGGGGACCGGACCGTGATGACGCTGGGGTACGTGGGCAACAAGGCCACACACCTGGCCACCGGCTATAACGCAACCTTCGGCCCAGGTACACCCAGCGCGGCCAAGGCCCGTTTTCCGGAGCTGGGAAGCAGTTCGCAAATCGTCTACAATGCGAACGATGGCGTGTCGCACTACAACTCGCTACAGGCGCAGTTAAATTACCGCGCGAACAAGGGGCTAATCTTCACTTCGTCGTATACATGGTCGCACAACATCGACAACACAAACGGGTATCTAGGCTTCTATGCCATCAGCGATCTGTACCTGTACGACCATCGCTATAACAAAGGGAACTCGTCGCTGGATCAGCGCAATGTCTTCGTTACAAGCGCGGTGTACGATCTGCCCTTTGGTCGCGGACAGCACTTCTTACCGAGTGCCGGACGGGCGCTGGATCTGCTCATCGGCGGCTGGCAGTTGAACACGGTGGTGCAGGCGGAGACGGGAACGCCGTTCTCGATCGACTTCCCGGCCTATGGCGGCATTTATAGCCAGCGGGCCAACGCCGTATCCTTGGTGACCACGCCGCATAGCATCCGGGGCGGGTTCCTCCAGGGTACGTTTTCAGCGCCAACCGCAAACCAGATTCAGGGCAACACCGGGCGCAATGCCTTCTATGCGCCGGGTCTCGCGCAAGGCGATGTTTCGTTCTTTAAAACGCTGCACCTGACCGAACGCGTTGGCGCAGAGCTCCGGGCTGAGGTCTTCAATGTGACCAACACACCACAGTTCACGGGTCCGGACACCAATCCGAAAGATGGTTTCCACAACACGACCAGCAACACATATACGGCCGATGGAACGACCGGTAGCTTTGGCCGAGTCAACGGAACACGCGAGTTCTCAGAGCGTCAGATGCAGATGGCCGTGCGCTTCACGTTCTAGCGAAGAAACGGGCGGTGACGAACAACCATCGTTTATCGCCCTTCGCACGCCTACCGCTATCTAGGTTCCGGACCGAATGTCACATTTGCGATGAAACAGCTGCTTCTACTATTTGCCCTGCTCTCGATCACTGCCGGCGCCCAGCGCCCAACGATCCTGGCGATCAATCCGCCGAACTGGTACGCCACGCTGCCCAAGCCGATGCTTCTGGTTAAGGGTGAGCACCTCGGAGGCGCAGATTTCACCCTATCCGAGCCTGCGCTCCGGTTGGAGCGCACGGAAATTTCCAGCAACGGCCATTGGGCGCAGCTATGGTTGAGTGCTTCGCCGGTCACTCCTGAGACGGTCACAATCAAAGCGCGGACGGCTGCGGGCAAGACCTCTGCCCCATATACCTTTGCGCCGCGGCGCGCGGCGACGGACGGCATGGCAGGATTTTCTTCCGCCGATGTGCTCTATCTCATCATGCCCGACCGCTTTGCGGATGGCGAGCTTGGCAACGACGCGCTCCCTGGGTCGCCACCCGCGGACCGGAGCGCGCCGCGGCGCTACCATGGCGGGGATCTGAAGGGCATCGCAGATCATCTGGACTACATTCAGCATTTGGGCGTCACGGCTGTTTGGTTGACGCCGATCGTGCAAAACGATCCAAAGAGCAGCGACTACCACGGCTATGGCGCGACGGATCTGTATGCCGTCGAACCGCGCCTCGGCAGCTTGGCCGAGTACAAACATCTGGCCGACGAGCTGCATCGCCGACACATGAAGCTGGTCTTCGACGATGTGCCGAATCATGTGGGGCCGCAGCACCCGTGGGTAAAGGACCCACCAACGCCAGACTGGTTCCATGGCTCTGCGGCGCACCATCTCGAGAACCGGTATGTGTTCGGTCCAGTGACCGATACACACGCTCCGCCGCGCGCCGCGGAGGATGCGCTCGATGGCTGGTTCGCTAACATCCTGGCGGACCTAAATCAAGCAAGCCCTGCAGTTCGCCAGTACCTGACCGAAAACATGATCTGGTGGATCGAGCAGGTGGGCATCGACGGTTTGCGTATTGACACGTTTCCCTATGTGCAGCGCGATTTCTGGCAAGAGTACCTCGGCACGCTGACGGCGCTGTATCCGCAGCTGACCGCCATCGGCGAGGTCACCACGCCAGACCCGACGGTGAACGCGTTCTTTGCCGGCGGCCGCACGCTGCTCGGCGCAGACACGCACCTTTCTACGACCTTTGATTACCCTATGTGGTCCACGCTGCTCGATGTGTTGGTCAAAGGCAAGCCGATGTCGCAGTTGGAAGAAACACTTCGGCAGGACTGGCTTTATCCGCATCCGGAGGCGCTGGTGCCCTTTCTTTCCAATCACGATCAGGTGCGCTTTCTTTCGCAGCCGGGCGTTTCCGCGGCGCGGCTACGCCTGGCGCTTGGACTGCTGCTGACCATGCGCGGTATGCCCGAGCTCTATGTGGGGGACGAAGTCTTGATGAAGGGTGAGGGCGACCCAGACAATCGGCGGGATTTTCCGGGAGGGTTCACCGGTGACGTGCAGAACGCCTTTGTGCCGGCCGGCCGAACCCCGGCGCAGGCGGCCATGCACGACTGGGTGGCGGCGCTGGGCGCCTTGCGCGCGAAGACGCCGGCGCTGCAAACGGGCGCCATGCAAACAGTGCTCGCGGGCGGCTCGACGTTTGCGTACCTTCGTCTGCCGCTCGCGGCGCACAGCGAACGAGCCTGCGATCAGCCCGGCGCCATGCTGGTCGTGCTCAATCGCAACAATGCCACGCAGGAGGTCGTTCTACCCAGCGCGGGAACCGCATTAAGTGGCTGTCATACCGCAACGCTACAATTGGGTGACGACAGCACGCGGACGGCGCAGGCGATCGGTGCAGAGGCGTTCACGGTGCACCTGCCGGCAAACGGTATCGCGGTATACGCGCTGCATTAAACGGAACAACGGAACGTGATGGATACGGAACCGCCAAAGGTGGCAGTACGCCCGCCGCACCATCCATGGGCAGTAAAGTGTTCATCAACACGCCTAGCTTCTTTCTGGCGAGTGGGCAATGCCAAGACGTCTGATGGGCTCTACCAAAATGCCTCAAGTACTAGGATCATGTCGTTCTGGTTGCGATTTACAAGATTGCACCCACGCAAGACTCGACCGGCAAACGAAACGAACGCGGGATCCAGACTGAACTTTGTCCTCTACGGGGTTCACTCCTGCGAGCACTCCTGCTTCGAGGGCCAAACTTCCACGGCAAGGCTCGAAGCAACACACCGCCAGCAATGATGCGCAGTGCCGTTAAAACGGCTCACCAGATAAATCCGTTCTGTAGCTGCGTTTGCGTTAGTGAACGCCGTGCGATCATGGGAGATCTTCGACATGAGGCCCGCGCCCATCCAGAGTTGATACAGTGTGTGAGCAGCTGCTTTGGCATCACCGCTGAAAGACATGGAACCGTCCGCCCGTCCTTCCTTGAGAACACGCGCAAGCCGAGAGATGATGGCCGAGGTGCCGCTCTTCAAAGCGAGACGCATCTCCTCCGACATGTCGGAGACTTCAGCCTCTAACTTCACCGCGAGACACTTTCCTTCAGGATCGTGCTGCTCTTGGTTGGCTCTAAAAGAATGCCAGTACGCCTCCAAGCGCTGTCGAGCGCTGCGACCGGGAGCCGACAGGAACTCGTCAATCTGCGACAAGTCCTTCGTGAAATAGTTCTCCAACAACGCTTTTCCGAATGCGTTCTTGGATTCGAAGTAGTAATAAAACGAACCTTTGGGAACGTTCGCCGCCGCCAGAATCTCGTTGAGGCCGACCGAGGAGAAACCCTTGGTTCCAACAATTCGCTGTGCTGTATCGAGGATGTGCTTCCGTGCTTCAGCATTACGGGGGTGGTTTTCATTGCAGCTAATAGTTGGAACGACGAGGATCGCCGAGTACGAAAACGGGCCGTTCCAGGGATTCGGGGAACAGGTGAAGAAGGCTTTCGCGTCGATCGTTCCTGAAGATGCCGATATGGCGACAGTAGCGGAGCCGATGG
>CAXTTZ010000045.1:0-16094 GCA_964247325.1 uncultured Acidobacteriaceae bacterium | reverse complement strand
CAGCAGGACGAAGCCGCTGCCCGGCCCGCCCGCTCACTTGTCGCCGCCCGTCTCCCGCTCGTCCAGCAGGTGTTCGACCGCGGCACAGGCTGGGCGCAGTTCCGCTCGCTCACCCGCCTTCGCCTTTCCAACATCCTCCACGAGGTTCCCTTCTGGGGCATCCTCGCGCTCAACGCTGGCCTTGCGCTCACCAACGGCTACTTCGCCGGCCACATGGGCGATTCTCGCGTCTACCCCGTCACGTATCTCATGATGGGCTCGGTCGAAGGCAACGCCGCCTTCTTCTCCTATATCGTCGTGGCGCTCTACGCCGCCGAACTCCTTTGGCGCGAGCGCGATACACGCTTTGACGGCATCCACGACGCGCTGCCCTTGCGTGAAACACCCGATTGGCTTTCCAAGCTCGCCGCGCTCGCCTTTGTCGCCCTCATCATCCTCACCGTCACCATGCTCTGCTGTCTGCTCATGCAAACGGTGCTCGGTTTCCACAACTATCAACTGCAGGAGTACGTTAAAGAGCTCTTCTTTATTACCTTCCCCGAGGTCATGATCTACGCCCTCTTTGCGCTTTTCGTCCAAACGATGGTCTCGAACAAATTCGTCGGCCACGCCATCGTTATCGGCATGTTCGTCATTCAACCCATTCTGTTCAATTTCGGCCTCGAAAATACCCTCTACCTTTTCGGCAGCACCCCGGCTTATACCTACTCCGACATGAACGGCTATGGGCACTTCGTTCAAGCGCTTACCTGGGCGCTCGTCTACTGGGGCTCGATTGCGGCGCTGCTGGGGGTTGTCTCCATTGTTTTCACTCGTCGTGGCGCGGAAACCGGCTGGCCGGCCCGTTGGGAGCAGGCCCGCGCCCGCGTGCCCCGACTTGCCCCGGTAGCCGCGCTCTTGTTGCTGATCGCCGTCGCGTCCGGCGGATGGTACTTCTATAACGCTCACGTGCTGAATGAATACCTCCCGGCCAAAGCCCGCCGCGCCATCCAGGCCGACTACGAGCGGCGTTATAAGCAGTACGAAAACGTCGTCCAGCCAAAGGTCACCGCCGTCGACGCTACCATCAACATTTATCCCGAGCGCCGCTCCTTCGACGGCACCGTCCACTACATTCTCGAAAACAAAACCGCATCGCCCATCCCACAAATCCATATCACCGACACCAAACAATCGCTCTCCGGCCTCCAGTTCAGCCGTCCTGTGCACCTCCTCAGCCGTGGCCCGCGTGATGCCTACTCCATTTACAGCTTCGACCGCCCGCTCGCCCCGGGCGAAACCGTCGACCTCACCTGCAACGTCGGCCATCAAAGCCGCGGCTTCCGCGACGGCAATGAGCTTGCCGAACTGGCCCACAACGGCACCTTCTTCGACGCCGACTACCTGCCCCAAATCGGCTACAACCGCGGCGTCGAGCTGAGCGACCCACGCCGCCGGCGCGAAGAACACCTGCCCGCCTATGAAGAAATGGCCCCGCGCGGCGATCCGCACTACGCGCGCGTGAACCTCTTCACCGGTCCGCAAGCCGACTGGATCACCTTCCACACCGTCGTCAGCACCGCGGGCGACCAAATCGCGCTCAGCCCGGGCTACCTGCAGCGCCGCTGGTCAGCCAACGGCCGCAACTTCTTCGAGTATTCCATGGGCGCCACGCACATCCAGGACTTCGCCTCCTGGATCTCCGGCCGCTACACCGTCAAAACCGTGCCCTATAAGGGAGTCAACGTCGAGGTCTACTACGACGCCGCGCACCCCTACGATGTTGACAAGATGATCGACGCCGCCGAAAAAGGCCTCGACTACGACCAAGCCGCCTACAGTCCGTTCCAGTTCGCGCAGTACCGGATCATCGAGTTCCCGCGCTACCGCGAGTTCGCCCAGTCCTTCCCTAACACCATTCCTTTCTCCGAGGGCATCGGCTTTATCGGCCGCGTGCAAAGCCCCAAGGACATTGATCTCGCCTATTTCGTTACCGCCCACGAGCTCGGCCACCAGTGGTGGGGTCACCAGCTCATCGGCGGCCAGGTGCAAGGCTCGAACATGATGTCCGAGTCCCTTGCCGAGTACACCGCCCTGCGCATCATGGCACGCAAGTACGGCGAAGAAAACATGCGGCTCTTCCTCAAGCACGAGCTCGACGGTTACCTGCGTGGCCGCTCCGGCGAGGTGCGCCATGAGCCGCCGCTCGCCCTCGTCCAGAACGAGCCCTACGTCTGGTACCAGAAAGGCTCGATCATCCTGTATGCGCTGGCCGACTACATCGGCGAAGACCGGCTCAACCAGGCACTTGGCACCTTTCTGCGCCAGTACCGCTATGCCAACGCCAACAATCAGGTAGACGCCGCCGACCAGGGCATGGCTCCGCACCTTACCTCCGCCGCACTCGTTCACGTCGGCCAACGCACCTCAAGAGTTCCAGCAATGGACCTGCGTACCCGGCTGACCGACGGCTCGACCTCATCCACACCGCCCTCATCCACCGACCAGCCCTACCCTGACACCCGCGAGTTCGTCGCCGCGCTTCGCTCTGTAACACCTCCTGAACTGCAATACTTCATCACCGACAGCTTTGAGCGCATTGTCCTTTACGACAACAAGGCGCTCTCGGCCAACTACACCAAAATGCCCGACGGCAAATACAAGGTCACACTCGACGTGCAGGCCCGAAAGCTACAGGCTGACGGAAACGGCAACGAATCCGCCCTGCCTCTGAACGACTACATCGACATCGGCGTCTTTTCCGGCAATAAGGACCAGGAAAAGCCGCTTTACCTGCAAAAACAGAAGCTCACCGGTGAGCACCAAACTTTCACTGTGGTTGTCGACCAAGCGCCCACCCGCGCCGGCATCGATCCCTACAACAAACTAATCGACCGCATTGCCGACGACAACGTCACGGACGTAACCAAATTGTGAAACCGAAGCTGTACCTCGCCCTACCCCAATGGTTTCGCTCACCTCCCCAAAAGCGGTAGAGCTTTTCAGCCCCTCGTTCGCTAGCCTTTGAGCATGCGGACGTTGTGCTCGTTCCTTGCACTGTTCTTCCTGTTCGCCCTTGCCGGCTCGCCTCCGGCCAGGGCGGCGGGCAAGATGCACTTCGTCGCGCTTGGCCCCGTGCGCAAAGTCCCCTACACCCCGCCCGAGGCCACAGCAGACACCAGAAGCGAAGAATCCACCACGCTGCGGGTTCGCCCCCTGCTCGTGGACGACAAGCAACGCGAGTGGACCGTCGGCGATCTCCACGAAGTGACCGACCGCACCTTTGTCATCCGCCGCGCCTTCCGTATCAACGACGCTCTTCCCGGCGAAGCGCCCCGCTGGAGCTGGCAGCCTGGCGCATGGCTTCAGGTCGACCGCTCCACGGGTCATATTGTTGCTTTGCACCTCCCCGCCTTCGACCCCCAAATCTCCGACATCGTCTGGTTTCGCGACTACGCGGCCTACTGCGGCCTTCTTTCCAGCAGCAAAGGCGGCGTGGTCGCCATTATTGCCGAGCTCGGCGCGCACAAAGCCGTCGCGCAGCGCCTGCTCTCCAGTTGGCCGCTGGAAAAACCCGCTCACCCCGTTTGTACCCCCGCCGCCTGGCAGCGCACACCCATCCGAGCCACTCTGAGCCTCGCTGGCGGCTCTCCTATCACCTTCGACGTGGCTGGAACCAGCTCCCTGGTGGAGGAGGTCGAAAACGAGGACGACTAACGTTCCCACCTCCGTCAGAACCGCCGTCCAACCCATCTAGCCGAACCTTCCGTTCCTGAATCTGCACAGGAGCGCGGGCAATGTGCCCTTTCCGGCTCCATTCCGCCGTCGCCAGCGCCTCCCAAGGTAGTATCGTGGACGAAGCACGGACAGACGCGGTACGGTCCACGCTTGAAGCGTGGCGGCCGGGGTTCGGCGGCAGATCCTCCGACGAGGAAGGGAGCAGATAGACATCATGTGGAAACCGAATCAGGCCGGTAATCAAACGCCTTCAACCCCCGAACCCGTGCGCCCGGGCACAACCGGCGCCACCAGCACCAGCCCCAGCTTCGAAAGCCCGCGGCCTACCGCCGCCGGCGTTCCCGGCGCCACCGCGACCGGCGAACAGGCCACCATCGGCAAAAGCCTGGTGATTAAAGGCGAACTCACTGGCTCCGAATCGCTCTACATCGACGGCAAGGTCGAAGGCGCCATTACCCTGCCCGGCAACCGCGTCACCATTGGCCGCAACGGCCAGGTCGCCGCGAACATCTCCGCCCGTGAGATCGTCGTTCTCGGCAAGGTTCGCGGCAACTGCCAAGCCTCCGACCGCGTTGATATCCGCTCGGAAGGTTCCCTTACCGGCGACGTCGTTGCGGCTCGCATCTCCATTGAAGACGGCGCCTTCTTCAAGGGCGGCATCGACATCCGCAAACCCGGCACCGAGCCCGGGAAGACTCCTGCCCCGGCAGCCCAAACTACCCCCGAACCGGTCGTTCTTACCAGCTAATCTCTCTTTATGCACGTTCGCAGAGACCCCGGCTCAGGCCGGGGTCTCTGCTTCATCCAGCCCCCACGCCGCAGGTACCCATGCGTCTCAGCGTCAGTCCAATGCGATCAGCAGCCCTTCCCCGCCCTCCAGGACTACCTCATCCTCAACCTCTGCACCTTCGCCATCCAAGATCGTCGTCAGCACGACGGTGCCTTTGCGTGTGTGCGCTTTCACGGGCTCCTCGCCCAGGTTCAGCAGCACCTGAAAGTCGCTGCTTTCCCCTTCCTGCAAGCCGCGGCGGACAAAACGCAGCAGCGCACCTTCTGCGGCAACGTCTGTAATGGCCCCTGCGTGGAGGGTATCGTGCCGACGTCGTAAAGCGAGTAAGTGCCGGTACAAATTCAGCACCGATCGCGGCAGCACCCGCTGCGCTGCCACATTTTCCGAGCGCCAGTCCGCTGCCAAGGGCAGCCACGGTGTGGCATCCGGTGCGGTAAACCCAGCGTTAGGGGCGTCGAGCCACAGCATCGGGGCCCGTTCCGGATCGCGTCCCCGACCTTTGCCCGGCTCATTCTTTTCCGCAGGGTCTTGCACCTGATCGGGTGCAATCGGCACATCGGTCATGCCGAGCTCATCGCCGTAGTACAGCGTCGGCGTACCGCGCAGCGTCAAGAGCAGCATAGCCGCTGCGCGCGCCTGCCGCGGGCCGATGCGAGTCGCTAGCCGCGGCTGGTCATGGTTGCCCAGCACGTAATTCGGCCACGCCCCGGGCGGCAACAGCCCCTCATAGGTCGTGATCACCTGCGCCACGTCCGTTGCGGTCCATCGGGTCAGAATCAGGTGGAAGTTGAACGGCAGATTGGCCCCGCGAAGTTCGGGCGCCTGCGCCGCCGTACCCTCGAGACCACCGCCCTGCGGCGCTCGCCCATAGTAGTACTGCACCAGCTCCGCCAACGGCAGATAGATCTCCCCAATCAGCACGCGATGCGACACCGGCCCGTTACCCGGTACCGCGGACTGCGGCTCGGGAAGCGTCGGCCCGTAGCTATCCATCAACGATCGCATCTCGGCAACGATCTCCTGCGTTTCGGGCTGATTTGCATTGCGAACGGGAAGGGTCTTCGCCACATCCGGCATGCCCGCGTGAAATGCAGGGTTGGGCGGATTGTCCCGAAACTGCGCGTCCTTGATCAGCAGCCAAAGCACATCCATCCGGAAGCCATCGACGCCGCGATGCAGCCAAAACCGCATGGCGGCATACATTGCCGTGCGTACCTCTGGGTTGCGCCAGTTCAGGTCTGGCTGTTGCTTCAGAAAGGAGTGGAGATAAAACTGCCCGGTCGTCTCGTCCCAGGTCCAGGCCGGCCCGCCGAAGTTTGAAGTCCAGTTGTTTGGGTAACGTTCGCTCGCCGGCGGCGCGTCCTCCGGGCCAGAGGGGACCGCCGCATCGCGCCACAGATACCAGTCGCGCTTGGCGTTTTCTCGCGACGATCGGGACTCCAAAAACCACGAATGCTGGTCCGAACTATGGTTTGGCACAAAATCGAGGATGACCCGCAAACCCCGGCTGTGGGCCGCCTCGAGCAGCGCATCGAAGTCCGCCATCGTACCGAACAACGGGTCGATGCCCGTGTAATCGGCGACATCGTATCCAAAATCCGCCATCGGCGACGGGTAGATCGGCGAAATCCATATCGCGTCAACCCCCAGGCCCACAAGGTAGTCAAGACGCGCCGCAATGCCCTTCAGATCGCCAATGCCATCCCCATCGGTGTCCTGAAACGACCGTGGATACACCTGGTAGATCACACCGGTCTGCCACCATTGGGTTGCGAAGAATGCCGAGTCTGCCGTGGGCGTCGAGCCTGCCATGGGGACTTGGATGCACCCGGTTATTGGGAGGCGTAGCATCGAACCATGGCGACCGAAGTAGCACTTGAGCCCTCGATGGCACGCGAGAGAGACCCTGCGGAGCTCAACGAACTGCTAGCCGAGGCCGAACGGGCCCATGGGCACCTGTGCGCTGGCCAGATCTTGGGCGTTCGCATGGCCATGCTGGCTTTGCGTCGTCTCGGCATTCGCGAACCGCGCAAAAAGCTACTCACCAATGGCGAAGCGAATCCCGACCGCAAACGCCCCGTGGTCTTCGTTGAGATCGACCGCTGCGCCACCGACGCCATCGGCGTGGTGACCGGCGCACGCGTTGGCAAGCGCGCGTTGAAGTTGCGTGACTGGGGCAAGATGGCAGCCACCTTCGTCGACCTCGACCGCAAGCTCGACAGCGGTGTGTACGCCGGCCTGCGTGTAGTGGCGCTGGAAAGCTCAAAGCTTCGCGCGCGCGAACTCTACCCCGCACTGCCCAAAAACGAGCAGCAGATGCGTGCCTACCGCGAGCTGCCCGACACCGAACTCTTCGGGGAGCAATGGGTGCGCGTTCCTCTACCCCCACAGGAGTTTCCCGGCTACAAAGGCGAGCGCGCCGTCTGCTCGCATTGCGAAGAAGGCATCAACTTCGACCGCTTCGTGGAGCGCGACGGGCAACGGCTCTGTCTGCCCTGCGCGGACCGAAAGCAGCTCTACTACCAACCGCTCTAATTCCGATGCTTGCCCGGGCTCGCCGCTGCGGGTCTACTGCGCCGCAAACTTCTGCACAAAGTCCGGGTAACGATCGCCCCTGATCATGCCCGGAGCAAAGGCCTGATCGAGCGCGCTCAGCTCTTCGGAGCTAAAACTGATCTCAGCGATTTGCAAATTCTCCGGCAAGCGTGAACGTTTGCTCATGCCAACCAGGGGAACGATGTCTTCCCCGCGCGTCAACAACCACGCTACGGCCAGTTGCGCTGCGGTGTACCCCTTGCGTGCCGCCATCTCCTTCAGAAACGAGACGACCTGAACATTGTGCTTTAGATTTTCCCCTTGCAGCCTAGGCGGGGTCAGACGCGTTTCCTTGAGCGGCTCGCCGGTGAGCGCTCCGCTTAGTAAGCCATCGGCCAGCACACGGTAGGCCACCAGGCCAGTGCCCAGTTCGCGCGCCGCCGGGAGGATCTCTTTCTCGATAAAGCGGCATGCCAAGGAGTACTCAATCTCCAAAGCCGTGACCGGATGTACAGCATGCGCGCGACGAAGAAGCTCGACGCCCACCTCGGACACACCTAGGTAGCGCACCTTGCCCTCTGCAATCAGCTCAGCGATGGCGCCGATCGTTTCCTCATAGGGCACGGCCGGGTCATGCCGTCCAGGCTGGTACAGATCGATCACGTCCACGCCGAGGCGTTGCAGCGAGTAAGAAGCAAAGTTTTTTACGGCATGTGGACGACCGTCCAGGCCCAAGAACGCTCCAGAAGGCGACATCATCATGCCAAACTTCACGCTTAAGAAAACCTGGTTCCGTCGTTCCTTGATTACCCGGCCAATCAGCGACTCGCTGTACCCCATGCCGTAAAAATCGGCGGTGTCCAGGTAGGTGATGCCAGCGTCCAAGGCGGCCTTGACGACAGCAAAGTTCTCCTCGTCATCCCGCGACCCTGCCTGCGCCATGCGGCTGCAACCCAAGCCTAGTGCGGAGACTTGCGGGCCCTTTGGCCCAAGACGCCTCGTTCCGACCAAAGGACAGTTCCTCCTGAAGAGCCTTCACTTCCTGTTTAGCTTATAGGCACCCTGGGGATCGCTGCGCCACGTTCCCCCGCAGCATTAGCCGATGCTTGTTCTCTCCGCCGCGATGGAAGATGGCCCCGCTTCCAGGATACGAAACAGCGCAGCAAAGCCCACAGGACGCGCCCGGAATCCCGCACGGGGTGAAACCGTGAGCCACGGTTTTGATCGTGATAAATGGTCGCGATCGGAACCTCGATCGGGGCTGCGCCTTGGCGGCAAAGCTCCGCCAGCATTAGCATCTCGTACTCGTACCGCTCGCCCTTCACCGCGAGCAGCGCCGGTACCGTTTGTATCGGCAGCCCGCGCAATCCCGTTTGCGTATCGCGGATCCACACGCCCGTAAGTAGCGCGAAAAAGACCCGCCCCAATCGATTTCCGGCTCGGCTGCGCCAAGGCACACGCGATTCCGGCTCGAAGCCGCGTACGCCCAACACAACGCGGCCGTCGCTCGCCAGCAACGCTCGCGCAACCTGCTCGACGTCCTCGGCCTGGTGCTGGCCATCCGCGTCCGCCATCATCACGCCTCGCAGTCCGGCAGGCTGCTGCAACAGGTACGCAAAGGCTGTTTTGAGCGCTCGCCCCTTGCCACGGTTCTTGGCATGGCAAAGAACCTTTATGCCAGGCAGGGCATCCAGCGCAGCAAACATCGCTGCACAACGCGCGCTGCTGCCGTCGTTCACCACAACAATGCTTTCAAACCCACGCGACCGGAGATCGCCTACGAACGCGAGTAACGCTGGGGGCGGCTCCCACGCGGGCAGCACGATCGCCAAGCGGGCGAGCTCTGCCGCAGGCCTCGGCAGAGCGTCGGGCGGTGCGTTCTTCTGTGCGGCCGACACCTCATCTCCGGGATGCGTCATCCCCAAAAGCTTACGCTCGTTCCCCTCACACAAACCGGGCACGGGTGCTCTTTCATAGAGGAAGCATGGTCCTTTTATGGCGCCTTCGGCACTTTGGAACTGCCGGATACTTCGGCCATCGCTGGGTTCTTTGCCAAACTAATCAGGTTCGCCATGATGCGAAACGATCCCGGAACGCCCTCCGGCATCTGTCGAAAAAAGGCGAACGCCAGATAGATGTACGCTCCGCGGCCATACCGCGTGTATACCAAACCCCCGCGCTGCGGATCTTGCCCCGCATCCTGTGTTTCCGTTAATGCGATATAGTGCGGATCCCACGATCGCAAAAATCCATGCCCGCGCTCTTCCACCCAACCGTCAAAATCAGCAGTGGTGATGTGGTTGGGCCAATTCAAAAGGGGGTCTCCTGGCGCAAGCAAGCTCACCTTTGAGTCCTCCTCCACCACCTTTTCGGGATCGCCCGAAAGTGCGAGCGGGTAGGGACCATAATTACGGTCAAACTCCTGCGTTTGGTACTGCACAAGGACCACACCACCGCGCCGCGCATACTCCAGCAGCCGCCCGTTGAGCGTACCAAGCTCCGGTCGCGCCGCATAGGCGCGAATACCGAGCACAATGGCGTCGTACGTGCTCAGGTCCCCGCCGGCGAGCTCGGACGGCGAGATCAACGTGGCATGGACGCCCAAGTCTTCCAGCGACCGCGCCACCTCGTCCCCCGTGCCCATCACATAGCCAACGCGCAGTCCCGGCGCGACCTTCACATCCGTGCCCGTCGTACGGTACACCGAAGGTCGAAAGTACGGATAGGGCCGCAGTCCGGGGTAGCCGACCCGTTCAAATCCCTGCCGAAACTGCGCGCCGCCGTACTCCGCGACCGCGGAAATGCTGTACACCTTCTGCTCCACTGCCCGAGGAACGACGCGGAAAGAGACAATCCGGCTTTCGTTATCCTTTTCCGTAGCGAACGGCGCGGAGGCGGGCTCCGCGGTCCAACCTGGAGGCAGGTCCAGCCGCACGCTGCCCTGCGCCGGCCCTTTCACGCTGCTGTGCACCGTGACCTCGACCTCGAACTGCTTCCGATCCAACGGCAAAACACCCGCCCCGGGCGACACCGTAACCGAGATCGGAGGCGCCACCCGCAAAGGCTCCGCTACTGGCCCTGCGCCCACCTCGCGATGCACCGTCTGCACCACGGCCATGGCCCGGAGGTCTACGTTCCCGAACCGAAAGGTCGCCTGCACCGCAAGAGGGTACGGCATGTTCGGCAGATTCAAAAACTGGGGCGCCCGAAGATCGTAGTACGCCTGTTCCAGCGTGGGCCGGGAGAAATACGGCTCGGTATAGGGCTGATCGGCGGGCGTGGTGGCTTCAAATTGCAGATCGCGCCCGGTACCCGCCCCCAGCTCGCCCGCGTTCGTGCTCGCTCCTTCAGCAGGCGAAGCGCCGGTCCACGTACCTCCTGCGAGCGGCACAAGCTCCGTCTGCACAAGCTGCACCGGCAGCGCACCCTGGTCGGCCACATGCACGCCCACGCGCAGCCGCTGCCCAGCCACGGTTGTCTCCGAGGCCGACAGATCCGTCGCTGCCTCCCGCCCGGGGCTCCCCGTGCCGACCACCGTCGCCTGCACACTCAAAGCCAATGCATCCAGCAGAGCCTGGTTGAACTGGGCTTCTTTGATTCCGAGCTCATGCTGCATGTTGTAGGCTGCATCGGCCGGCAGCGCGCTAGCCTTCACCGCCTCGAGCAGCGCTCGCGTTTGTGCGAGCCCCTCCGCGAGCGCGGGCGCTGTCTTTTCCGGCCGCCGCGCGTCAAACGCAGCCGTTGCTGCGTCCACACTTCGCTGCAGCGCTTCGAGCCGTTGCTGCCAGGCAGCACGCTCGTTCACGGGGGCATACGCCGCGATGCCCGCTAACGATATATCAATGCCTTCGAAGAAACCGTCCTCCTTTGCGGGTAGCGCAGCCGTCTCTCCCGCCGCGCGCGAGGCATACAGGTGGTACGGCGAGCCGAAGGGCCCCCTCGGCGGCTCACCGACGCCGCCGTTCTGTGACTTCTGTTGCCCCAAACCCTCTCGCGCTATCGACAGGTAGGACCGCCCGTATAACGGATCATAGTCGCCCTCCGGCACCTCCAGCGTCGTCGAAGGGATCCCCTCGATCCACGTTTTGGTCACATAGTTCCGAAAACGCACCGGCTCCCAGTGCCCGGTCGCGTAGTCATAGATTCCTTTTTCGGTCACCCGCGCGAAGGGCACCCGCGCATACACTTTGAGCGGCGACCACGGCCGAAGCCCCGCGCGAATCTGGTCGGGAAACACCATTGGATCGCCCGCAGCCGTATACACCTCCTGCGCCATCAATCCGGAAACCTGATGCTGTCCATGCCCATCCGAAACGTTGCCGGCAAAGGTCGAGGTCACCACCAGCGGCCGCGTCAACCGCACCACGCGCACACAGTCATACAGCACGCGGTCGTGGCCCCATAGCTTGAGCGTCTCGTCGATGGTCTTTGAAAAGCCAAAATCCGCCACGCGGGTGAAGTACTGGTGCACCCCGTAGTACCGCCCCGCGGCCAGCAATTCCTGTGTCCGCAGGATACCAAGCTGATCCCAATAGTCCGCCGACATCAGGTTTTGGCCACCCTCGCCCCGATTCAGCGTCAACAGCGAGGTCTCCACCCCCTGTCCTCGGCTCTCATAGGCCAGCATGCCGCCATCTTCATCGTCCGGGTGCGCCACCACCGTCAACAGGCTGGCGCGGGTGTTCAACTTGCGCAGGTCTGCCCGCAGCGCGGCCGCCCCGCGATCCATCGGTAGCGCCGCGGCCGCCGCCACCGGCTGGGAAGGCGCTGTCCGCGGTGCCGGCGTCTGCGAGCCAAGCGCGAGGGTCAACGCCGCCAAGGCAGCAAGCAGAGCAAAGGAGAGGGGGGACATTCGCTTCAGGGGGCGGCCTCCAGCGTGCAGCGAGCGATCAAACTCGTGGGCACCGCATCCTTGCGTCCCCACAACCACCTGCCCACAGCTTTCTCCAGTGTCGCTAGGCGCGGGCATCTCGGCAAGCGGTCGCCCCACTCCTGCCGTGAGCGCATACTTTGGAAAGCCCATGGCTGACGATGCCTCCCAACCCCCCGCGCCGCTCGCAAGCAGCCCAACCTCGGTCGCTGCCGACCCCGCGCACCACGCCAACCTCGACCGCACGCTCACCACCAGCTCTGCCCTGGCAATCAACCTTCTTGACATGATCGGCGTCGGGCCCTTCATTACTCTTCCGCTAATCGTTACGGCCATGGGCGGCCCGCAAGCCATGCTCGGTTGGTTGCTGGGTGCGGCGCTTTCCCTGCTCGACGGCATGATCTGGTCCGAGCTCGGCACCCACTACCCCGAAGCCGGCGGTTCCTACGCCTACCTCCAGCACCTGTACCGCGGTCGGCTGGGTCGTGCGCTCGCCTTTTTGTATGCTTGGCAGCTCCTGCTGTCTGCCCCGCTTTCAATCGCCTCCGGATGCCTTGGTTTTTCCCAGTATGGCGCGGCGCTGCTCGGGTCCGGTCGCTCGCACCCGCTCTTTGCAGCGCGATGGTCTGATCTGCCCTTTATTCACAATGTCCTCAGTGTCGAAACGCTGCTGGCTCTGGGACTTTGCCTGGCCGCTACGCTTGTACTTCACCTCCGCATCGGCCGGCTCGGCTTCGCTCTGCGCCTCTTAGGGGGCGTCGTCCTCGGCACGCTGGTGTGGATCATCGGCACGGGGCTGATGCACTTTAGCGCTGCCCGCGCCTTTTCGTTTCCACCCGGCGCGTTTCACCTCAACCACGCCTTCTTTGCAGGTTTAGGAACAGGGATGCTCATCTCGGCCTATGACTACTGGGGGTACTACAACGTTTGCTTCCTTGGCGCTGAAGTTCAAAACCCGCGCCGAACCATTCCCCGCGCCGTCCTTGGCTCGATTGCCCTGGTCGCTCTGCTTTATCTGCTCATGAACATCAGCGTGCTGGGGACCGTGCCTTGGCAGGCATTTGCCACCGAGGGTGCCGCCGCCCAAAAGACCGCCATGGCGATTTTTATGCGGCAAGCTTATCCGGGCCTCCTCGGCGAGCGCGCCGCAACCCTGGTCGAGGTCCTGACCGCCTTTGCTGCCGCGTGTTCCGTCCTTGCGCTGCTGCTCGGCTACTCCCGCATCCCCTTTGCGGCGGCGCGCGACGGCAACTTCCCCCGCATGTTCGGCCGTCTCGATCCCCACCGCGGTACGCCCACGACGTCTCTCCGCGTGCTTGCAGGCATGACGCTGTTCTGCTGTCTGTTTCGGCTGCAAGAGGTCATCTCCACGCTGGTGATCACACGCATCCTCTTCCAGTTTTTGCTGCAAGGCATCGGCATCCTGCTTCCCGCGCACCGCTCCCGGCGCCGCACCGGCACAGGTTTTCTTATGCCGCTCTATCCTCTACCGGCCGTGCTCGCCCTTGCAGGATTTTCCTTCATCCTCCTCTCCCGTCCTCGGCTTTGGTTTGAGATTCGACCCGCGGCCATCGTTCTTCTACTCGGCATGGGCGTGTACGCCGCGGCAAAGCGGCGTACCCCCAACGCAAACCGCGCCTAACACGTGTGCCACGCAAACCGTCCCTGGTTCACCACACTTGCCAAGGCGCTACCCGCGGGCAGCCATCGCACAAGCCAGCGATTCACCCGTGCGGGGGAAAGCAACGGGTGGACGAACAGAATGTCGTGAAGCGGTTCCGGCGTAAGGGCGGAGCAAAGGCTGTGAGTGGTTCCCTTGTCGAAGCGCAAACTGCGCATGCCAAGCGAAATCTCATGCTCGATGAACCACCCACGCATCGCCGCCACCACGGATCCACTTCCCTGCTCGACAATGTTTCGCTGCCAATCCAAGCGCGTGTTCGCACCTTGCCGGCGTCCCCCTATCATGGACAGCCAGCGGCCGTTGCCCGCGCGCAACCCGGTTAAAAACGTCCCAGGCACCTTGCCATAGTGACGCCAGCGCCAGCGGCTAATCTCCTCGGGCACGGGATGCGAACAAGCCTCACTTGCCTTCAAGAATTCAGCTTCTGTCAAATCCACAGAAGGCACAAACTGCGCTTGGAAGTTCTGTTCCAGCTTGCGGCGGTAATAACGAAGGTTGCGCCGCGTGTGGGCGCCCATCTTCCTCAACGTTTCGTCGTAAACAGGCGAGAGCTCCAGGCTGCGGTGGATTTCTCGCGTTTGCACACCATAAGTCCTCCCTTGGAGAGCGTGGGGCGACGCACAAAGAGAACCAAGAAACGAATCACCCCCGGATGCATTCAACAGCAGCACCTTAGCTCCACGGCGAAACAGGAAAGCGACCACCTTGCTGACCACCCATGCCCGGTCCTCTGCAGCGGCAATCAAGGTACATTCGCCATCAGGATCGAAAGGCACATAAAGCCCCGTCCGCACCTTGTACAGGGTGTACTCATGGAGCAACACGGCCGCGCGGTCTACACCGTCCTTGTCGCTCAAAAACAGAACCACAGGCCGTTTGGGGCCAAAGTTGTGAATATGGAACTGCAGCTCCAGGGCCACACGATCCAGCACAAAAGGCAGCCGGCAACGCGCCGCAAGGGCCGCTAGCCGTTGCTCCTGCGCGAGCAACTTGCTGCGGCCGCGTACAACACTGATGCGCGTTTCCTCAGCAGCGACCTGCTCGTGAGCGTCCTCGGGAAACCGTCCCGCACCTGCCCAGCTTGTTCTAGCTTCGCCGCTGCTGAGTACTTGTCCACCTCCGACCACAGGTGTTTCAGAACGGGAGTTTGCGTTGGAAGAAAGCGGGTACGGCCGCTCGGTTGTCTCTTCTGTCTCAATAAACGCATGCACAATGGAGCCAAATTAGCAGGCCCATGTTGCAGACAAAATACAAAGGCAACGATGTACCCCGCACAATCAGCGATGCGCAGAAGCGCTTTCCTCTATAGGTACAAGCGCTGCTTTCTTTTCTGGTTGTCCTTTTCCAGAGGAAATCTGCTGCTTTGCCGAACCAGGACTACACCCGAACGAAAAGCGCTAAGCCCTGCCCCCTCATCGCAGGCGCAATAAAAAGACGGAGAGCGCACGCTCTCCGTCTTTCGCAGCAGACTTCGAAATTAACTTTCCTTTTTCTCCTTATGCCCACCGAACTGAAAGCGCATCGCCGAAAGCAGCTTGTTTGCATACAGGCCCTTGCCCTGCGACGCGAACCGCGAAAACAACGCAGCGGACAGCACTTCGGCCGGCACACCTTCATCAATCGCCGCAATCGCTGTCCAGCGGCCCTCGCCGGAATCGGAGACACGGCCACCGTAGTCTGCCAGGTCGGGGCTTTCGGCCAGCGCCGCCGCCGTCAAATCTAGCAGCCATGACGCCACTACGCTGCCGCGCCGCCACACCTCGGCGACCTCCGGCATGGGCAGGTCAAACTGGTAGTGCTCGGGCTCGCGCATCGGAGCGGTTTCCGCATCGAAGCTTTCCGCGACCTTGCCCGCATTGGCATGCTTCAGGATGTTGAACCCCTCGGCATACGCCGCCATGATGCCGTACTCAATCCCGTTATGCACCATCTTGACGAAGTGCCCTGCTCCCGGGGGCCCGCAGTGCAGATAGCCCTCCTCAGCGGTGGTTGCGGGCGCCTTGTCGCGGCCCGGCGTGCGTTCGATCTCCCCACGGCCCGGCGCAAGCGTCTTAAAGATCGGGTCAAGGGACTCCACCTGCTTGTCTTCCCCGCCGATCATTAAGCAATACCCACGGTTCAACCCAAAGACACCGCCGCTTGTGCCCACATCGATCCAATGGATCTGCGCTTGCTTCAGCTCTTTCGAGCGCCGTAAATCATCCACATAGTACGAGTTGCCGCCATCGATGATGATGTCGTCGGCCTGCAAGTGCGGCTGCAGCGCTTTGACCGTGTCATCCACCACACCGGCCGGCACCATCAGCCACACCGCGCGCGGTGCTTGCATCTTCGAGGTCATCTCTTCCAGCGAATTAGCCGGGGTTGCCCCTTCCTTGGCCAAAGCCGCCACCGCATCTGGGCTGTTGTCATACACGACACACTCATGGCCGCCTTTCATCAAGCGGCGCACCATGTTGGCGCCCATACGCCCTAAACCGACCATCGCAATCTGCATT
>CAXTTZ010000044.1:0-16237 GCA_964247325.1 uncultured Acidobacteriaceae bacterium | reverse complement strand
TTCAGTTCATCGCCGCGCTGCTGCATGAGCCCGAACTGATCATTATGGACGAGCCATTCAGCGGGCTTGACCCGGTGAATGCGACGCTGCTGCAGGACACCCTGCTTGAGTTGCGGCGCGAGGGCAAGGCCATTTTATTCTCGACGCATCGCATGGACCAAGTGGAGAAGATGTGCGACGCGATCGCGATCATCTACCAGGGCAAGCTGGTGCTTTCGGGCACGGTGCGCGAGGTGCGCAGCCGGTATCCGCGCAATCGGGTGCAGATGGTCTTTTCCGGACCGGACCGATTTTTGCAGCACCCCGGCGTGTTGGAAGCAAAAAACTATGCGGGCATTGCCGAGATCACGCTGCGCTCGCCCGAGGTCGCACAGCGGCTGCTGGCCGATGCGGTGGCAGGCGGGGCGGAGATCACGCGCTTCGAGGTGATCGAGCCGACGCTGGAGGAAATCTTCATCGAAACGGTCAAGGGCACGCCGGAGTACGCTGCGGCCGGAGGTTTGGTGCATGCATAACGTTTGGCTGATCGCAAAGCGTGAGTATCTGGAGCGCCTCCGCACCAAGAGCTTCATCGTGGCTACGCTGCTGATTCCGCTGATTCTAGGCGGGTTGATCGGCGGCGCCGGTTTTTTTGCGACGCGCGCGAAGACCACCTCGCACGTGGTAATCGCGACGGCAGATGCGACGCTGGGCCGCGACTTAAAGCAGCAGCTCGAGACCGGCAAGGACGCCAAGATGCGGGTCGATCTGGAGCAGCCAACTGCGGCGAACCGCCAAGCACTCGAGGGCGCGCTGCATAGCCGGGCATCCGACTTGGCAGGGTATCTGTGGGTCGACCCACCGGCGAGTGGCGGTGACCGCGCGGCCTTTGAGTACCATGCGCGTTCGGCCGGGGACATCGCGACCAAGGACGCGCTGGAGGGCGCGGTAAGCAAGGTGCTGACGCGCGAAGGTCTGCTGCGCCATGGGCTGAACGGCCAGCAGATCGATAGCCTGATTGCGCCGGTGACGCTGGACACCAGCAGCACGGGCAATACCACCGTAGCGTTCGGCATTGCATACCTGTTCTTTTTTCTGATGTATATGGTCATCATGCTGTACGGCATGAACACGGCCCGGTCGATCATCGAAGAAAAGACCTCGCGCGTCTTTGAGGTGCTGCTCGCGACGATCAAACCCGATGAGCTGCTCGCGGGAAAGATTTTGGGTGTGGGCGCGGTCGGCCTGACCCAGATTGCCGTGTGGCTGGTCGCGGCGGCGCTGCTGGCCAATAGTGCGATTGTGGCAAACATGGTCGGGGGCGGCCATGTGGCGCTGTCGGCGCTGCAGATTGTGTCGTTTGCCGTGTACTTTGTGTTCGGCTTCCTGATCTACTCCAGCATCGCGGCGGCGCTCGGCGCGATGACCAACTCGGAGCAGGAGCTGCAGCAGCTGAATATGTTTCTGGTGATGCCGCTCGCCTTTTGCATGCTGATGCTGCTGCCGACGGTGCGCGCACCGGACTCGCCGCTGGCCCGCGCCGTGTCGCTGATCCCGTTTTGCAGCCCGCTGCTGATGAATATGCGCATCTCGCTGACGCAGGTGCCGGCTTGGGAGATCGCGACCTCGATCGTGCTCATGTCCGTAACGGTGGTGGTGATCCTATGGGTTTCGTCGCGTATTTACCGGGTGGGCATCTTGATGTACGGCAAGAAGCCCAATCTGCCCGAGATTTTGCGCTGGCTGAAGTATAGCTAGGCGCGCGTGGGTTCAGGTGCGATGTCTAGGCGCTTCAGCCGCAAGCAACGGCTTTTGCTCGCCATCGTTCCGCCGCTGGCTGCGCTGCTGATACGCGGCCTGGGCGCGACCTGGCGCATCTGCGACCGCAACGCGCCGGGGGTGCCGAGCGGTCATCTGGTACCAGGGCCGGCGATTTTTGCGTTCTGGCATGAGTCGTTACTGGCCTGCGCGTACCGTTTTCGTGGGCTGGGCATTGCGATCCTGATTTCGAGGTCCTTCGACGGCGAGTTCATTGCGCGCACCGTGGAGCGACTGGGATTTATGGCGGTGCGCGGCTCCAGCTCCCGTGGGGGTGCCGCCGGGCTGCGCGGCATGGCTGCCGCCTATGGCCAGGGCCGCATTTGCGCCTTTACCGCGGATGGCCCCAAAGGCCCGCGCCGCCAGGCCAAAGCCGGCGCCGTGCAGCTTGCGGCACTGGTGCAGGCGCCGCGGGTCGGCTGCTTTCACGCCGAGCCCAAGCGCGCCTGGAGGCTACGCTCGTGGGACCGGTTTGCCCTTCCTAAGCCCTTCACGACGGTTTCTTTCCACTGGCCGGCACCGGTGCGGCCGAAGCTGGAAGCCGTGCAGGAGGGATTAGAAACGGCAGAAGGGATGTGCCTGGAGCGCAGTCCGTGAAAGGATGGCAGCTGTGACGAAAGGACGGCAGCGATGACGCAAGACGAAGCGAAGCTCCTGGTAGCGAAGCGGGCCGCGGCCCTGGTGGAGGATGGCATGGCGCTCGGTTTGGGTACGGGCACCACGGCGACGCTATTCTTGCGTGCTCTAGGCGAACGTGTGCAGGCCGAGGGTCTGCGTATCCGGGGCATCGCGACCTCGCTCGCGAGCGAGCAGCTGGCGTCGTCGCTGGGCATACCGCTCACCAACTTTGAAGAAACGCCCGTGCTCGACCTGGCGATCGACGGCGCGGACGAGATCGCCCCCGGCCTGGCGCTGATCAAAGGCGGGGGCGGCGCATTGCTTCGGGAAAAAATCGTCGACAGCGCCGCACGGAAGTTCGTAGTGATCGCGGACACAAGCAAGGTGGTTTCGCAGCTGGGCCGTTTTCCTTTGCCAGTCGAAATCATCCAGCTCAGCCTGCCGCTGGTGCAGCGCCGTCTGGCGGCCCTGGGGCTCAGTCCCGTGCTGCGGACGCGGTCCGACGGCAGCCCGTACATCACGGATGAGGGCAACTTCATCCTTGATTGCCATTGCGGCGTTATTCCTGACCCTGAGGCGACCGCCGCGGCGATCCGGGGAATCGTCGGTGTGGTGGAACATGGGCTGTTTCTGCGCACGGCGACCCTGGCGCTGGTAGCCGGCGAGCGCGGGGTCGACGAGCTGCATCCTTAGTGCCGCCACCCGCATTGCCGCGCGTTGGATGAACAAAGCCACGAACAAAACTTGCAAAATTTGGGCTGGGCTTTTCTTCTTAGCATCGCGTACGCGCCCGTTGCCATCCCATAGCTCATGAGCACAGGGTCGCAAATCGCGCCGCAGCACTCCCCGCAATCTTCGCAGTCATTGCAACAGGGCAAGAAGTGGTTTATTACGGGCGCTTCGACCGGTTTCGGACGGGTCATGGCCGAGCATTTGCTTAGCCAGGGCGTGGAGGTCGTGGCGACCGCGCGCAAGGTAGGCGATCTGGACGACCTGATCACACGCTACCCTGGCGGCGTCACCATTCTTCCGCTGGATGTGACCGACGGAGACAGCATCAACCATGCGGTGCAGGATGCTATCGCGCATGCGGGCTATGTCGACGTGCTCGTAAATAATGCCGGGTACGGTGTCTGCGGCGCTGTGGAAGAGGTAAGCGAAGACGAGTACATGGGCATGTTTAACACCAACTTCTTCGGCTTGGTAAATATGACCAAAGCACTGTTGCCCATGTTTCGCGAGCGGCGCTCCGGCGCAATCATCAATATCTCGTCGATTGGTGGGCTGATCGGTTCGCCGGGCTGGGGTTTCTATAACGCTTCAAAGTTTGCGGTGGAAGGCCTGAGCCAAGCGCTCTATGGCGAGCTTGCGCCGCTCGGCATCCGGGTGATGGTGGTGGAGCCGGGGCCGTTTCGCACTGATTTTCTCGGGCGCTCGGGTAAAGAAGCAGCGCGGCAAATTTCAGACTATGTGCCCACGGTGGGCAAGGTACGCGAGTACTTTAACTCGCAGGCGGGCCACCAGCCCGGCGACCCGCAGCGTGCCGTGGAGGCCATTGTCGCCGCGATTAGCTCCTCTGAGCCGCCGCGTCACCTTGTGCTCGGCAAAATCGCGCTTGGGCGCTACCGGCAGTATCTGCAGGACCAGACTGCCGAGCTGGGCAAGTGGCAAAGCACAAGTGAGGGTGCTGACTTTCCGCAGAGCGAGGGCTCGCTCACGGCCGCGCCCTACAGTCCGCAGCACAGCATGTCACGCTGAAAGAAAAGTTGACGTTCTTTCGTGTTCTGCCGGTGAAGGAAACAAGGTACTCTCGTAAAGGCATGGGCCCGCGACAGGCGCGCCCACGGGGTTGGATGGAAGTGAACAGAAGAGGAGATGCGGTATGGCAGCAGCAGCAATCGAGGTAGGCAAGTCCCTTTCGGACCCACATCAGGGCGAGATTCCCTCCAACGAGCGCGTGCCCGACCCGTGCATCGTGGTCATCTTTGGCGCCTCCGGTGACCTTACCAAACGCAAACTGTTGCCCGCTCTCTTTCATTTGGATCAGCAAGGTCTGCTGCCGAAGGACTTCGCCGTGGTCGGCGTCGCGCGCCGCGATGTGTCCTCGACCTTTGCCGGCGATATGCAGGACGGCATCCTCAAGGGTGGTGGCGTGGACTCCGGCGACTCGAAGCTGAAGCCGTTCGTAGATCGGATCAAGTACTTCGCCACCAACTTCGACGATGATGCCGGCTTTGAAAAGCTCAAGGCGTTTCTGGCCGACCTGGACGGCCAAATGGGCACTAAAGGCAATCGGCTGTTTTACCTCGCGGTCGCGCCTGAGTACTTTGCCGATATCGCCCAGCGCCTTGCCAAGCACGGCATGGCCAAGCCTACGCAGCCGAACCAGTGGGTTAACGTGATTATCGAGAAGCCCTTCGGCACCGATCTCGAAAGCGCACGCAAGTTGAATGCTGAGATCAATGCGGTGCTGGGCGAAAATCAGATCTTCCGGATCGACCACTACCTTGGCAAAGAGACCGTACAGAACATCCTGGTATTCCGCTTCGGCAACGGCATTTTTGAGCCGGTGTGGAACCGCAACTTCGTCGATCACGTGGAGATTACCGCTGCCGAGTCGATCGGCATCGAGGGCCGCGGCCCATTCTATGAGGGCGCCGGCGCGCTTCGCGATGTGCTGCAGAACCATGTGATGGAAGTGCTGAGCTTTGTGGCCATGGAGCCGCCGGATAACTTCCAAGCCGACGCCGTGCGCACCGAAAAGTTGAAGGTATGGCGCGCCATTGAGCCCATTCCAGTGGAGAACACGGTGCGCGGCCAGTATGGTCCCGGCACCGTCGACGGCCAGAAGGTGATTGGATACCGGCAAGAAGATCGCGTCAATCCGGAATCAAGCACCGAAACCTACGCGGCAATGAAGTTGTCCATTGAAAACTGGCGCTGGGCCGGCGTGCCGTTCTATATTCGTGCTGGTAAGCGGCTTGCCAAACGCGTCACAGAGGTCACTGTTACCTTTAAACAGCCGCCGCTGCACCTGTTCAAGTCCAACGACGCCGAAAGCAATATCACCCCCAACGTCCTCAAGATGCGCATTCAGCCGGACGAGGGCATTACGCTGATCTTTGGCGCGAAGATCCCTGGCCCAACCACCAATGTGAAGCCGGTCGAGATGCACTTCAGCTATGCGGACGCCTTCGGCAAAAGCTCTGCCAATGGCTACGAACGTCTGCTGCTCGATGCCATGCTTGGCGACGGTACGCTCTTCGCTGAGCGCGAGGGCGTGGAAGCTACCTGGGCGCTGATGACGCCTATTCTTGAAGCGTGGAAAGCGGCCAAGCCGGACGATTTCCCCAATTACGATGCGGGCACCGCGGGCCCACAATGCGCTGACGAGCTGCTAGAACGCGATGGGCGCGCTTGGGCAAAGCTATAACGGCCCACGCCTCTCCTCAGAAGGCCGGAAAGATCGCTTTTCCGGCCTAGCACGCCCTAGCTTCCCTGCGCGCCAGCGCTTCACGCATCCTCGAGACAGAAAACCACCATGCCCCAGCCTGTTGCCGTAACGTATCAAGTGTGGCCCACTGCCCAGGAGCTCGCCCTGGCTTCGGCGCGTTTCTTCACTACCAAGGTGGCCGACGCTGTAGCTAAGCGCGGCACGGCACGCGTGGCGATCTCTGGCGGCTCGACGCCGCAAGCCGTGTTTAAGCTGCTTGCCGATCCAGCGCAGCCCTTCATCAACACTGTCCCTTGGAACAACCTAGAACTCTTTTGGGTGGACGAACGTTGTGTGCCGCCCGACAACCCAGAGTCTAATTACGGCGTCTGCAAGCAGCTTCTGCTCGATCAGGTCGGTATTCCTGCAGAGAAAATCCATCGCATGGAAGGCGAGCTCGATCCGGAGGAGGCTGCCTCGCGGTATGAAAGCACCTTGCGCAACACATTGAAGCTTGAAGGCGCAGAGTCACCCGCGTTTGACCTGCTCCTGCTCGGTATGGGCGATGATGGCCACACCGCCTCCCTGTTTCCGCATACCGAAGCGCTCGGGGAGATGGGCAGGCTTTGCGTGGCCAATCATGTGCCGCAAAAGGATACGTGGCGCATTACCTTGACGTGGCCGGTGATCAATCAAGCCGCGGAGGTCGCCTTCGAGATCGCCGGGCTAGCCAAAACTAAGGTGGTCGCCGAGGTGTTCACGGGTCCGCGCGATCCGGAGCGACTGCCCTCTCAGCTGATCCGGCCCTCGAACGGCCGGCTCTCCTTGCACCTAGACGAACAGGCAGCCGCTGCGCTACCGTCAACCACTGGCGTCTCCGAGCAGGGCGGCGATCATCGCGTCGGAACGTTCGAGATCTAGCCGTTACCGGCGAGCTACACGAAGAGGAGTTGCATTTCGCATGATTCTTGCAGGGGACGTTGGCGGCACTAAGGTGCATCTCGCGCTGTACAACTTTGACGGGGGCCGTTTGGTCCAGACGCGCGAAGAAAAGTTTCCTGCCGCGGAGTATGCCTGCCTCGATGACGTCGTAAAGACGTTTCTGGGCAAAGGCAGCGAAGACAAGACGACCCTCATCGCTTCGTGCTTTGGCTGTCCCGGACCGGTGCGTGACGGCCGTTTGAAGCTGACCAACCTACCCTGGACGCTCGACACGCGGGATTTGCAGCGTTCGCTGGGAATCGAGCACATCTTCCTTATCAATGACTTAGAAGCCAATGGGTACGGCATTCCCGAACTCAGCGCGGACAAGATCCACACCTTGCATGAGGGTGACGCATCCGCCGTGGGGCATCGCGGACTGGTCTCGGCCGGTACGGGTTTGGGTGAGTGCCTGCTGATTTGGGATGGACATCTGCGCAACCACAAGCCCATACCCTCCGAAGGCGGGCACGCGGACTACTCTCCGCGGGACGACCGTGATATTGCGTTGCTGCAATACCTGCGCCGTACCCTCGAGGGCCGCGTCAGCTTCGAGCGCGTCGTCTCCGGCATTGGGCTCAAAAATGTCTATGCCTTTCTTCGTGACGACATCGGCATGGAAGAGCCTGACTGGCTCAAAACTCGTCTGGCAAACGAAGATCCCAATGCGGTCATCGGCACGCTCGCCGAAGCAGGTGAGTCGGACATCTGCTTTGAAGCGATGCGTATCTTCAGCGCGGCTTTTGGTGCCGAGGCCGGCAACGTCGCTCTGAAAATTTTGGCCCACGGTGGGATCTATTTGGGCGGCGGCATCGCTCCGAAGGTGATCAAAACTCTGTCCAGTGGCCCTTTTATGGACGCTTTTTTGGACAAAGGACGCATGAAGCCGCTGTTGGAGAGCATTCCTGTTCGTGTGATCCTCGACGACACCTGCGCTCTGCTCGGCGCCGCCGCCTATGCGGAGGCCCGCGCGGCCGATCTGTCCGGTCACTCCGAACGTGCTGCCTCTCTGCCTTCCGCGACTGCCATGTCTGCCTAGGTTCGGGCAGTACCTCGAGCCATGCACCACCTTTGTGGGATGGCGCGCGAGCCCCTCCTCTCGTGAAACTGGTGCCATGGCCACGGCACTTCCTTTTTCGCTCGAGCGTCGCTTTGCGTCCCGCTCGCGCACTTGGGAGTTCGTTCCCGCCCATGTCGTGGGCGCGACGCTCTTGGCTGTGCTCGGCCTCGGCCTCGTTCCCTATACAGTACGTTCGCTCTGGGCGCTGTGGACCGGTGATGCCCTAAAGTCGATTGGCGGACTTATCCCGCCTCTGAGCGCCTGTCTCATCCTTCGCGCATGGCGCGCGTTGCAGTGGGAGAGCCGGGGCACGTGGTGGGGACTGGTTGTGCTTGCCTGCACGGCGGGTGTGGTGCATCTGCGGCAGCAAGCGCTGCTGGAGTTGGTACTTTCGCCTTCCTGGTCGATCTTGCTTCCGCCACATTCCGTGGTCGCCTTTGCCTACGGGAGCGGAGTGGTGCTGCTGGCCGGGGGCGGCCGGCTTTATCGCGCGGCCGTGTTTCCGATCTTCCTGCTGTTGCTGGTGAACCCTGTGCCGCATGCGTTTGTGCGTGTTCTCGACTTGCCGTTGCAGCAGGCCGCTGCACAAGCAGCCAGGTCCTTTGCACATCTTTTGCGCCTGCCGCTCAGCCCTGGTCAGCTGACCCTGATGTTCCGGCCCGGCGTAGGGATGTTCATTGCTCCCGGCTGCGACGGCATACGCGGGTCCTTGACGATGGGCCTCCTTGCGCTTGTCGCAGGGTATCTGTACCGCTTCCGAGCGATGCTGTGGAGCTTCGCTGTTGTTCTGGCTGTGCTGCTCGGGTATCTATTCAATCTGATCCGGCTTTGCTTGCTGGTTCTTTATTACGAGATCGCGCTCCACTGGCAACCCCTCCAAGGTCATGCAGAGATGGCCGACTACTGCATCGGAGCGGTGTTGTTTTTTGCGGCTGCCGGCCTCTTCTTCGCCATGATCCAGACGTTTGGGCCGGCTAACGATCTACGTATTCCTAAACTTAGGGGTTCTGTGTGCCGTGTGGGTCCGCAACCCGGGATAGGAGCATGGTCGGTTTGCTCATGTTGGGTCGCCTGGGCTGCCCTTGTCGCGTTGGGGTCGGTCAGTCCCATGTGGGCGCTGTTGCGGGCTCACGAGGCGGCCGCACCGCAAGCGCAAGCTGATTTCCCGGCGAATGTTGGTACATTTCGGCTACAGAGAACTTGGGAGGAGAGCCTAGCAACCGGACAAACTGTGTATCGTTGGGCAGCCTACGCCACCCCGGAACGGCCCGGAGCCGTTTTGCTTGGGATATCTCCCCTGTTGGGGGCGCACGACACCCTGCTTTGCCATGCAGCACGAGGTGAACCGTGGGAGTGGCAAGGTTCGCTTGCGCTGCAAACAGCAGATGGACCCATGCGGCTCGGGGGTGTGCTGCTGAACGACGGGGTTTCAAGGTATCTGGAAGCGACTACGGTCTGTTCGCATAGGCATTGCGATCAAACCGCAAGCCAACGGAAAGGTTTCGGGTTGGTGTACAGCAGGCTAACGAGCGAAGATCTCTTCGGGCCCAACGCGCAGCAACCCGTTCCGGTGTTGCTGCGCCTAGAAACAACGAACATGACCCTCACTTCGGAGCAGGCCCGCGGGCAACTTGTGACGGACCTGCAAGGGTTCCTCGCACAAGTAAATCTGCCGGATTTGGCGGTGGCAGTTCGTAAGTGACGAACTCCAGGTCCATGCTTGATCGAATCAGGCCGCACTGTCGGTGTTATGTCTTTGCCGTCCTGAGCTGCGCCGTCAGTTTGGTGGAGATCGGGTGCGGCGCGGGTGCAGGATCTTCGGCTACTTCAGGGTCACAGATTTCCGCTGCGGCGTACGCCGGTCCAGCGGTGTATGGGACCGTGCGTGCTGGAAGCACGCCCGCGCGCGGCGCCCGTGTGCAGCTCTATGCTGCGGGCGCAGGCGGCAACGGATCGCCGGGAGCTCCGTTACTTTCCAAGCCACTCATTACAGGAGCCGACGGAGGTTTTTCAGCTGCAGCGGGAGCCTTTGTTTGTCCATCGCCGACCTCGTTGCTGTATGCCGTTGCCCGTGGCGGTACCGTGGGGCAAAGTGTGGCCAATCCGGCCCTTGCGCTGATGGTTGTTCTGGGGAGTTGTGAAACGCTTGGCTCCGCGAAGCCGTTTGTGGTGAACGAGCTCACCACGGTGGCGAGTGTGTATGCCTTGCGGCCCTTTATAAACGCGGGCGCTCAGGTAAGCGCGAGCACTACCAATGCGGGTGGTCTCCTTCTGGCTGCCCATACGGCTGCCCGTCTTGTGGACCCAAGCACAGGGGTAGCGCCAGGACCAGGATTTCCGCCCAATGGCACGCTCCCACTCGCCAAGCTCAACACGCTCGGAAATCTGCTGCATGGCTGTCTGACCGCGCCCGTGGGAGCTACTGGAGGAGCCTCTGGATGCGCTGCTCTCTTTGCGGTCACGAGCACTGGCGGCGTTCAACCCACGAACACCCTGGATGCGTTACTGAATTTGGTGAATCAACCCGGCACGGAGGTTCCAGCCCTTTTTGCCCAGAGTTTGACCACATCTGTGTTTGTGCCTGCGCTCGACGCAGCGCCTCCCGACTGGATTCTTCCGGTTCGCTTTCGTGGCGGCGGCATGCACGGTCCAACGAGCGTTTCCATCAACAGCCAAGGTGAGGTGTGGGTGGCCAACTACTTTGGGGTGGCTAGCCTGTTTCGGCCGGATGGCGCACCTGTGTTCCCGAATGGCTTCACAGGGAACGGGCTCCAAGAATCATATGGCGGGGCAGTCGATGAGAACGACCGCATGTGGATTGCCAATGAGGAGAGCACGAACCCGGAGGTGAACGCTGGGTTTGGCTCCCTGACGCTTCTTGCCGACAACGGACCGGCGCTGGCGGGGCAGTCCGTTTTTGCCTCCGGCGGCCTGAACACTCCCATCGCAATCGCCTTTGATCGCCAGAACGTGGCCTGGGTGGTGAACTACGGCGATGCCCGGCTTTTGCTATTTGACGCAGAGGGCACGCCGCAGTCGGGCGCGGGTGGCTTCAGTTCTGACCAGTTTGCTTTTCCCGTTGCGATTGCTGTCGACTCTAAGCGCAACGGCTGGTTGGCCAATCAGAGCGGCGATACCGTAACGAAAGTAAGTGCCGATGGGAAAGATGTGACGAGCTATGTCGTGGGCAGCGGACCTTCCGGCGTGGGCATCGATGCCGCTGATTTTGTCTGGACCGCAAATTTTTATGGCGATAGCCTCGGGCTGGTCGATCCGAGGGGCAAGGTTCTATCAGGCGGCGGCTTAGCGGGCGGCGGCTTACATCATCCGGTGGGCATCGCGATAGACGGCGGTGGGGCGGCCTGGGTCGCCAACTACCGTGCCCCGGGCCTCTCAGAGTTCGCCGGCGCCAGGGAGGCTGTACCCGGAAAAGCGCTCTCGCCGGCCTCCGGCTGGGCCCCCGATACGGGATTGTCCGAGGCCTTTGGCATTGCGATCGACGCAGCCGGAAACGTTTGGGTAAGCAGCTTCGGCGACAACTACTTAGCTGAGTACATCGGTGCTGCCACACCGGTGAAAACGCCCTTGCTTGGCGGCGTGCGACTGCCCTAAATTGCTGTTTCTTGCTGGAAAGAACCTGGGTGCCTAGCTTTTAAACCAAACGGAAGCGTTCGCGCATGAGCCGCTGAAAACGCGGCTTCCAGATAAGGTCATAGGCGAGTTCCTTGCCCGGAAACATGGCAAGCGCAGCGGCTCGCGCGTCCGCGACCATGGCGGCAGCATCCTCGTAGCTGAGGGTATTGTCTTGCGCAATGACCCCCATCACCATATTCATCATGACCTGCAAGCGCCGCAGGAGCTTGGCTTCTTCCTTGGCGGCCAGGGTTTCCGCAGACGGCACGACAGAGGGTGGCGTTTCGTAGCCGAGATTGGGGGAGGATTCCGCGTGTTCGGGCTGTGCTGCGTCGGACCTCTTCGCGTCTTCGTTCATGCCACCTCGCAAAATCGTACTTTCAATTATAGGCCTCCTGCGCAGTGATCTTGCCATCCGCGGTGAGGAGGAAGCTTTCTGCTCCGGCGCGGTCGGTGCGAAAGGTTTGGATGTGTGCCGCTTCGAGCCGCTGCAGCACCTCGGCGCGCGGATGGCCGAAGGTGTTATGCTGCCCCACGCTGATAACGGCTTTTTGAGGCGCCACGGCGGCGAGAAAGGCCGGATCGGAGGAGGTTCGGCTGCCGTGGTGGCCTACCTTGAGCAGCGTCACCGGGGTAAGTTGGCCACTGTTCACCATGGCCAACTCACTTGGGGTCTCCGCATCGCCCTCCAAGAGCACGCTGGCTTTTTGCCATCCAAGCCGTAGGACCAGAGAATCATCGTTGCGGGCCGCCCCTGGATTTTGGTAACCGGGCTGTGGTGCGAGCACAGTCGCCTCCACACCTCCCCAGCGGAAGTGATCTCCTGCGGTGAAGGGATGAACCTCGGTATGTTGGGCACGAGCCAGGGCGAGCAAATCACGCAGTGCAGGAGATTCTCCAGGCTCGATGCTTAGCCAGAGTTCGCGAGGGTGGAAATCTCGCAAGATGGCGGGCATGCCGCCGATGTGATCACTGTGCGCATGGGTAATGAGCACGGCATCGAGCTGGCGGATTCGCCGTGACCAAAGGTAGGGCGCAACCACCTGTTCGCCAACATCCCAACGCGTTGTTAACCGCCCGACGGGGCCGCCGGCGTCGACCAGCAAGGTGCGGCCTTCGGGCGAGATGACCAAAAGCGAGTCCCCTTGACCGACGTCGAGGGCTGTTACCTCCAGCGTGCCCCGATGCGCTGTCAAGGGAACCGGCCAGAGCACGGTGACCACGAGCAGCGATGCGGCCACAGCACCACTCGCGGCGAAGACGCTGCGTTGGGTGCGCAAAGCCCAGCACGCGAACGCGAGAAGCAGGCAGAAAATCAAGGTGGCGACAGGAGGCGGCGAAGGGACGCGCAGATCGCCTAGCGAGAGATGCGCGAGCAGATGAACGATGTGCTGCACAGCGTGGAGAAGCAGAGCCGTAAAAGCCGCTACAGGCAAAGCCAGCCAAGGGCTGAGGAGGCTAAGAATGAAGGTACATACACCGCTGGCGGCCAACAGGGTGGTAGCAGGAGCGATCAGCAGATTGCTCGGGAGCGCCATGGGGGTCGCACGGTGAAAGTAGAAGGCCATGGGCAAGCTCATGCAAAGCTCGATCGCGCCCGAGATAAGGCATGCCTCAGCCAAGAAAATCCAGATACGGGCAAGCCATACTGGCAGCGGTTTTAGCCGGCGGTGAAGCAGGTCGCGGCAGAGAATACTCCATTGCCGGAGCTGCACGCGACGGCTGGCGATGGATGGATGCAAAAAAGCATCCAATTCCTTTCTGTCCAGCCAGGTGCAGCTCGTCTTCCAGTTTTGGAGCAGGCGCTCGGAGAGTGGTGCGGCAAGGCCGGCGACCGCAAGAATGACCAGGGCGGTCATCTGGAAGCTGGGCAGAAAGAGGGCCCTCGGGTCCGCAATAAGGATGAGGAGAGCGGCCACGCCAAGCGCATTCAGGCCAGAACTTTGCCGGTCAAAGGCGCGGGCGAGCAGGTAGAGGCTGCTCATAGCGAGGGCACGCTGCACCGGTACGCCAAAACCTGTGAGCAACGCGTAACCGAACGCCACGATGAGGGTGAGCAGGACGGCAGGTAGCTCCGCTAAGCGAAGTTTGCGAAGTAGCCAGAAAAGGGCGCCCGTGAAGAGAGCGATATGCAGACCGGAGACCACGAAGAGGTGAAAGGTCCCAGTCCGTTCAAAACCGGAGCGCAGATCTTGGTTCAGCGTGGTGCGATCGCCGAAGAGCATAGCCGCCAACATTGACGTGTCGTCCGGGTTGAGGCGCAAGGGGCCGGGGCACACCTGCAGAGCGCGGCTGAAAGGCAAGGCGGCAAGGCGGGCGGCAGCCCAATGCTGCATGGCCTGCAGTCGGCAGTGCAGGCTTCCTGGACTGCTGTAAAGGAGGTGCAATTTGCTCGCTTTGGCACTGGCCAGGGCACCGATGCCCTGCGTGAGCATCCAGTCCGCAAAAGAAAACGCACCAGGATCCCGGTAGACCTCCGGCTCATGCAGGCGGACGGGTACCTCGATGAGATCGCCGCATCGGAGTGGGAGCGCTCGGCCCGTGAGCGTGAGACGCACGCCACCGGGTGTGGCTTGCATGGTGGACAGGTCGGGCGTGACCTCTTCAACCGCCTCGAGTGCGAGATCGATGGTTTGTACGGGAGGGATCTCGTCGGGTTCCCAAGCACTTGGTTCGAGCGCCCAGGGTTGGTTCGAGATCTGGGGCGTGGCGCGGTTGATCGAAGCTCCACGCAAGCTGCTAATGCCGGCAACCGTGCCGCGCACGGTGCGGCTGAGGCCGTCGGCGTAGCGGAGCAAGGCAGTTTGGCGTGCGACGGGCCGCTCGACTTGCGCGCACCAGCAGCCCGTAACGACCCACACCGCGAAGATCGCGAACCAGCCTACACGCGGTGCAGCACGGCGGGAAAACCAGGCAAGGAGGAGAAGCAGCAACGCTGCGAGTGCCAAAGTAGCCGGAGGATGGTTGTGCCGGGCGCAGAGGATGCCGGCACTGAAGCCCAGGGCTGCAAGGAGCAGCGGCATGCGCCGGGCGCGGAAAGGCTCCACAAGGGGACGGGCGTACATCCAGAAGCTGGCGGAGCCGACAGCTGGCATGGTGGAAGCGCCTTTCTCGCGTGGCCTGGAGGCTGCCAGGCGCTCTCAGCCTCCTATAAGCGCGTTGGGCGGTCCATCCCCCATTCGATGTAGTACCGTAACCGTTTCGAGGTGGTAGGTCTGCGGAAACAGGTCGATCAGGTGAAGGGTCTGGATACGATAGCCCGCGTTACAAAATACGAGGAGGTCGCGTGCGAGGGTGGTTGGGTCACAGGAGACGTAGACCACCTCGGCGGGTGTAAGCTTGGCGATCAGGGCGGAGGCTTCCTCGCCGGCGCCGGCCCTTGGCGGGTCGAGTACCACCAGGTCAGGGCGGGTGCGGTCGAGCACGGCGCGCCTGAGAAAGTCGAGGGTGGTGGCTTCAAGGGCTCCATGCTGTGGACCGAGCTTGCTGAAGGTACGGCGGAGGTCGGCGCAGGCGATGGGGTTGGCTTCAACGGCGGTGATGGCGTGGAAGCGACGCGCGAGGACACGGGAGAAGAGCCCCACGCCGGCGAAAAGGTCCCAGGCGAGGCGGCCGGAGCGGGCTCCGCAGACGAGCTCGACCAGCGTTGGGAGTAGGAAGCGGTTGATTTGGAAGAAGCCGCCGCGGGTGATCCAGTAGGTTTCGTCATCGACGGGGTAGGTTAGGCCGGGGGCGCCCCAGGCGGCGAGGGTTTGGCGTAGCTGGCCGGAGCGCCGATCGGTGCGGGCCAGGCCGAGGCCGGCTAGTTCGGGGCAGTGGCGGTGCAGCGCTTCGGCTAGATGGTCGAAGCTGGCGGAGCGGGCTGTTTGGGGTGGTTTTGACTGATGGGAGAGCAGTTGGACCTGGAGGCTGCGTTCGTCGGCGGTGCAGAAGAGCTCGACCTCGGCGGTGGCTTGGAACCAGGGGGCGAGGGCTGGGGTTTGGTGGGCTAGGGACATGAGGGCGTCGGCGGCGCGCGGGAGCAGCGGGGCGGCGATGGGACACATGCGGATGGGCAGGAAGTCGGTGGAGGCGCGCTGGTTGTAGCCGAGGCGGAACATGCCGTCGAGCCAGCGGGCGCGCAGCCGGATGCGGTTGCGGTAGTTCCAGGGCGAGGGTGAGCTGTGGAGTTGCGGCTCCGGGATATCGGTGAGGCCGGCGCGTATGAGGAGATCGTGCAGGGTGCCGCCTTTGAGGCGGAGCTGCGATTCGTAGCTGGCCATCTGGTACTGGCAGCCGCCACAGGCGCCGAAGTGCACGCAGCCGGGCTCGATGCGGTCGGGCGAGGGTTGGAGGATGGTTGGGTGATCGCTGGAAGCGGGGTCGGTGACGAGCTCGCCGGCAAGCGTGAAGGGGAGGAGGACGGCGGCGCCGTCGGCGCGGTGTGCGAGGCCGCTGCCGCCATAGAGAGTTTTTTCGATGTGGAGAGGGGGGTTGGTGCTCAAGGCGGAGAGGACTCCCTGTGCTTAGAGTACCTAGCGTCGGCCCTGGTTGAGGAACAAGGTGGTTAGGAGTGGTGTCTACGGCAGGAACCGGGGATGAATTTATGCTGACGCAGATCCCCTTCAGGAATGACAACAAAGAGCAACGGTAAACGCAAATTCCCTTCGGGAATGACAACAAGAAAGGCAAAGGTTAGCTGCGGGCTCCGATTACTACGTTGCGGGGCTGGCGAG
>CAXTTZ010000043.1:0-16375 GCA_964247325.1 uncultured Acidobacteriaceae bacterium | reverse complement strand
GGCCGGCCCGGGAAAGACCACCGGGGCATCCGGGGCGCGCGCGGAGGTGCGGTCGACCACAAATGGCATGGTGTCGTACTGCACTTTAATAAGCTGGGCGGCGTCGTTGGCGATCTGCGGCGTCGTGGCCGCGACCGCCGCGATCGGCTGCCCGGCGTAGCGCACCACCGGGTAGCGCGAGGGCGTCTCCTGCTTCGGGTCGCGCAGCTCGGCGATGCCATAGGTGTGCTCGATCACATGCACTGCACGCACACCCGGCACAGCCTCGGCGGCACTGGTGTCGATCGCCACGATGCGGCCGTGCGGCACGGTGGCGTCGACCATGCGCGCGTACAGCATGCCTGGCAGCCGCACATCGGCCGTGTAGGTGCCGCGGCCCATCGCCTTCGCCGGCCCGTCGTAGCGCGGCGTGGGCTTGCCGATGTAGCTGAGCTCGGCGTTCGGCGCAAGCGGCGGTGGCTCGTTCGCGTCGACCTCGCGCTGCTTGGTCGTCAGCCCGTTCTGCGGGATGCCGAACGAAAAGGTTTCGGTGCGCTTGGGGCCGCCGGTCTGCGCCTGCGTAGGCGCTGCGGGGGTCTCGCTGTCGCCGCGCGACCCCGCCGTGCCTTCGGTTCTGACGCCTGGCGCTTGCGGCTTTTCGGGCTTGCCTACCGCGTTCTGCTGCGGCGCGAGGGCGGGTGATTCGAGCAGTTCGGGTGCCATCGTTATGCCTCCTTTGCCATGGACAGGCTGACGAGCCCTGCATTTTGGCGGCGTTCCTGCGCCACATCGAGGACAGCCGCGAAGATCTTCGGGTACGTGCCGCAACGGCAAAGGTTGCCGCTGATCGCATGCTTCACATCGCCGAGCTGCGGGTTCGGGTTGCGCTCCAAGAGCGCCGCGCAGCTCATCACCATGCCCGGCGTGCAAAAGCCGCACTGCAAGGCGTCGTGTTTCACAAACGCCGCCTGCACGGGATGCATCTCCTCGCCGTGCGCAAGACCCTCAATGGTGGTAACCTTGCGGCCGGCAGTGTCCACCGCCAAGGTCATGCAGGCCAGCGCCGGCGTGCCGTCGATCCACACGGTACAAGCCGAGCACGAGCCGCGGTCGCACACAACCTTGGTGCCGGTGAGGCCGATGGTCTCGCGCAGAGTGTCGGCTAGGGTATAGCGCGGCTCCACCTGCACGGGGTAGTCCCGGCCGTTGACATGCAAAACCACTGGAACGGCGTTCGGGCCTACACTGTGCTCGCCCTGGGCAGCCTCTTTCATGTCCTTAGCCAGGGCGTTGGCTGACTCTATGACGGTGGTCGCGGCGGTCACGCCGGCGCCTTTTAGAAAGCCACGGCGGGAAAAGGAAAACTTGGGCTTGTCTGGCATGAGAAGGGCCTCGGTGTAATCTCAGTATAGAAAGGGCTTGCGTGCGCGGACAGCTAAGAGTGTACGCCACACGCTCTGATTGTATCCAAAAACGAGCGGCGTCCACGGTTCCAGTCGGCTGGAAGACCGGCCTGCGCCGTAGTCCGTCCATCCCACTTTGGTGGGAAGGGCAGGTACCACTTTTGGGAGGATCACGAAAGTAAAAGAGAACAAAGCAGCCCAGGAAATTTATCACAAACCGGGGTGGATAGGACTAACCTTCAGCCAGCGCCTTTGCGCTTCCAAGGAGATCTACCCCATGAAGAAGTCTGTCTTTTCGTTCGCCTCCGTCGCTGTCCTTTCGTTCTCGTCGGTTGTTACCTTGGCGCAGGTTCCGGCTACTTCGCAAGCTATGAGCGGCACCAACCCACGCCCCCAGGCCATGAGCGGCACCAACCCACGCCCCCAAGCCATGAGCGGCACCAATCCGCGTCCACAGGCCATGAGCGGAACCAACCCGCGCCCCCAAGTCGCCTTTGGCTCCGTGATCTCCGTTATTCTCACGATTTTCGGGTTCTAGAGATACTCGAACGGAATCGGAGACAATAGCGAGAGACTCGTTCCGAGGTACCACGTGAGATTGTCCTTAGGAGCACTACTTCTGTGGGCGGCCGGATTTTGTTTAAACGCCGCCCTCGTCTTCGTCTTGTTCCGCAAGCGGAGACACAGAATCGTACCTTGGTTCACGATGTGGATGATCCTTGATCTGGTGTATTCCGTTGCTTTGTTCCTGGCCTTTCGTTTCGGCTCAAAGCACCTGTACGCCGTACTGTACTGGACCTCCGATTTCCTTGATGTGCTGCTACAGATCGCGGTCATTGTGGAGATTGCCGGGTATATTTTGAAACGAAGTGGGCGTTGGGTCGAGGGCTCCAAGGTGCCGTTGACGATGATGGCGGCCACCGCGCCGCTGATCGCCCTGATCATGGCCGTGCTGATGAAACCGGCGGCGGAAACGCGGCTCGATGCTTGGGCCGCCCGCTCCAGCCTTTTCACCACGGTCATGGTTTCGGTCCTGTTTACCGGCGTGCTGGTGTTGTCGCAGCAGCTCGGGCTGAACTGGCGCAACCTGGTGTTGCGTGAGGGCTACGGGCTCATGGTTTGGGAGCTGGTCGCCTTTGTGACCGACACCCTGCACGCGTATTGGCGCACCGCAGAGCACTTTTCCGCACTGGAACACCTGCGCATGGTCGTCTATCTTGGGTCGCTTTTGTACTGGTGCACCATCTTTTGGTTACCGGAGCAACAACTGACCCCAGATATTGTTGTAAAAAAACAGTTGGCAGATTTGCGGGCACGGTTAGAATAGGACCGAAACACAGGGTGGCAGAGATGATGATTCCCATGGTTTTGGTTCTTTTGCTGGTGGCGTTAGCCGGCCTGCAGCTGCGCTTTGTGTTGCAACGGCGCCGGCATGCCAAACTTGATTTAGACACGTTGTTGGCGCGACTCGAGGCGGTCGACATCGCCAATCTGCGCGCTGTTGCGGACTGCTACCTGCAGCCCGATGCCCGCCAACTGCGCTATGAACCCAACGTGATGTGGGCCATGGTCGGCGGTCTGCCGGGCACCAATCGCCTGCTGCGCAATGCCGAGGTCATGCTGGACCTGGCCCTTTATGCGGAGCGCTGGAACGATGAGAACGGGCGCGCCATCGCCGAGATGATGCGCCGCGATGCCATGCGGCTCAACAAAGCCATTACCGCGGTCCAGGCAGCGGTGTTTACCAGCTGCGGCTTGGTGCGGGCGCCCTTCCACCTCCAAGAGGCCATCGCATCGTACTGCCTTATGCGCGCTCGCCTGCTCGGGCTCTACGCAGGATGCCATATGACTGGCCTGCTGCCGAGCCTTGAAGGCGCAGTGTAGCTGCTTCCTAGGCAAAGGTCGACGAATGCTCCTTTCCGGGACGGTCTACAGAATGGTCCACAGGACGTTCAGATTGGTCCACAGGACGTTTTAGGAGGGAGCGTGCGCTAGAGCCTGTTCTGCCGGCGCCTCTACCTGTGGCATAGAGCTTTTCTCCTAGAAATGTAGTCCCTGGTTTCTTTTCTCGTTGACCTTCCCGAAGCAAACCTGCTGTTTCGCCGGGTAGGAACTACACCCAAGGAGAGCGCTAGAAAGCCCTGCTGCCTGCTGGCTACGCCTTCAAAGCCGCGCCGCAAGCGACCGAGTTTTGTTTTTTGCCCGGCCCGGGCCCGCTACTCAGCTGACATCCGCTGCACGTCATCGTGCAGCGGAACGGGGCTGGGCTGGAGGTGCACCTGCCGGACGACGTCTTGAAACGCGGGCAGGCTCCGCATGCCGTCCCAAACCGGGTCCACGTTCAGATACAGGAGGGCGGTGGCGTGTTGGCGGACTGCAACCTCCAACCAGTGCAGCGCAATTTCCTGCTCCTCCGCTGCGGCGTAGATGCCGGCGATCTCTGCCGCGGAGAGGTACCGTTCGTGCGCATCGGCTTCCAACTCGGCTGCGATCTTGAGCGCATCGTCCTTGCGGCCGGTTAGCGCCTCGCAGCGGGCCAGGTACGCGCGCGCGACAGGCTCTTCCCGTGTGAGGCGCACCTCGGTTTCCAACTCCGCGCACGCCTTGGCGCCCTCGCCCTTATACAGATAGGCCAAGCCGAGGGTGCGGTGGGCCAGGGCAAAGTTCCCGTCCATCTCAATGGTTTTGGTGGCTTGCGCGATAGCGGTATCGTATTGCCGCGCAAGCAGATGGTGGAAGGCCATGTGCTCATTCACGAGCACGCCGGTGGGGTCGAGTGCCAGCGCTTGATCGCTTTCCAGATGCGATTCCGCGAAGTTGCCCCGCGCCAGCAGCTCACGGGAGAACCAAACGTGCGCCTCGGACAGATTGGACCTCAGGCGAAAGGCTTTGCGGTATTCGCGCTCCGCCCCATCCCAATCCCACTCATAGAGCAACTCGTAATTGGCTAGCGAAACATGCGCCTCGGCAAGGTTGGCATCCAGGGAGAGCGCCTTTTGGACGGCCTCTTGCGCCCGGGGCGCGGAGACACTTGGCGCTAGAAAACTGCTGTCGGAGGAGCTGGCCTGCATGTACGCGTCGGCGCGTGCCGCGTAGGCGATCGCCGCATTGGGGTCGAGGGCCACGGCTTGATTGAACAAATTGATGCCCTCCCGCATGCCTTCCACGGTGCCATTGTCCAACAGCGTGCGCCCCCGTTGCACCAGCGCGGCAACCTGCGAGTTCAACGCCGCCGCGGCCGAGCTTGCCCGCGCCGTCGCACGTTTGCGCTCGGCCCGAAGCCACAGGACAGCCATCGCCAACACGAGCACAGCTCCCATAGCCAACGCCGTTAGCCAGGGCGGGCGCGACCGCGGTGTGGCCGCCGCCGGGTCCGGCAAAGGCACGGGTTCCGCAAGCAGGACGTTGCCCTGCGGCTCGGGGGCGGGCTCTTCGGCCACGGCCACCGGGCTCCAGCGCTCCGCGCTCAAAGCCCCAAGGGCCGCCTCGTCTGCATCGCGGTCCCTTGCGGGCGCAATGCCATTCTTTTCCGGAAGCGGGGCTCGACCAGCCTCGATCCGCACTGGCGCGGTGAAGCGATACCCCCGCTTTGGCACAGTCGCGATATATGCGCCGCCGTCCGGCCCGGTGCCCAAGGCCTTGCGCAGGAGCGAAATGTTGACCGTGAGGTTGATTTCCTCCACAAAACTGTCCTTCCAAACGGCCTCCAACAGTTCCTCACGGCTCAGCAAACGGCCGCTGCTGGCCACCAGAACCGTCAGCAGGTCGAAGGCCTTGGGCGCAAGCGGCACCTGCTTGCCGTCGCGAAGGAGCAGCTGTTCTGAAGGGCATAGCAGAAAAGGACCGAACTGGTAGGAGGTGGGTTCCATGGCGCGGAAGGTCTTCGGACGGCTCCGGGGGAGCCCAATACGTTTCCTCAAAGAGTACAGCAGCGGCCAGGGAGCCCGGCATACCGTGGCGTAAGGGACGCACGGAGGCCCCGAAGCAAGCCCTGAGAGACAATCAGGAGGTGCCCCCTGCTACCATCGCACACCTGTTACTCCTCCTTATCGTCGGCCTCAGCGTCGCGCTCATGCTGATGCGGCCCGGCAACAGCAAGGAGGTGTACTGGGTCGGTGGCGGCGCGAGCCTGCTCGTTCTGCTGCGTCTGGTGCCGCTCGGCCTGGCCAGGAGAGCCGTCGCCCAAGGCTCGGATGTGTACCTGTTCCTCATCGGCATGATGCTCCTCTCGGAGCTCGCGCGGGAGCACGGCGTCTTTGACTGGCTCGCGTCGGCGGCGGTCCGCGAGGCGCGGGGGTCCTCTCTCCGCCTGTTCACGCTGCTCTACGGCCTCGGCACGCTGGTCACCGTATTTCTGTCCAACGACGCGACCGCTGTTGTGCTTACCCCAGCGGTTCTGGCGGCAGTTCGCCGGGCCGGGGTCGAACCATTGCCCGGCCTTTTTGCCTGCGCTCTGATCGCCAACGCGGCATCGTTCGTGCTGCCCATCTCGAACCCGGCAAATCTGGTGGTCTTCCATGGGGGCATGCCCCCGCTTGGGCGCTGGCTGGCCTCCTTCGGCGTTCCCTCCCTGTTTTCCATCGCGGCAACGTATTTGGTTCTGCGCTTCCTCTTTCGGAGGCACCTCAAAGCCCGCTTCGAAGCCAGGGCGCAAGCGGAACCCCTCAGCGGCGCCGGTAGGATGGTGCTTGGGGGCCTCGGCCTCACCGTAGCCGCCCTGCTCACCGCCTCCGCCCGCAACAGCGACCTGGGCCTGCCCACCTGCTTGGCTGCGCTTGCTGTTACGGCAGCCGTGTCGATCAAAACGCGCCGCAACCCCTTCCGGCTCCTGCGTGAGATCAGCTGGAGCACCCTTCTGCTGGTCGCCGGTCTTTTCATCCTGGTCCGTGCGGTAGAAAGCGCCGGCGCGCTCGCGGCGACCACAGCGGCGCTTCGCCGAGCAAGCGCTCTCGCGCCTGCTTTGGGCGCGCTCGCCGTCAGCTTCGGGGTGGGGCTCGGCAACAACGTAGTCAACAACCTGCCGCTCGGGCTGCTTGCGGGTAGCACCCTGCAGGCCGCACACGCCCGTGGCCTGCTAGCTCAGGCCGTGCTGCTCGGCGTAGATCTTGGCCCCAACCTGTCCATCACCGGCTCGCTCGCGACCATCCTGTGGCTGCTCGCGCTCCGCAAGGAAAAGATCGACGTGGGCTTTTGGGACTTCCTCAAAGTCGGCGCCGTAGCCATGCCGGTCGCTCTGCTCGCTGCGGTGGGCGCGGCCATCCTTACCCAAACGCTTCTGCACTGAGGAGCGTCAACTTCTACCTCGGAAAGACGTACCGAAGCGCCACCGAACCATACGAACGCAACGGAACGCCCACCGGGCGCTCAAACGCAGTTGGCTCCGCTGTCTCGGCAGGGTACCCCGGCACCGAAACCGGCACGCCGGCCCTGCCCGGGTGGGCGTCCAGCAACTGCGCGCGCGTGTAGCCCTGCATGGCCGGGTCCGGCGTCAGCACATCCTGTTCCGCTCGCACGCTGATGCTGTTTCCCGCGGAAAGGGTCACATCAAATTGCCGGTCTCCTGTAAGTTCCAGCACCACATGGAACGCAAGGCGCTGCCCCACACGGACCTCCACCCGCTGCGTCCCTGAGTTGAGCGCAAGATCGTACTGCCCGGAGGTGTCGGCAACGGCTTCGCTCCCCTGGCTGTGAAGGCTCGCTCCGGGGACCGGTGCACCACTCGCCTCGCGCACGGTCCCTCTAAGGTGAACCAACCGTTGCGGCACTTGGGCCTGCCCTGTTGCTGTCACCAGGCAGCCGGCCAGCGAAGCGGCTGAGGAACAAAGCCGCCCTGGGCTACAGCTCACAAAACCTCGCCTTCGCCGCTGTCGGAAGCATCCTCCTTCCAGTCTTTCAGGGAGCAGCCGTGCTGTCGACACTTGCATGGCCGGGGCAAAGCAAGCAGTGCTGCTCCGCTGAGCTTGGCGCCTGGACTCATCGCCCCTGCGCAGCCTCCTTCTGCCGGACGGCCCAGGCAAGGTTGTTCTTCGCAAGCTCGAAATCCGGCCTCAACGCAAGGGCTTTTTGCGCGGCAACGATAGCGTCATCCCACCGGTGTAGCGCCTCGTCGCCAGCAGCGATGTTGTTCCACGCCTCCGCCGCCTTAGGGTCGATGACCAACGCCCGCTTCGCTGCCGCGATGCTTTCTGGAAACCGGCCCTGCTGATTCAGCGTTAAGGAGAGATTGATGTAGTCAGCTACCGTCCGGGGCGAGACTTGAGGCAACTTACCTTCTTCCAGCGTCTTTTGACGAAGAAACCAGCGCAGGTTGTTTTCCGCGATCTCGAGGTGCGGATGCAGCCGCAGCGCCTCCTGTTCGGCCGCGATGCCTTCACTCCACTGCCCCAGCGCGCCATAGCCCGCACCCACATTGTTCCAAGCCTCGGCGGAGTGCGGATCGGCGGCAAGCGCCTGCTTGGCCAGATCGATCGACTGCTGGAAGTGCCCCGCCCGGTACGCCGCCAAGGAAGCATTCATGAGCGCCGCCGCGCCCTTGCCCGCTTCGTTCTGCGCGCTCAGCAGGAGATTGCGTCCCAGCGGGCGCTGCGGGTTCAGCGCGACCGCTGTTTCCAGCTGCGCGGTGGCCTCGGGCAGCCGGCCCTCGGTGAGCAACCAACGCCCGTAGTAGGCATGCGGCAGGTCGTCGGCCGGCGCAAGCGCGAGCGCCCGCAGAAAATGCTGTTCGGCTTCCTGCTTCCGCGCCGGATCCGCCTGCGCCAGCAATCCGTTTACTACGCCAAGGTTGATCTCCAGGGTCGGGTAATTGGGAGTAAACGCCAGCGCGCGGTGGAACAAGGCCAGCGCCCCCCCGAGGTCGCCAGCGTTCATCCGCGTAAGCCCATAGATCATCAACCCACGGCCGTTGTGCGGCGACTTGGCCACGTCGTCTGCCCACAACGTCGCTTCCGTGCGCCATACCTGGTTGCGGCGATGCGCGCCATAGGCATAGCCGCCCAGGCAAAGCAGCGCGGAGGCGAACGCGGCCGCTCGCAGCCTTTGTCGCTGCCTTGCACTGCCCTGCGCCGCGGCAAGCAGGCGCTCATACCCCAAGTACAAACCCCACACTACCGCAAGCATCAGCCCCGGAAATGAGAAAAACATCCGGTGGTCGTTTTCCACCTCGCTGAGGGGATACAGCGAGGTGGGGACTTGCGTGAGCACAAACCACCCAAGGCCGAACGCCACAGGTGCTCCCCTCCGTCGGCGAGCCGCATACACGGTCACCGCCCCCAAGCCGAAGACAAACAAGAGGCCCGCCCAGGCCGCAAGGTCCAGTGAGGCTATGGGCTGAAGGTCCGTATCGACATTCAAGTGCAGTGGCAAAAAAAGCGCGGCCACGTAGCGCAACCACACATAGGGCTGCGTCAGCCGGTAGGCCGTGGGCGAAACGATTGAAGGCAAAAACGTCTTCGGCGTCATCCGGGCCTGTAGCAGAAGCAATAGCCCTGTAACGGCAGCCGCCGGCAGGGCCGCCACAAAGCTCCTGCGCCATCGCTGCAGGGGAGGCTCCGTGGGCGTTTCGAATAGAAAGATGTACAGCGCCAACAGGAGCGGAAACACCGCTGCCGGCGGCTTGGAAAGCATTGCCACAACAAATGGAGCAAGGTATAGCCCAAAGCGCCGCAGCCCGGGCCAGCGCGCAAACACCCAAAGCGCCGCCACGCAACCCAGCGTGCAATACAAATCGCCGCGTTGAATGATGTAGTTCACCGTCTCGGCCATCGCGGGATGCAGCCCAAACCACGCCGCCACGCCCAGCGCTAGCCACCGGTTGGCCGCACACACCTCCACACGGTCCAGCAACACCTGCACGAAAAGGAACAGCACGGCAATCAGCACAAGAAACCAAACAAAGGTACTGAGGTGAAACCAAAACGGCACATAACCGTGCCCCAGCGCATAGTCGAGCGCCAGCGACGCGGTCACTATAGGCCGGTAGGTCTGGTTTGCCGGTAGCACGCTGAAGGCCGTGGTGTCCGTAAAGATGCGCCGGAGGTTGCCTAACGAACGGACCGCAGGGTTATCCGTAATGGTATGAAAGTCGTCGAAGTGAAACTCGTTCGCAAAGGAGTTGCTGTACACCAGTGCCACGGCGAGCAGCACCAAAGCGAGCGGCGCCAAAGCAAGCGGCAAAGCAAGTGGCGAAGGGCGTTTGGTCAACATCTCGGAGGCTCTTCCGCATGATAGCTGCCTCCCGGCACCCGCCTGCACGGTTCCGCATCCAGAAAGCTACACCGCCGCGCGCTCTTTACTGCTCGTGGCTCCTTACTGCTCGTGGTAGCTGCGCATCAAGCCGCCGTCGATCACATAGGTCGAGCCGGTGATGTAGCCCGCCTTGTCCGAGGCCAGAAAGGCCGCAAGATTTGCCACATCTTCCGGCGTTCCCAACCGGTTCAGCGGAATGTTCTTGAGCAGCGCTTCCATCTCGCCCTGGTTCGCCATTAGGTTCTTATTGATGGGCGTTTCGATGGCACCGGGAGCGATGTTGTTGACGGTGATGTTTTTCGGTCCAAGCTCCACCGCAAGGTTACGCATAAACATCCGCATGGCGCCTTTGCTCATGCAATAGGTCGCAAATCCAGGAAACACCATATCTTCATGCACCGAACTGATATTGACGATCCGCCCAGCCCTGCCAGCGGCCTCCAACCGTTGCACGAAGTACTGGGTCAAGAAGAAAGGGCCTTTGATGTTCACCGCAAAGACCTTGTCGTAGTCCGGCTCCGCCACCGTGGTAAAGGGCGCTTTCTTTTCCATCCCCGCGTTATTGACCAGGATGTCCAGCGCGCCAAACTGGTTATAAGCAGCATCCACGAGCTTCTTGATCTGCGGCATTTGGGTCACGTCGGCCTCCACCGTGATCCCCTCGCCACCGGCCTGCTTGACCATGGCCAAGGTTTCGTCGGCGCCCTGCGCTGGGCCGATATAGTCGATGACCACCTTGGCGCCCTCTTGGGCAAATGCTTTGGCGATCCCCTGCCCGATACCCGAGCTCGCACCTGTAACCAAAGCGACCTTCTGATCCAACAAGCCCATACAACTCCTCCTTAGCCGGGCCTGTTTACGCGCGGAATGGTGCAAAGCGATAAGCAGGCAATCCGTAAGGTGCAAGGCAGCAACCTCGACGTTGCCCGGGGCAAGGTTGCTTGGAGGATCGCACCCCCGCAAGGGCGCATGACAACCTTCCCCGTCCTACCCGGCGTCTACCGTTGCAGATCACGCTGCTCCAAAGGCGTCTTCTGCACCGGAGCTCACCCATGAACGCATCCGACGTCCTTGTAGAAAAGCTCTTAGCTTGGGGAGTAGACACGATCTTCGGTCTGCCGGGCGACGGCATCAACGGCTTCATGGAGTCCCTGCGTAAGGCGCAGAACAAACTTCGGTTTATCCATGTGCGGCATGAAGAGTCGGCGGCCTTTATGGCCTGCGCCTATGCCAAGTTCACCGGCAAGCTCGGGGTGTGCATGGCGACCTCTGGTCCTGGCGGCATCCATCTGCTCAATGGCCTGTACGACGCCAAGATGGACCAAGCGCCCGTGCTGGCAATTACGGGCATGCAGTTCCGCGATCTGACTGGCAGCTTTGGGCAGCAGGATGTGCAGCTCGACAAAGTCTTCATGGACGTTTGCGTCTACAACGAGCGCATCATGTGCGCCCCTCACATGGCGCCCACCGCCGATCTGGCGATTCGCACCGCCATTGAGCGGCGCGGCGTATCGCACATCACCATCCCGGTCGATGTGCAAATGGAAGAACTTAGCGACAAAGATCGCTCCGAGCGTAACCTCAAAGGCCACAGCTCCACGGTGTCTTCCACCTCGGGCAATGTGCCGCGCCAGGAGGATCTCGAACGTGCCGCGGCCGTCGTCAATGCGGGCAAGCGCATCGCCATTCTTGCCGGCCAAGGCGCGCTCCATGCCGGCGATGAGCTGATTCAACTCGCCGAACTGCTCGGCGCACCGATCGTGAAGCCATTGCTGGGCAAAGGCTGCGTGCCGGACGATTCGCCCTACACCACGGGCGGCGTCGGCTTGCTGGGTACCGAGCCCTCGCAGGACGTGCTCGAAAATTGCGACACACTGCTGATGATTGGCACCTCCTATCCCTATATGGAATACCTGCCGCAGCCGGGCGACTGCCGCGCCGTGCAGATCGACGCCAATGCGCAGCGCATCGGCCTGCGCATGCCGGTCGAGGTTGGCCTGGTGGGCGACTCGAAAAAGAGCATCAAGGCCCTGCTGCCGCTACTCAAGCGCAATGGGTACCGCAAGTTCCTGGAACGCGCGCAAAAAGACATGAAGACCTGGGACGAGCGCATTGAGCGCGAAGGCTCGGTGATGACCAAGCCTATGAAGCCGCAGGTCGTGGGTTGGCAGCTCAGCCCATTCACCAAAGAAAATGCGATCATCGTCTCCGACTCCGGCACCAATACCACCGTGTGGGCGCGCTACATGAAAGCCAAAAAGGGGCAGATGCACTCCTGCTCCGGCAATCTCGCGACCATGGCCTGCGGCATGCCTTACGCCATTGCGGCGCAGGTGGCCTTCCCTGACCGCCAGGTCATCGGCATCGTCGGCGACGGCGGCTTCACCATGCTGATGGGCGAGATCATCACCGCGGTGACCTACAAGCTGCCCATCAAGCTCGTCATCATCAAGAACAACGAGCTCGGCCAGATCAAATGGGAGCAGATGGTCTTTGACGGCAACCCGCAATACCAGGTCGACCTCATGCCGATCGACTTTGTGGCCCTGGCCCGCTCCGTCGGTGCCGAGGGCGTGCGCATTGATGATCCCACCACCGCCGCCGACCAGTTTGAACGCGCCCTTGCCATGCCTGGCCCGGTAATTATTGAGGCCGAGGTCGATCCCTTTACGGCGATGCTGCCGGCCAAGATCAAGCCCAAGCAAGCGGAAAAGTTTGCCGAAGCCCTGCTGCGCGGCGAGCCCAACCGCACCCGCATCGCGCTCACCGCCGCCTCCGACCTGGTGCGCCAGGTGATCTAGTCGCTCTGCTGGGGCAGCCTCTCCGCAGGCTGCCCCAAAACGCACAGCACAGTGTATGCGATGAGCGACGCAAAGATAACCGCGGCCAACGCCACGGCCTACAAGATCCCGACCGACGCGCCCGAGTCCGACGGCACCTTTGCGTGGAACTCGACCACGCTGATCGTAGTCGAGATCGAGGCCGGCGCCGCCCGTGGCCTCGGCTATACCTACTCGCACGAGACCGCGGCTCCCTTGGCGCGCGACCTCTTCCAGCACGTGATCGGCTACGATCCGATGGACACCAACACCCTCTTCTCCGCCATGCGTAAAGCCCAGCGTAATTATGGCCGCGAGGGCGTGGCCGCCACGGCGCTCTCCGCGGTTGACATGGCCGTGTGGGATCTAAAGGCCAAGCTGCTCGGCCAACCCCTGTGCAAGCTGCTCGGCACCGTGCGCAAGGCCGCACCGGTGTATGGTTCGGGCGGCTTTACCTCCTACAACGATGCGCAGCTCACTGCGCAGCTAGGCGGTTGGGCCGCAGACGGCATCCCGCGCGTAAAGATGAAGATCGGCACGCATCCCGATGATGACTTGCAGCGCGTCCACGTCGCCCGCAGAGCGATCGGCGACGCGACTGAGCTCTTCGTGGACGCCAATGGCGCCTATGCCCGCAAGCAAGCGCTCGACTTCGCGCATCGCTTTAAAGCGGAGTGCAACGTGCTGTGGTTTGAGGAGCCCGTAAGCTCCGATGACCTCACCGGTCTGCATCTGCTGCGCACCGAAGGACCGGCTGGCATGGACATCGTCGCGGGCGAATACGGTTGGACCGCCATGTACCTCAAGACGATGATCGAGGCCGAAGCGGTCGACGTCCTGCAGGCCGATGCCACGCGCTGCGGCGGCGTAACCGGTTTCCTCGACGCTGTGGCGCTGGCCGACGCGCATCCACTGCCGCTTTCGGCGCACTGCGGCCCTTCTATCCACATGCACCTGGCCTGTGCCGCGCGGCCGCTGCGCCATCTCGAGTACTTTCACGATCACGCCCGCATCGAATCCATGCTGTTCGACGGATTTTGCAAGCCGGTTGCGGGCCAAATGCATCCAGACCTTTCGCGTCCCGGCCTAGGGCTGGAATTCAAACACGCCGACGCGACGCCGTTTCGCATCAACCTGTGAACGCAAACATAACGAGTGCCATCCGATGATCTACGACCTCAGCCAACCTCACTTCAACGGAGCGCCGCAGTTCCCGCAGCAGCCGCCAAACTCGGTCGAGTACCAGCAGCTTGCCGTCGTCGAGGGCGCTACGGTGGAGCGCTGCACGTTGATGACCCACTCGGGCTCGCATGTCGATGCGCCCTTCCATTACAAGCCCGAACTGCCCACAATTAGCGAGCTGCCGCTGTCGCATTTCTTCGGCCGCTGCGTCGCGCTCGACCTTCGCGGCCTTCCACCTGAACACGGCATCACCGCCGACGACCTACGCCGGCACGAAGCGCTGCTCACGCCGGGCATCTTTACACTGCTCAAGACGGGCTGGGGCGACAAGCGAGCCAATACCAAAGAGTTCGTCACGCAGTGGCCCTATATGTCCGGCGACGGCGCGCAATACCTGCTCGAGCGGGGCGTAAAGGGCATGGGTCTCGACGGTCTTTCGACCGGCGGCTACCCCGACCCGACCGCCGAGTCGGCAGCGCATCTGCTTCTCCTGGGCGCGAACAAACTGCTGCTCGAAGACATCCACATCCCCGACGCTCTGCTCGACGGCAAACAACGCTTCTTTGCCTGCTTACCCATCCTAATCGCCAACGCCAGCGGCGCTTGGGTGCGGGCAATCGTGTGGGATGCAGGCGACCTCGAAAGCGAGCAGCCCGTGGAAGAAAGCAACGCGCTCATCCCGGAAAGCGTCGCCGCGCAGATCGCCCTCATGCGGAGCCCGCGATGAGCACGGCACTTTCCCTCACGGCAGGGCTGCCAAAGCGCAGCAGCTTTTCCCTTCCGGACACCTCGCCCAAGGCCCTGGCGGCGGCTCTGCCCGAGCCTCTACGCGGACCTGCGGAGCTGATTATTCGCCACATCCAGAAGGGCGCCTTTCAGCGCTCACTGGCCCTGCTGACGGCCGGTTCCAGCTTTGTCAGCATGCTCGAGGTTGGCTATGAGCACTACCTCGGCAGTTATTCCAACCCCGTCATGTACACGCCTGTGGCGCTTTCCGGCGTGCTTTCAGTGGCCGGCGTGGCGGCCTTTTTCAGCAGGCGACTGGCGCAAACCTTTCTGCGCTGGACCAGCTACGTGACCATCGTCGACGGCCTGGTGGGCTTCGGCTTCCACATTCGCGGTGTGGCGCGCAAGCCTGGCGGCTGGCGCATGCCGATCGTCAACATCACCATGGGCCCTCCGCTCTTTGCGCCGCTGCTCTTCACGGTGGCGGCCTACCTCGGCATGATCGCCTCATATCTGCAGCGCGAAGAGGACCTAAGCCGCTCCTTTGGCGCAAAATCCAAGCTCATCGAGCTGAGCACCAGCCTCCGCAAGCCGGACTTCCGCGACGACATTCGCGTCGGCCGCTTTCAGAAGCACCTTTGCGCCGTCACCGTGGCGGGCACGCTGGTCGCCGGGGCGGAAAGCTGGTACTCGCACTACAAGGACAACTTCAACTCCCGCCCGCAGTGGACGCCCATTGTCATGACGCCGCTGCTCTCCGGCGCCGCGCTGCTCGCCATCAAGAGTGAGACCGCCGCCAATACCCTGCTGCCGCTGGCGTCGGCAGCAGCGGTGGCCACCGGCATGGCCGGCACGGGATTCCACCTCCGAGGCATCTTGCGCAAAGCCGGCGGCCTCAAAAAGCCGCTCTACAACATCATTTACGGCCCGCCCATCTTTGCGCCCATGCTGTTTGCCGCGTGCGGTCTGCTGGGCGGCATGGCGTACCTCATGCGCCGGGAAAGGCACTAGCCCATGAGCCCCTCCAAGCCGCCCATGCCCACCCCGCGCGAGCCCGTGCTCGACCCCATCACCGGCCAGCCGCTACAGCGCGACCAACCCGGCTACTATCCAGGCTTCAGCACGCTGGGCCAAAAGAAGTACTGGGATGAAGCGACGCGCACCGTCGTGCTCCAACGCGTCGAAAAAATTCCGCTAATCCGCTTCTTCACCGAAGCGGAAGCTTGCACGATGCTTGCCGTGGTCGACCGCATCCTGCCGCAAGAGGATCGCACGCCCGCGCGCCGCATCCCCATTCTGCCCGGCATCGACGAGCGGCTCTTCATCGGCCGCATCGAAGGCTACCAGTACGACACCATGCCCAGCGACCGCGAGGCCTACCGCCTCGCCGCCCGCGCCTTTGAGCAGATGGCCCAGGAGCTGCACGGCAAGCGCTTCCACGAGCTCGACACGCGAGCCCAGGAAGAGATCCTGAAGTCCTTACACGATGACGATCCCAGCGCCGCCAAGGACGAGTGGAAGAAAATGAATGTTGAGCGCTTTTGGGCGCTGCTCGTCTCCGATTGCTGCTCGGTGTACTATGCGCACCCTTGGGCGTGGGACGAGATCGGTTACGGCGGCCCGGCATATCCACGCGGCTACATGCGCCTTGAGGAGGGCGACCCCGAACCGTGGGAGGTCGACGAACGGCGCTACGCCTGGACCCCGCCCGCCGACACCCTTTCCAACGCCGAAGAGCAGCTCGGCTCCGGCAAAGAGCACCAAACGCCGCACAGCGAAGGGGGCACGCATTGAGTCTTTTCAACAACGGAGCGCCCACCAGTGACTCCCCTCTGGGCGGGGCGTGGAAGTCGCCAAAAGATCAAAAGAAATGGCTCGGCCCGCTGCAGCAAATCACCGTGCCGCCGCGCCGCTTTCAGGACACCGACCTGATCGATTTCGCTATCGTTGGCGTCGGCTCGGCGGGTGGCGTGCTGCTGCAGCGCCTCGCGCGCGCCGGCTTCAAGGTCGTCGGCTTCGAGG
>CAXTTZ010000042.1:0-16441 GCA_964247325.1 uncultured Acidobacteriaceae bacterium | reverse complement strand
CCCCCCCCCCTCCCCCCCCACAGGCGCACCCCCACAGCACCCCGCAACCACCCCCAACTTTTCTTCTCCAAAACTAAGACGACGAGGTCGACGGCGTCGAACAGGTGCTGGCCTACTACGCCGCCCTCAAAAAAGCCGGCGTCCCCGTCGAGATGCACCTCTACGCCCAAGGCGGGCACGCCTTCGGCCTCCGCCGTACCCAACTTCCCGCCACCGCCTGGCCCCAACTCGTCGAAACCTGGCTAGCAACCATCGGCATCCTCCCGCACTAACAGCCCCGCACGAATCAAACGCACGGAAACCGAAGGCACTCCAGGAGTGCCGCGGTGCCCTTGCCTTTTTCGCTTGTCCTTCCCGAAGGGAATCTGCGTTTGCTTACTCACCCCTTCAACTTTCGCCGGGCTTGCGCAATCGCCCTTTCCAACAGCTCCTCACCGCCCTCCACCAGACGCCCGTGCCCGCTCGCATAGCGCCGTATCGCCGGCCCCACCGTCGCCAGCAGCTTTTCCGCGCTCGCCACAGCCATGGGCTTATCCCACGTGGCCAAGCCCGGCAACGGAAACCACCACGGCCCAAACCCCGGCACATGCACCGTGCCGCCCATGCAAATCAGCGCATCTCCCGCATACAATGTCCCGTCGCGCTCATCCAAAAACGCCATGTGCCCCGGTGTATGCCCCGGCGTGGCCACCACCCGCAGCGACCCAAATAACTCCCCATCCTCCACCAAATGCGTAGCGGCGGTCTGAATCCCCGGAAAGCCACCCTTGAGCGGCTTCTGCGGCTCGCCCGACTGCGTCGTCTTGTCTGGTGGCTTGCTCAGCAACCGCGCCTCACGCCGCCCAATAGCCACATCCACCCCACCCAGCGCGCCCGCCACCTGATCGACCGACCCTACATGATCCCCATGCGCATGCGTCAACAGAATGCGCCCAATCGACCGCGTCCCCAAACCCTGCGCCACCGCTAAAATCTGCTTGCCCGTGCCCGGCAAGCTGCTGTCGATCAGCGTGTACCCGTCCGCTTCGCGCAGGAGGTAGCAATTCGAAAACTTCAAACGCGTAAGCTGCTGCGCGTGCGTTCCTGCTGGTCTAACTCTCATGCGGCACTCCCGATCCTCCGCTATACGCGGCGTAGATCTTCAGCGTTGGATGCATGGAGTGGAAGTCAGGAAGCGAAATGCAGGAAGTTGCGTGCACAAAGCTGCGTGCACAGCATGGCCAAACGCGCAGCCATCAATACCTGTCCGCCATACGAACCGATACACTGATTTCTATGCACCAGCACGCGCACGAACACGCCGCCGCCGACCCCCACGCCGCCGCTGAGCCGAACGCTGCCATGGCGCGCATCCTGCAAGTTTCCTTGCTGCTCACCGGCCTGTACGTCCTCGCTACGTTCATTTTCGGCGTCCGCGCCCATTCGCTCGCGCTGATCTCCGAAGCCGGCCACAACATCTCCGACTTCGCCGCCCTGGCCCTCAGCTTCGTCGCCCTCTGGCTCCAGGGCCGCCCCGCCACCGACCAGCGCACCTTCGGCTACCAGCGCGCCGGCGTGCTCGCCGGCTTCGTCAACGCCCTCAGCCTCCTCGTCCTCGCCGCTTGGATCGCCGTCGACGCCGTCCTCCGCCTCCTCCACCCCGTCTCCGTTGAGCCCCGCCTCATGATGGCCGTCGCCGCCGCCGGCGTCCTCATGAACGGCCTCATCGCCGCCCTTCTATGGCGCTTCTCCGGCGACATCAACATCCGCAGCGTCTTCGTCCACATGCTCGGCGACACCATCTCCACCGCCGCCGTCATCGTCGGTGGCCTCCTCATCGCCCTTACGCACCAGCAATGGATCGACCCGCTCCTGTCCCTTGTGATCGCCGCCATGATTCTGTGGAGCTCCTTCGGCATCGTCCGCGAAACCCTGCACATCCTCCTCGAAGGCACCCCGCGCTCGGTCAATCTCGCCGAAATCCGCTCCGCCATGCACGCCGTCCAGGGCGTCGTCGATGTCCACGACCTCCACATCTGGAGCCTCACCGCGCAATCACACGCCCTTGCTAGCCACGTCCAAGTGAACGAAATGTCCTTGGCCGCCTCCGAAGCCGTGATCGAGCGCTTAAATCACCAGCTTCACGAGCACTTCGGCATCCACCACACCACCATCCAGCTTGAAATCACCGCCTGCTCCACCACCGACGGCTGCGCCATGCCCCCCAAACCCGGCACCCTCGATCCCCACGCCGGCCACCACCACGGCCCCGGTGGCCACACCCACCACAACCACGCCCATGCTCACTAATTTAAGGGCCAAAGGCACGACATTTAGCAGCCTACGTATAACTCAACCGCAAAACCTTAGGGCTGAAGGCTCATCCCATATCAGCCTAGGTCCAAAAACAAAGGGCGCTCCAAACGGAGCGCCCTTTGTTTCCCGCTTACCCTAAACCAACTGCGCATCCAAGGTAATCTCAGCGGCCTTCAGCAACCGCGAAATTGGGCAGCCCTCCTTGGCCTTCTTCGCCAACTCATCAAACTGCGGCTTTTCAATCCCCGACACCCGCGCGCGCGTCGTCAGGTGAATCTTCGTCACTGTCGGCCCATCGTCGGTCTTCTCCATGGTCACCGTCGCCGTCGTATCCAGCTGCTGCGGCGCTTTATCCACCGATGACAACTGCCCCGAAAGCGCCATCGTGAAGCACCCCGCATGCGCGGCCGCAATCAACTCCTCCGGATTGGTCCCCTGCCCATTCTCAAACCGCGTGTTGAAGCTGTACTGCGTCTCATGCAATACGCCGCTTTGCGTGTTCAAAATTCCCTTGCCATCCTTCAAGCCACCTTGCCAAACAGCCTGCGCACTACGATCCATAACCACTCCTTCGGTTGAGCCTCTGCTCATGACCTATACATGAGATGCCCGCCGACGCAAATGCGGTCGTAAGCTCTAGAGATACTCTTAAAGCTCCACGAATCTTTGCGCTTCGTACACCTTCCACACCCCTCCCGTTAATGGGCCAAGGCTCGCTCCATCTTCTCCTCTTGATAAGCTTGTATTCCGGTAACGAGGAGCCGTCCGCCTACCACAACCCACCCGAGTGCCACCCAGGGCACACTTGAGTTCTGGGCCGATTGCAGAAGAAAGGTTGCTAGAAAGAAGGATAAATAGTCTTTGATACACCCAATCATACGATCGCGCCTTTTGCTAGGTGAGGTCGTCGCGACAACATAGGTAAACACCAAAACTAGACAAACGATAACAATGTAGTCAAAAACTATAAAGGTAGACATACTCGTGGTGTCTCCTAAATGTATTCGGAATTTGCGATACACAGTACACCGCGTTTATGACCTATGTCTAGCGAAGGACGTCTCGCTTCCAGCACCTATAGTTTTTACTTCAATGTGTTCCTGCCGGGCATAGGCACTCATGGAAAGCCGCCTCCCGATCCTCTCGTACCGCACAAGCATACGCCGGCCAAATCTGCCCCAGCCCAAGCGCATACAGCCCAAGATCCCCCGCAAAGAAATGCTTGCGATACGTTTCGCTCAAGGTTTCTTTCCCTTCCCTATCCGCCGTAAATCTTTCGGCTAACTGCTGCACCGACGCCGTAGACAGATCGCTCAAGTGGTACGCCGAACTGAAACGATACCCCTCCACCCAGGGCGGTGTCGCCCCCTCCAAGCTCGGCGACACAACGGTGCGCCAATCCTTCAGCACCGCACTTGCTGGGTCCACCTCTGCCACGAGAAAGGCTGGATGATTTCCGAAAAACGGCGTCACTGAAGGTACCAGCTTCAGCGGAATCGCCGCATCGACCTGGCCATCCGCGCTGCCCCGGTGCAGCAGCCGGATCTCGTCCATGTGCGTATGCGCGAACACCCCCAAACGGACCGTCTCTGGAAACTCCAGCAGCGTGTCCGCCAACGCATCGTCGCTCAAAAACGGGTGCACAGGCGCCTTGCACAGCTCCCCTGGACGAAGCACATACTTGTGAAACGACGCGTACACATCGATACCCGGCGGGATATGCGCCATCACCCAAACGTGCTCGTGCCGGCGCTGCGCCGCCGCGAGTTCGGCGCGCAACCACCGTATCTGCGCGGCCTCGGGCGCACGATCGTCGCTGCTGCCGCAATTTTCGTAGTTGTGCGACTCAAAAATATCCTGCAAAACCACCAAGCGGCCACGCACAATCGGTGCCGGCAACGGCACGCTATAGTCCCCCTCCGGCGAGGTCGACCGTAGCAAAGGGAGACGCTGCGCGGGGCTGGCCCCTGCCCCGGCCGCCTCGGCCACAGTACGCGCCGCGCTTTGAAGAAACGCATCGCTCGGCGTTTCATGGTAATCCGCGCAGCCGGAATCGTTATTGCCTAGCGCCGTAAACACCGGCACTCCCGGAAAAGCCAGCCGCAGCTGCAACGTCACAAACGCCACCGTCTTGGCCGCAAACCCAGCCAAGTCCTCAGCGCTGGCCTCCGGCGCCAGCTTGCGAAATCGGCAAACGAACTCATGGCCGAGCAGATCGCCCGAAAGCGTCACAAACAGCGGGTGCGGCTCGGCCTCCTGCGCCGCTCGCAACGTCGTTCGAAGCAGCGGCCATGCCGTATCGAGCGAAGCGGCATGGCATCGCGCCTCCAGCGCCGCCAGATCTACCGCCTGCGTCAACGAGGCCGGTGTGCTCAGCACCGCGGGCCACTGCTCGACCGGCATCGCCCGCAGCCGTGGCAGCAGCGCCGGGTCGTGGAATGGATCAAAATGAATATCCGAGAGCATCAGCACACGCACCGGCTTTTGCGCTCCAACTAGCGGCAGACACCAAAGCCACACCAAACAGAACGCGAAGCTGTGGGCAAAAAAACGCATGCCCCTCCAGTGTAGCCACACGCCCGCCGCCCGAACCTTTACGTGCGGCTCTAAAATCACATCAGACATTCCTTGAGGTTCCGCCCATGAGCACCGCCACCGACGCCGTCGCACAGCTTCAACTCGCCGCCCACATTGCTGGGCTCGTCCTCGAGCCGCTCGATCCAGGCAAGGACTTCACCGGCGAGCCCACCGCGCGTTACAGCATGGGCCTGCCCGACGCCCCGTCGAAGACCCTTCTGCTCGAGTTGGGCGCGCAGTTCGACCCGGCGGACCCGCAGTTCTCAGGCGAACTCGCCACCTTCTTCTCCGAAACCGCACAGCGACTGCGCAACCCGCGCCCTGACTGCTTCCTCACCCTGCTTGGCCTTCCGTTATCGTTCGGCAAATTCGTTTGGCCCTTCCATGATTCCACCAGCGGCGCGGACACCTCGATCGTGCATGGCGAGGTGCGGCTCGAAACCGGTACCGAGTCGGTACTGCACGCTAAGATTTCCGCTTCGATGACGCGCACCTTCGCCGATATCCTAAGCGCGCTCGAGCAGCCGTTTGCCGAAAACTTCATCTACAACGCCGTGCGCAAAACACTCGATCAAGGGCAGCTGGAACTTGTAAAGTCTGGCAACCGGCAGCCCGTACCCGTGACCACACGCTACTTCTCCGCCAAGCAAAACCGCTTCGTCTTCAACGACACCGATGCAGCTCAGCGCAAACAGTTCCTAGCCGGCCACGTCTTCTGGCTCAGCCATGTGCTCGGCGGCGGCGCGCCGGTCTGGGTCGCCGACCCCTGCGACGCGCAGTACCTCAACACCACCGGGCAAGAGCTTCTCGCCGCGGCAAAGGAACTGGCGGCCGACGGGCTTATCACATTGAGCGATGACGGGCAGCATGCCACCGCCACCGAAAGGCTCGCCGCGCTGCGTGAAGGCTTCGAAGCAGAGGTCGCCGAGGGTCTAGCCTTTCTCAAACCCACCTTCAACGAAAGCATGCGCGGCGGCCAAACCAATATGTAAACGGAACGAACGATGGGTGTCGCTGAAATACTCAATGCGTTCGAACATGAGCTGCTGGATGCTGCCAAGCGTAAAAACTGCCTTTGTTTCTCTGATTGTCATTCCCGAAGGGAATTTGCTATTTCCCAAATGGGACTACATCCGAAGGAAAGGCGCTCTAACACCAGCAGGGGCTGGCCCTCCATTTCATGGAATAAAATGCCCCATTGTAGGCAGCCTTATTCATACCGTAGCGCCTCAATCGGGTTCAGCGTGGACGCCTTCCAAGCTGGATAAATGCCAAACACCAGCCCAATAGCACAGGAGCTTAGAAACGCCGCTGCGATCCAAAGCAAACTCACCTGGGAACTAAGCACGAAATGCAAGCCGTAGGCGAGCACAGACCCGAGTGTTATGCCCAGCACGCCCCCCACGGCGCAGAGCACCACCGCCTCCACTGTGAACTGCACCAAAATCGTAGCCTTTGTCGCGCCAATCGCCTTACGGATCCCAATCTCGCGGGTACGCTCTGTAACCGAAACCAGCATGATATTCATCACGCCCACCCCACCGACCATCAGCCCCACAGCGCTAAGTCCGAACATCAGCAAGAACAGACTGCCCGTGATCTGCGACCACAAGCGCGTGATTGAATCGGAACCGAAAATGGCAAAGTTATCGTCGGCTTCATTGCGCACTTTGCGGCGGCGGCGCAGAAGATCACGAATCTCATCTTCCACGATCGGCTTATTGTGCTGGTCGTCAAACTTTGCACTAATCCAATAATCCAAGATCTCCGGATGCAGCTTGTGGAACGTCGTGATCGGCATGTGCACCATATTGTCCTCAGGGTTGCGTCCACCTCCGCCGAACGCTGACTTTACCTTCTGCTGCACCCCAATTACGGTGAACATGCGGCCTTCTACATCGATCTCTTTGCCCAAAGCGCTTTCGCCGCCGAATAGGTCATTGGCCGTATCGACCCCGAGAACAGCAACATTGGCCGTGCGCTCCTGCTCGGTTTGCGAGAAATAGCGGCCTTCCTTCATGTCAAGGTTGTAGACCGTCGGGTTGCTGGCAGTCACGCCCTCCTCGGATACATTCTCTGATTTTTCCTTGCCATACTTCACGGTAACGCTGCCAGCGCCAAAATTAAAGTTCGAATAGCGTAATGAGGGCACCACATCCACCACATGCGGCAGCTGCTTCATCGCCTGGGCATCGTCAAAGGTGAGCTGCTTGCGAGCCAGCATTTCGGTGGTCGGGCGAACGCCGATCACCGGAAAGCGAAACACCCAAAGCACGTTAGTGCCCATGGCTTCAACCATGCCCGAAACGGAGTTATTCAGACCGTTGATCACGGACGAAATCGCAATCACGGTAATTACACCGATCACAATGCCAAGAATGGTCAAACCGGAGCGTAACTTGTTGGTTCGCAGGGTGTCGAGGGCCATCCATACCGACTCACTTTGTTCTTTGACTCGCATCAGGCCTGTCCTTTCTCTTAAAACTCACTCCGCAGGGCCACAATCGGGTCCAACTTGGCGGCTTTGCGGGCGGGATACACCCCGAAGAAAATGCCGACGGAGGTTGCAATCAAGAGCCCAGCAAAGATGCTCCATATCGCCAGGCTGGAAGGGAACCCAAGCGCGAAGGTAACAATCTGCGCCACCACGATGCCGCCCACAACACCCACAAGCCCGCCGACCAGCGCCATGGTGCCGCTTTCCAGCAGAAACTGCAGCATGATGTCGCCTGAGCGGGCGCCCAGGGCCTTGCGCACACCAATTTCGCGGGTTCGCTCCGTGACCGAAACCAGCATGATGTTCATAATGACAATACCGCCGACCACAAGCGACACAGCAGCGATCGCTACGGCCACAGCCTCGAACCCGCCACTGATCTGCTGCCAAAGCCCAACCAGCGTATCGCTGGTTTCCACCGTGAAGCTGTCAGGCTCGCCAGGCCGGTCGTGACGCACGCTGCGCATGATCTGCCGAGCCTCATCGCTGGCCCGTTCAAGCGCCGCTCCACTGCCCCCCTTCGAATAAATTGTGATCGTTTTAGCCGTACCGTACGTCTTTTGGTAAGCCGTAATCGGAACTGCAATCCAGTTATCTTGGCTTTGTCCCAGCGTTTTGCCTTGCTTCTCCGCTAAGCCAATGATGGTGTAACGCTCGCCATCGGCCCGGATCTCCTTGCCGAGCGGATCTTCGCCCTGCAGCAGATTTTCTTCAATGTCGGAGCCAATCAGCGCCACGTGCGCGGCGTGGTCCTCATCGGCCTGCGTCAGATCGCGCCCCTCCACAATATTAAGGTTCTGCATCTCCGCCATATCCGGCGTGTACCCGCGAATCGTGGTGTCTGTGCTCGACTGTGTGTTGTACACGATCTTGCCGGTAGTCGCTTGAAAAGCCCCCGTCATCAAGCAATGCTTGCAGCCTCCCTGGACGGCACGAAAATCGTCGAGCGTAAGAACTTTGCGCTTCTGGTAACGCACATACTCGGGGTAACTCGCAATAAAGCCTGGCTGCTTGGAGATGGTAAACACGTCGGCGCCGAAACGATTAATCTTGGTAGCGACAAAATGATTTGCGCCATTGACCAGCGTAACAACCATGATGACCGAAGCCACGCCAATGACCACGCCGAGCAGCGTGAGCACCGAGCGTAGTTTATTAGCCCAAAGCGAGGCGAGCGCCATCCGAAATGCGTCTTTGCGATCCATACCAACTATGCCGAGTGTAGCCCCGATAGAGTCGCGTGTACGATTTTTCTTCGCCAATTCTCTTCGCCCAGTTCCATTTTGGGAATGCGCCCAGGCTCCGTTCCATTTTGGAATTCGCAACAAGATATTCCCAGCGCAATTCGCCAGACCTGCTCCAGGTGATGCATTCTACTCATGGACAGAACGGAGCGCACGTGACTACCGCCTACCTGAATCGCATTGCAACAGCCGTTCCCGATCATGATGTGCACTCGGCTTTTCTAGCCTTCGCTGAGGGTCTGCTGGAGTCCAGCGCTGACTCCCGTGCACTGAACTTGTTTCGCCGCATGACAACGCGCTCCGGCATCGAGCACCGCTACTCCGTCCTGACCCCCAACGATAGCTCCACAGAGTTCCATGTAAACGCCCACGAATTTTACGGCAACGGTGTCCACTTCCCGCCAACCGGACAGCGCATGCAGGTGTATGAGCAGTTTGCGCCGGTGCTGATGCGGCGCGCGCTGGACCGGCTTCAGCTCGGCGAAGGCGAGCGCCGCGAGATCTCGCATGTCATCATCACCACCTGCACGGGACTCTACGCGCCGGGTTTGGACTTCGAGGCGGTCGAACATCTTGGGCTACGGCCGGAGGTGGAACGTACGGTCATCGGCTTCATGGGCTGCTACGCTGCGATCAACGGCCTCAAGCTGGCAAGGCACATCGTCCGTTCCGAGCCAGACGCCAAGGTGCTCATGGTCAACATCGAGCTGTGTACGTTGCACCTGCAAAAGACGCCGGACCTGGAACAGATGCTTAGCTTTCTCGTCTTTGCTGACGGGTGTGCGGCAAGTGTAATCTCGGCAGAGCCGACCGGCTTCGGGCTGGACAGCTTCCGCGCAGTGCTATTGCCGACCACAAAAGATCTCATCACGTGGAAAATCGGCGGCATGGGCTTCGACATGCTGCTCAGCGGGCAGGTGCCAGGCGCGATCGGGCGCGGGTTAGAGCAGGCAGGTGCGGAGGTTCTGGGCATCCCTGCCGGGCAGGCCGTAAAGTTATGGGGTGTGCATCCGGGCGGCAAAAGCGTGTTAGATGCCGTCGAGCGCGGGCTCAAACTGCCGGAAAGTGCCCTGCAATGCTCGCGTGAGGTGCTGCAGCGGTTCGGCAATATGAGCTCGGCCACAGTGATGTTTGTGCTCGAACAGCTCATGGCCGAGGCACAAACGGGAGAAACGGGCTGTGCCATGAGCTTTGGCCCGGGCTTAACGGCGGAAACGATGCTGTTCCATGCGGCATAGCACTGGCTCTCCCGCGAAGCTGAGCCAACGCGCCGATCCGGCCGACTTGCCGGAACGCATGGACGGCGTGTGCAGCTACGAGCAGTTTCGCGATTGCGTTCGTGATCTCGCTGCCGTCAATCGTTGGACGCAAGCCTATCGCCCGACCCTACGATTTCTGGAGCAGGTCGCCGCACGGCAGGACCCTGCGCGCCCCTTAAAAATTGTAGATGTGGGTTCAGGCGGCGGAGATGCGCTGCGGCGGATCGCACGCTGGGCGCATCGACGCGGCTTGGCGGTCGACCTTACCGGCATCGACTTAAACCCGCATGCAACCCGTGCCGCTACGGAGTTTTCGGCCAGGGAGCAAGGATGCGAGGCGATTCAGTGGGTGACAGGAAACGCTTGGGAACACCAAGCGGTGCAGAGTTGCGACGTGGTGATCAGTTCACTTTTGACCCACCATCTGCGCAACGACGAGATCGTTACGTTTCTGCGCTGGATGGAGGCACATGCCGCGCGTGGTTGGTTTGTCTATGACCTCCATCGTAGCCAAGCAGCGTTCCGTTGGTTCGGCCTATGGGCGCGGTGCATGCGTTGGCACCCGTTTGTGCAGCATGATGGGCCGGTCTCCTTCCAGCGAGCTTTTCGCCCAGAAGATTGGCACAGCCTCTTAGCGCAAGCAGGGCTTTCGCTGGAGGGCGTGCAGCTGCTGCAGCCCGGGCCGGGGCGGCTATGCCTTGCGAGGCTGCCATGAAGCAAACCGAAGTGATCGTGATTGGCGGCGGGCTTGCCGGAGTGGCTGCTGCGACGATCCTGGCGCGGGCCGGTCGCGCGGTAGTCCTCTTAGAGCAGGAACAGGCGGCTCGTCACAAGGTTTGCGGCGAGTTTTTGAGTGCGGAAGCGTTGCAGCTCTTGGGGCAGCTTGGTTTTACGGAGGAACGGTTAAAAGAAGCAGGAGCTACCGCCATTCAACGCGTACAGCTTTGTGGGGCGGCAAGCAGGGCAGCGACGACTTTACCCTTTTCAGCGGTGTCCCTGACGCGCCGTTGCCTGGACGGCCTGCTGCTGGACGCCGCGGAGCAGGCTGGGGTTGTGGTGCGCCGCGGGACACGGGTCGAGTCCCTTGAGCGCGCAAATAAGCATTGGCAGGCACGCCTGAGCACGGGCGAGATGCTACAAGCAGCAAGAGCTGTGCTTGCTTCGGGAAAGCACGATCTGCGCGGCTTTCCGCGGCCGGCCGGGGCACAAAATGACCTTGTGGCATTGAAGATGTACTGGCGGTTGGCCCCGGCGCAGACAGCGGAGCTGCAAGGTGCTGTGGAGTTGCTGCTCCATCCGCGCGGCTATACGGGTCTTCAATTGGTGGAAGGAGATACGGCGAATCTGTGCTGCTTGCTTGAGCGAGGACACTTGACCCAGATCGGCGGCTGGCCAGGGCTGTTGAAGGAGCTCCGGGCGGCTTGCCCACAGGCAGGTACGCGGCTCGCGGATGCGGAGCCTTTGCTGGAGCGTCCCTTGGCAGTCGCCTCTCTTCCTTATGGCTTTGTATGTGGGCGCGCGCTCGGCGAGCAGTTGTGGGCGGTTGGGGATCAGGCTGCAGTCATTCCATCGTTCACCGGAGATGGAATGTCGATTGCGTTGTACAGCGGGATAGCCGCAGCACAAAGTTTGCTGTCCGGGCAAACCAGTGATGCCTTCCAACGTGCCCTGCAACAGCGGCTGGAGGGTCAGGTACGGCGAGCAACCCTGCTCTCGCGAGCGCTGGTGCAGTCCTGGGGACAGAGCGCGCTGCTGTTCGCGGCACGGCTAAGCCCGATATTTGCGCCTCAGCTCGGATCAAGCCTTTTGCAAGCGATCGCCCGTACCACACGGATTCCTGCCAAGGCGTTGCAGGAGCTTGAGGGCTGGAGCGGAGACGATGCGGCCTCCCTCTGCGCTTAGAGCTTTTCTCCTGCAGGTCTAGTTTCTGCTTTTCTTTTCTGGTTGTCATTCCCGAAGGAATCTGCTGTTTACGCCGAGCTAGGACTACACCTGACGGCAAAGCGTTATAACCTCGAAGAATCCCAAGGCCCCGCGATCCAGCTACGCCCAATATATACCCGCGTAAAAGGAGTCCCCTTTGCGTGTCTCGCAAACTCCCTATTTCACCCAGCGCTTAAAGACCAACGACCCGTTCGTTCCGCCAAACCCGAAGCTGTTTGATAGGACGTGGTCGATCTTGGCCGGCTGCGGCGTATGCGGTACATAGTTCAAATGGCACGCCGGATCCACGTTTTCGAGATTGATCGTGGGGGGTGCAGTTTGGTGCTGCAATGCAAGCACACTGATGCCGGCCTCCAGCCCGCCAGCGCCGCCAAGCAGGTGCCCCGTCATGGATTTTGTCGAACTTACCAATAATTCCTTGTTCGCCGCCCGTTCCCCAAAGACGTTCTCGATCGCCTTTGACTCCAGAGCATCGCCCAGAGGCGTCGACGTCGCATGGGCATTAACATAATCGATCATGTCAGGCGAAATACCCGCCACGCGTAGCGCATGCTTCATCGAGCGGTAGCAACCTTCCCCTTCTGGCGCCATGCCCGTCATGTGAAACGCATCCCCGCTCAAGCCGTAGCCGATGATCTCGGCTAGAATCTTTGCGCCGCGTGTTTTGGCAAACTCCAACTCTTCCAAGATCAGCACACCTGCGCCTTCGCCGACTACAAATCCATCGCGGTCTTTATCAAACGGTCGACATGCATGGGTAGGATCGTCGTTGCGAGTCGAAAGCGCCTTCATGGCGGCAAAACCGCCCACCGAGAGCGGTGTAATCGCCGCCTCCGCTCCGCCCGCGATCATCGCGTCTGCATCCCCGCGCTCGATAATGCGAAACGCATCCCCGATCGAATGCGCTGAGGTCGTGCAAGCTGTCGCTGTGGCCACATTCGGCCCCTTTGCGCCGTAGCGAATGCTCACATGCCCGGCCGCCAAATTCACAATGGTTGCCGGAATGAAGAAGGGCGAGATCCGTCGCGGGCCGCCATTCATCAGCGCCGTATGCTCGCGCTCCATTACGTCGAACCCGCCTATCCCCGAGCCGATGGCCACGCCGATGTTGTCAGCATTCCCTGGCGCTACCTGCAATCCGGAGTGCTGCATCGCTTCCTGCGCCGCAGCTAGGGCAAAGTGGATGAAGCGGCCCATTTTACGGGCCTCCTTCTTGTCCACAAATTGGTGTGGATCGAAATTCTTCACCTCGGCGGCGAACCGAACCGAATGGCCCGTCAAGTCGTAGGCCGTGATCTCGGCCATGCCACTGCGCCCGGCCATCAGGCTTTCCCAAACCTCAGGCGCAGTATTTCCAATGCCGCAGATCAAACCGAGGCCTGTGACGACGACACGACGCTGCTCCATCTTCCTCGAATGCCCTTCCAATGCCACTTACTTGGTCTTCTGATGCGTCTCGATGTAGTCGGTGGCATCCTTTACGGTTTTGATCTTCTCCGCGTCCTCGTCCGGTATCTGGATGTCGAAGGCCTCCTCGAACTGCATCACAAGCTCAACCACGTCGAGCGAATCGGCGCCGAGATCCTCTTGGAAGCTCGCGCCGGGGGTCACCTCGGCCTCGTCTACCTGCAACTGTTCGACAATAATCTGTTTAACCTTCTCATCCACTGCAGCCATTTGGGTCCATCTCCTATGCGAACTTACCTAAAATCTTGCGCTCCGGCGCCCTTTGAGTAGAAAAGACGCGCCTAGCCCCAGTGCCCAAGCATACTTACGCTTCCGGTACGTGTAAAGAACCTGTGTCTCTCGGCAGATCCTCAGGTAATATCTTTTCCAAGCAAGGAGGAGTCGCTGTGGAATACGCATTCACCCATTTCCGGCGTACCTGCACGCGCTGCCATCCCAGCCTCTTCCGCCGCATCAATCGCGCCTCCCTCCTAGAGCGCACGCTATTCACCTGGCTCGGCTACTTTCCCTGGGAGTGCGTTTCCTGTCGCCGGAAGCGGTTTTTTCGCGACCAGGGCCGTCATCCCGATGCCCAAATGGCGGCATAAAGAGTCGGCCATAAAAGCCATCCTTCGAGTGCCCACTTCGTTATCGTCCATCCGCCTCCTCCACTGCTGCCAAGAGTGGCACCACACCGTTCAATCCACCCACATGTGCACCCTGCGCCAGCCCCGCAGGATCTTCCACACTCACATCGCGCAGAGATCGGTTAATCGCCCGCGTCCGCGTGTTCAGTTTCTCCAGGGTGTTCTGCACCGTGCCCACCTGCCGCTCCATCGAGCCCATCAGTACCTCAAATTTCTCGAACTCAGTCCGCGTCCTTCCCAGCACCTTCCATACCTCATCCCCTTTTTGCTGCAGCTGCAGCATGTGGAAGCCCATCTGAAAGCTGTTCAAGATCGCCGATAACGTACTCGGCCCTGCAATCGTCACCCGACAGCTCTGCTGTATGCCGGCCTGCAGCCCATCCCGTCGCATCACCTCTGCATACAGCCCTTCTGTCGGCAAAAACATAATCGCAAAGTTCGTTGTAGCCGGCGGAGCAAGATACTTCTCGCAGATCCGCTTACCTTCCACCCGGATCGCCGCCTCAAACGCTCTTCCAGCCGCTGCGATATCCTCCGCTGCACCCTCCGCATAGGCCGTCTCCAGCCGCTCCCAAGCCTCGCGCGGAAACTTCGCATCGATTGGCAGAAGCAACTCGCCGTTCGGCGTGGGTAGCTTCACGGCATATTCCACCCTTTCCGCCGTGCTTGGCTTTATCTTCGCGTTTCGTACAAACTGATTCGCTGCCAGCATCTGCTCCAGCAACATTCCAAGCTGCACCTCAGCAAACCCTCCACGACTCTTCACATTGGTAAAAATGCGCGACAGATCATCTACCCCCGCCGACAACTTGGACATCTCCCCCAATCCCGTATGCACCTTCGACAACTGATCCGTCACCGCCCCAAAGCTCTCCGTCAGCCGCGTTTGCAGCGTCCGGTGCAGCTTCTCGTCCACTGTCGCCCGCATCTCTTCAAGCTTTGCGGCATTGGTTTCGCTTAATCGATCCAACCGCGATTCCACCACCGTCCGCAACCGCTCTCCCTGGTCCGCCTGCACCGCCCCGAACGCACCCAACCGCGCATGCAGCGCCTCACGGCTTTCGTGCTGATGCTGATGCATCACCTCGCCAAACTCGCCCAGCCGCCTTCCCAACGCCTCCAACGCCCCCAGCACCTCTTGCCGCAACCCCGCCGCATGCGCCTCCGCTGCCTCACGCCCCTGCAGCGCCACCGTGACTGCTTCCTGCCGCGCTTGCGCCAACTCAGACCGCACCAGCCGTTCCAGCGCCTCATCTCGCGCCTCTGCCTTGGCGAGCCCCGCCGGGACATCCGCCCCCAGCAACGCCTGCAGCCGCGCATCCGGTGCCGCCGCGCCCGTCTGCTGCCGCAACAAACGCTGCAAGACCAGCACGACCAACATCACCAGAATGACCTCGACACTAAGCAGCGCAGCCAACATTCGTCTTTCCTTCGCTTGGAGCATAGCACCGTCGCTGCTTCGCGCAAACGCAAAAATCCGTGCCCTGCACGGTACAGAAGTTGTAGTTTGCATGGTTACTCTCGGGACCCTGCCACCTACACCTCTGCCTCCGCTTCTCACCTGGTGAAATCTCAGGGATTGGCATAAGTCCCCGCCAGTGCTTCAATAGAACCAGAAGCTTCGTGCTCGCCGAAGGGTCGCCTCGCCGTCCTATGTTTATGCCCCGTGTCTTCGCCTCCGCTCTCGCGCTTTCGCTCGCCCCGTGGCTCGCCGCCGGTGCCCAAACCTCCGTGCCCGCCAACCAGGTCTCCCTCAAAGGCGACACCTCGCAACTCAAGCCGCCCGCCGGCGCTAAAGTTGCCGTGATCGAGTACGAAGACCTCGAGTGCCCCGCCTGCGCCCACGCCTTTCCCATCGTGCACGCCGCCGTGAAGCAGTACCACCTGCCCATGGAGGAGTTCGACTTCCAGATCCCCAACCACATCTGGAGCCACGATGCCGCTATCTTCGCCCACTACCTAAAAGCCAAGGTCTCTCCCGAACTCGCTGAAGAGTACCGCCGCGAAACCTTCGCCTCGCAGTTCCGCATCAGCTCCAAAGACGACCTCCACAACTTCAATCAAAGCTTTATGTCGCAGCATGGCAAGCAGTTACCCTTCGTCGTCGACCCTACCGGCCAGTATGACCGCGAGGTCAACGCCTCCACCGCCGCTGCCACGAAGTTGGGCCTCCAGCACACCCCCACCATCCTCGTCGTCACCCCCACCCACTGGATCGAGGTCGCCGACCCCAACCAAATGTACGCCGCGATCGACCAGGCCCAAGCCGAAGCCGCCCACACCAACACCGCCTCCGTTCACCACACCGCGGCCCATAAATAACCCCGCAATCAACCGCCGCGCCGCGCGGCCCAAGCGGTCCGGGCCGCTCCCTCACGGCCCCGCAGTCTTCACCCGATACAACCGCACCGCCTCCCGGCCGCTCAGCGCCACCTGATCCCCCCCCGGCGCCCCCGCCCGCCCCCAACGAGCCCTCGCCCCCGCCCCCCCCGGGGATGCCCCCCCCCCCCCCCCCCGCCCGCGGCCAGATAC
>CAXTTZ010000041.1:0-16556 GCA_964247325.1 uncultured Acidobacteriaceae bacterium | reverse complement strand
TTGTTGGAGGGACCGCCGGGGCGTTGGGGGTTACCGGAAGGCGAGCTGGCCAGGTAGACGGTACCGATAGCGCGGCGGTCGGTCCAATGGAGAGCTTCAGCGTGCTCGGCGGAGAAGGCGTGGAGGGCGTCGGCGGCGAGGGTCGCCGAGGGTGTGCCAGAGGGGGCAAAGCGGAGCGAAAGGGTGTAGTGATCGGTTTGGCCGGGGCGAAGGGGGCGGTCGAAGTGCGGCTGGAAGTCGGCGAGGCCGTCAGGGACGGTGCTGCTGAGCAGCGCGGTGTAGGCAATGCCGGCGCCGGTAGGGAGGAAGCCGCTGTAGAGCGGGCCTTGGGTGCCGGTGAGGACGGCGGCGACCTCGCCTGCGCCGAAGTCGGCGAGGGTGACGCTGGGCGCGCCGGTGTTGTAGGCAAGTTGGAGGTAGTTGGGCGCGCCGAAGCCGGTGGGAAGGCGATTGAAGTGCAGGGCGAGCGGGAAGATCGAGGCGCCATCGAGGGTAATGCCGGAGTTGGGGAGATTTTGGAGGTGGACGGCGATGTCCAGGGTGTCACCGTGCTGGGTGTACGTGGTGGCGATCTCACCCCAAGGGTAACGGTAGCGCCAGGTCTTGGAGGCGCGGTCCCAGGTGCGGCTTTCGGCATTTTCACCCCAGGTGTAGGCGGCGATGGTGAGGGGTCTGCCTGCGGTGCCGGTGGCTTTCATATGGCCGACGTGGAAGCGATCGGCGGGAAATGTGGAGGTGTCTTCGAGTGTTTGCCCGGCGTAGGCGAGGGTTTGGAGGCCGGTTTCGTTGAAGGTGACGGCGAGCGAGGGCTTGGGCTGCTGGGCGTTAACGCTTAGGAAGGCAGGCCAAAGCGCGAGAAGAGCCAAAATCGAGGCGAGCCGGACGGGGTGGAGAAATGGGGCGCTCAGGATGAAAACTCCTGCAGGTAGGCTTGGACGGCGTTGGCGGCGCCGGTGCGGAAGCGCTGCCAGGTGAAGGTTTCGGCGGTGCGGCGGGCGGCGGGTCGCATGGCAGCGAGCTCGGCGCGGTGGTCGAGACACCAGGCAAGTTGTTCGGCGAGGAGGTCGGGGCGGCGTGGGGGAAGGATGAAGCCTTCGACGCCATCAATAATAAGATCGGGGGCGGCGGTGTGAGTGGTGGACAGGATGGGGAGGCCGCAGGCGAGGGATTCAAGAAGGACTTGGGCAAAGCCTTCAGCCACGGAGGGAAAGACGAACAGATCGGCGGCCTGGTAGGCGGCGATAAGTTCGTCTTGGCTGACCGAGGGGCGGAGGTCGATTTCGAGGCCGCTGTCGCGAAACAAGGAAAGGGAGTCGACGACGCGGCCGCAAATGGTCAGGTGCAGGTGATCGGTGCCGAGCTGCTGCAGGGCTTGAAGAAGGTATTTGACGCCCTTACGCTGATTGATGCGGCCAACGAAGAGCAGTTTGAGCTTGCCGGTAGGTGCGGTAGCTCGGGCGGGGTCGGGGTGAAAACGTTGGAGATCAACGCCGTAGGGAACAACGCGGATGAGGTCGGGATCGGTGCCATTCTCGACGAGGCTTTGTTTGGTGAAGCTAGAGGCGACGAGGAAGCGGGAAAATAGGGCGGTCTCGCGGACGAGGTGGTCGAAGTCGGGCTCGGGGAGGGCGAGCTCCCATTCGGCTTGGAGCGATTCGGCGCAATCAGGGTGGTCGGCGAGCTCTTGGCGAAGCAGCCTGCGCATGGTGGCTGGGTGCGGATGGACCTGGAAGAGCATGCCGGGGCGGCGAAAGGCTTCCATGGCATGAAAGCCGTAGTAACTGTAGCTAACCAGGCCGGCACCGGCGCGAGCGGCGAAACGGCCAGCGGCACGGCCGAGGGCACGGTCGGAGGCGCGGTGGAAACGGCGGCGCCAAGAGTCCGGCAGGCGGCGGATACGCTCGGCGAACAATGTGCGGAGACCATGAAAGAGCAGGGTGTGGACGCGGCTTGGGGGAAGGCCGGGGGCGCCGCGTTGAGAGAGGGTGCGGGCCAGAGTGGGGGCGAAGCGGGCCAGAAGGCGAGCATGAGGGGTATCAGAAGCCCAGAAAAGATCGGTGACGAGAGTTTCCAGGAGATCGTGCTCGGCGAGGCCGAGGGCGAGTTGGTAGCTATCGCGCGCGCCGGCGTGGACGGTCACGGCGCGATGGTGCGCGGGCGATGATGGCGCGGTGGCTATTGTTTGTGGTGTGTTTTGCGCCGTCATGAGCGCTTGTCCGCGAACATGCGTCGATCATAACGGAGAGTGGGCAAGCAACATTCGAATAGTTGTGGTGTTTTTTAGGACACAGCGGACGGTTTTAGGTTACCTGGTTCGCACCAACGTACCGTTGAAATCTTCAGCTACTTGCTGTTTTCTAAAGGCATGGCCGATTCCACGAATCTTTCAAGCATCCTAAGATGGCGAGCCTGCGTACTTATAGAGCGGGCTTTGTATGTCGGCCAAAGGCGAAGCCAAGCTCGGGCGCGCGTTGCAACGATGGAAGGATGGGTGAAAACCCGCATGAAACGGCTTTTGGGAACAGTATTGGGGTTGCTTGCGATGCCCTTGTGCGCGCAAACGGGGCTGCAGCGCCGGCCGGAACCACCGCCCGCCTACGTACTGGGCGCGGGCGACCAGATTGTGGTACACGTGGCGGATATGGACGATCTGCCCCAGGCGCCCTTGCGGATTGACCCGAGCGGCGCCGTGGACCTGCCAACAGTGGGCCGCATTCAAGCTGCGGGGCTGACGACGGATCAACTGCGTGTGGAACTTACGGAAAAGTTCAGCAAATACTTACGCTCGCCGGATGTGACGGTAAACCTGGCCGGGATGGAAAGCCGTCCGGTCTCTGTGCTGGGCGAGGTGGTCAACCCTGGGGTACATCAATTGGTGGGCACGACGAGGCTGCTGGATGTGCTATCGCTGAGCGGCGGGATCAAACCAGACGCCGGACCGAAGGTCGTGATCACCCGACGGGCGGCAGCGGGCAAACTGGAGGAGCCAGGGACTACGGTGGATCCAGCGACGGGGGACAGCACGGCCTCGCTACCACTTGACGATCTACTGGCGCTGAAGTCGCCGGAACACAACATCGTGATGCACCCGGGAGATGTGGTTTCGGTGCCCAAAGGCGAGCTGATCTATGTGCTCGGGGACGTCAAAAAGGCGGGCGGATACATGCTTTCGGCGCACCAATCGATGTCACTGATGGAGGCGCTAAGTTTGGCGGAGGGTTTGGGGCTGGACCCAGCGGCCAACCACGCGCGCATACTTCGGCCGGCGCCCGGCGGGGACGGCCCGCGGCAAGAGATTGCTGTGGATGTGGACAAGATTTTCGCGGGCAAGGCCCCGGACGTGCCCTTGTACGCCAACGACGTCTTGTTTGTACCGCATAGCGGACTAAAGGCCAACACGCGGCGAGCTATTGATACCGCTATCGGTGTGGGTACTGGAGTTTTGGTGTACCGACACTAGGTGCCAGGCACAAGGAGAATTATGAGAGAACGATTTCCAAGGCGGTTTGAGCGAGCACCAGAGCCCCGGTTGACGGTAGCGGCTCCTGTTGCGCCGGCGCCGCATTCACTGGACTTGCTTCCGGAGAACGAGGCGCAAAGTGCCGGGCTTCTACAGGAATATGTCCATGTCTTGAGCCGGTATCGCTGGACGCTGCTTCTGTTTGTGCTTGCGGGGCTGCTGCTGAGCTTGCTTTTCGGGCTCTGGACGGAGCCGGTATACCGCACGCGAACGTCGCTGGACATTCGCAGTTTAAACGGTGACTTCATGAATCTTCATGCTGTAACGGCTACCGGCTCGGACGGCGGCGCCGAAGCGGATACCAATCTCCAAACGCAAATCAAGTTGTTGGAAAGCGACACCTTGATGGTCCAAGCCCAGGACAAGATGCTAACCGCACAGCACCCGGCGGCGATCGAGCGGGGAGATTGGGCGTCACGCTTAGCCCGGGCGCTGCACCTTGGACACCCCGCTCCTACTCCGTATGCAGTGGCCCTGCACGATGCGGCTAACCGCATCAAGGTAAAGCCGCTCGGAATGACCCGGCTCGTGGAGATCACCTGCGAAGGGGCCACACCGGAGTTGGCGGCGCAGTTTTGCAACACCCTGGTTTCGACTTTTCAGGAGAGCGATCTGCAAACCCGCAGCGCCGAAGCCAACAAGACCAGCACGTGGCTGACGCATCAAGTGGCGGACGTTCGGCAGCGTGTGCAAGACACTCAGGCCAGGCTGGAAGCGGCGGTGGGCGGCAACGGGCTCATGCTCAGCCAAGCCAGCAATACGGTGGGGGAAGAACGGCTGCGCGCCCTGCAGGAAGAGTTGGTCAAGGCGCAAGCTGACCGGATAAACAAGGAAGCAGACGCCGGTATCGACCGTGCTGCAGCCACGGGAACTGCGCCGATTGTGCAGGACAGCCCGGCCCACCGCGCTTACGAGGCGCAGCTGGCAGATCTCCATAGCCAATTGGCGAAGCTGACGCCGACGCTGACCGATGAAAATCCCAAGGTCAAAAACCTAAAATCTCAGATTCGTGCCGCCGAGGACGGCATGCAAAGTTCGGAGCAGACCAGCATCATGCGCCAGAACAACGAGCTAGCTTCGGCGCGCCATCGGGAAGCCTTGTTAAATATCACCTACAGTGCCGAGCTGGCACGGGTGTCGTCGGACCTGCAGCGCGCGGCCAAAGTAAGCCTGCTGAAGAGCGAATTGGACAGCGAACAGCAGCTGTACCAAACGCTTCTGCAAAAGGCGAAGGAGGCAGGGTTTGCTTCAGCCATGCAGGCGGCAACGATCCGCGTGGTGGATCCGGCTCAGGTGCCAGACGCGCCGTTTTCGCCACAGCGCAAGGTAGCGGGGGGCGTTGGCATGTTTCTGGGTTTTTTGGTGGGAACGGGATTCGCGTTCTATCGTGAGCGGACGCTTAATGTCTTCCGCAAGCCTGGCGACGTGACGCGCTACCTCCATGTACAGGAGTTGGGGACCATTCCCGCCTTGGACGATGTGCCTAGTACGCCCAAGGTCGTGGGTCCGGCGCTGGTGGGCCTCGCAACACCGACCAAAGGTCTTCTTCCCGGGCCTGCAAATCGTCCAGCGCTTTCGCACTGGGAGGATGAGTTTTCCTTGGCTGCCGAGGCGTACCGGAATGCGACGCTCTCCATCCTGATTGCGGAGGCAAAGAAGGGACCGCGCACCTACGTTGTCGCAAGCCCGAACTCTGGTGAGGGAAAAACGACGGTGACGTCGAACTTGGGCGTGGCGTTAAGCAAGTCAAAGATGCGTGTGGTGCTACTTGATGGCGACCTCCGGCGTCCGATGCTGCACAATGCGTTTGGGGTGGAGAACAAGATCGGCCTTCGCAATCTGTTGTTGGGTGAGGTTGATCTCGACACCACGCCGCTGAGCAGCTTTACTCTGCGAACAGGCATTCCCAACGTGAGTCTGATTACCGCAGGCCATGGCGGCGACGATTTGATGGAGCTGCTTCATTCGCCGGCACTGCCTAAGCTCCTGACCAAGCTGGCCGGTAGCTTCGACATGATCCTGATCGACACGCCGCCGACATTGCATATGGCTGACACGCGCATTTTGGCGCGGGAAGCGGACGGGGTAATTCTGGTCTTCCGAGCGTCAACGACAACGCTCGACGCGGCAGCGATGGCCCGTGATCTTTTTGATCGCGATCGCATCCCTGTGCTGGGCACCATCTTGAACGATTTCAACCCACAACGCGAAGGCTGGAGCAGCTACTACAAGGATTACTACCGTTACCAAAAGGACACAGTAAATGGAAAGGCGGCCAGTGCTCTATGAGCTACGGGCTGAAAAGGATAAGGCCGGCTCGCGACACGGGGCAGGGTTTCGCATGGTGCTTCCTGAGAGGAGGCGATCATGTTTGAAATTCTACTCATTGCGGCCGGGCTAGTGGCACTTGGCGGCGCGGCAATCGCGTTTGACGGCAGCCGTGACGTATTTCATCCGCTTGTCTTTATTGGGCCGATGATGGCATTCCTGTATTGCTGGATGCCGTTTCAGCTGCTGCGAACAGGGGCGCTAAGCACGTATTTCGACCCCGACCAGCTCCAGTTTGTACAGACGTTGAATGTTCTTGGCGTACTCGCCTTTGTCTTCTGCTGTTTAGCAGCGGGGGTGCGCGTACGTAAAAAAAGGCTGAGATTGCCGCGAAAGCTGGACCCGCGGCACCTGCGGCGATTGCTGGTGTGTTCTGCGGTGATCGGTAACCTGGGATTGACATGCTGGCTGGTAACGATCATCAACGTCGGCGGGATCGTGCGGGCATTCAGTGCAGCCTATTCGGGCGGCTGGGATGAGAGCGGGTATGTTCGTGACGGCAGCCTGTTGCTGTTAATGGGCGTACTCTTCGCGGTAACCTCGCTAGCATCGGGTGGACCTCGCTTGCCAAGTGTGGCGTTAGGGCTGAGCTTCGGATTGCCGTGGATGCTAAGTGCGTTTTTCATGGGGCGCCGCGGGCCGACGTTTGCGCTTGTAATGGTGCTGCTCATGAGTTGGTACCTGAACCGTGGCAAGCGGCCGCCTCTCATCACCTTCGGTCTGGGAGGGCTTTGCTTGGGCTGGCTGGTTCTGTTTCTGGTAACCAACCGCAGCACACTCTATATCGGCTCTGATTTCCATGTGAATAGTGATGTGAGTGCAATTGTGGACAAGCCGGATGCGGGCAATGAATTCATTTACGGTTCCGGAACGGTGCTCAGCTCGGAACGCCGGGATCACTACTTCTGGATGCGGCGCTACTTGGCCCAGGTGCTTGTCAGGCCTATACCGAGTTCCGTGTGGCCGACCAAATACGAGGATTTTGGCGTGCCGGAGCTGCTGCACAACGCCGGTACCGGGGAAGGCTTTGGAGACGTGCTGGGATGGGTGGGGGCTCCAGGTTCCGCACCGGGCATTGTGGCGGATTTATGGGTGGAGCTGTGGTGGTTTGCCGTTGCAGCGATGGGCTTTTTAGGCTGGATGTACGGCAAGATCTGGCGAAACGCGGTGACCCGGGGCGGTGTGTGGTCAGCTCAGTACACGATTCTGGCCTGCCTATCGATCTATCTCGTGATGCAGACCATGGAGGCTGTGATTTTTCGTACGTTGCTGTTGTCGATTCCTTGCTGGGTAGCTTGGCGATGGACCTTGGCTCGGCCACGCCAGCGTACGCGCCGTCGGCTATTTATATCGCAGCCACGTGCTGTGCCGCTGCGGGTAGCCGCAATTCGAGCAGGCCGGCCAGAGGTGCTTTCGGGGGTGCGCGATGCGTAAGCAACAGGCGTCAAAGCACTCCACATGTCGCGTGGCAGTGATCTGGATTGATTGGTATCCATACCATGTGGCTCGCTTTCGCGGACTAGATTCTGCTCCTGGCTTGCAAAGCAAGGTGGTTGGGATTGAGCTCGTGGGCGGCATGGGAGTCCACACAGGATTAAAGTTTCGCGAAGATCTGCCCGTAGATATAGCAGTGACGACATTGCAGCCCAACACGAGCTGGCGCGAGGTGAATAAAGGGCGGCTTGCGTTGCAGGTTTGGCGACACCTGAGCGAACGAAACCCTGAGGTCGTGCTTGTGCCGGGATACTATACATTGCCGGCGATCGCTGCCGCTTTGTGGGCCCGGCTGCACGGCCGCATCAGCGTGCTGATGATGGAAAGCACCGCAGGCGATCACCCGCGAAACTGGTGGAAGGAGCTGCCGAAACGACTGGCGCTTCGTTTGCTGTTTAGTTGGGCCGTCACTGGGGGGAAGGCGCATGTGGCGTATCTGCGGCAGTTAGGATTTCCGGCCAATCGTATTGTTGGAAGCTACGACGTGGTTGACAATGCGATGTTTCGCGAAGGAACACGGGCATTGCGAGTGGGAATGACACCACTCGCTGAGGCAAATGCAGAGTCTCCAAGCTTTCTTTTCGTAGGACGCCTTTCGGAGGAGAAGAATGTATCGGGCCTGCTGGCGGCGTGGCGCCAGTACCGTGAACACGGTGGCATGTGGCCCCTCGTGCTCTGCGGTGATGGGCCGGAGCGGAATGTTCTACAACGCGAGGCAAACGCCTCGGGGTACGGGGCCGAGGTCCGGTTTGCAGGTCTAAAGAGTTTGCGTGAGCTGCTGCCGTTTTATGCACACGCTGGGTGTTTCATTTTGCCGAGCACGCGGGAACCTTGGGGCTTGGTAGTAAATGAAGCGATGGCTGCGGGGCTGCCTGTTCTGGTATCTCAACATTGCGGATGTGTGCCGGACCTGGTCGACCAAGGGCGAAACGGTTTTTGCTTTGATCCGCTTGATATAGACGAATTGACAAAGCTGTTGCACAGAATGGAGCAAATGGCGGAAACCCAGCGCGTGGCGATGGGGCGAGCCTCTGAAGAAATCGTGAGTCGGTACAGTCCGGAGGGCTTTGGCGCATCGATTGCGCGAATCGTACAAACAAACCAAGCACCTTTGCCGCGTCAGACCCTGGTGGAGGTGTCCGGTGATTGAGACACTTTTAGCAGGGAAGAAGGAAACGCAGACCGCACCGAGGCAAATTGCGAAAAAAACACAACGATGGCTGCATGTGATCTCACATTTGGACCCGAAGTACGGTGGTCTGTCTTCGGCCGTACCGGCGCTTGCAGCGGCCCTCCGGGAAAAAGAGGGTCTTGATGTGAGGCTCGCCGCTTTTTGCCATCCGAATGAACGGGAGATCCCAGCCGGCTTAGATGCGAAGCAGGTGCACTTCTGGCGCATTACCCGACATCTCGAACCCAAAGCGAAAGATAGATTGCGGGAAGAGATACAACGTGTCCATGGGATACACATTCATGGATTATGGGAGGCGAGCACGGCACTAACGTGCCGCATGGCCCGCGAGGCGGGCAAACCCTATGTACTGTCTGCACACGGAATGCTCGAACCATGGGCTTTAGCCAACAAGCGATGGAGGAAGCGCATCTACGCTGCGCTAATTGAAAAACGAAACGTGGCGAGAGCTGCTCGCCTACATGCACTTACAGCGGCTGAGGCCGATCAATATCGGACATTCGGGGCGCACGGACCAGTTGAGATCATCCCGAACGCGATTCAGGTGCCGAGCGAGATAAATCCCGAGTTGTTCCTTCGTCGGTATCCGGAGTTGCGGGGCAAGCGCATCATATTGTTCCTTTCAAGACTCCATTCAAAAAAGGGCTTGGACCTTCTTATGGAGGCTTGGACGCATGTCGGACCTGCATATCCGGAGGCGTGTTTAGTGCTGGCTGGCCCAGATAGTGAGGGGGTGCAGGCGCGGCTAACGCAAGTCGTGGTCGAAAAAAGGCTCGATACCCAGGTGATGTTTACGGGCATGTTGGAGGGAGCGATGAAGTGGAGTGCTCTCCAAGCGGCTGAATGTTTTGTACTGCCTTCCTACTCCGAGGGGCTCAGTATGGCCTTGCTGGAAGCCATGGGGATGGGTTTGCCGGTGTTGGCAACGCACGCCTGCAATATGCCTGAGATCACGAAGGTAGGCGCGGGTTGGGAGATTGAGCCTAGCGCCGAACTACTCCGAGGGACTTTGCATGCGGTGCTGGCGCGGCAACCGGAGGAAAACTGGGCCATGGGACAAAACGGGGCACAACTAGTCCGGGAGCGGTATGGGTTTACAAAGGTTGCGGCGCAAACAGCGGCAATGTACGCTGATGTGCTGCAGGAACAAACGACTGCGGAAGACTGCTGGACGGAGGCGAAATAATGAGCCTTGTTCAGCTGGAGTGCTATGACAACTCCTGGTACGATCCCGGCGCATCGCTTCTAAAGCGTACGATCTGGATGCTAATTGGGCAACCCTTGTTCGCGTCGCCGTGGCTTCTCTCGTCGTCATTGCGGGTAACGTTACTTCGTTTTTTTGGCGCACGGGTGGGTAGGGGTGTGGTGATCAAACCATCGGTGTTGGTGAAATATCCTTGGCACCTTGAACTCGGAGATCATTGTTGGATCGGCGAGGGTAGCTGGATTGACAATCTGACCATGGTACGGGTGGGGGCGAACGCGTGTATCTCGCAGGGCGCCTATCTTTGCACGGGCAATCACGATTGGAGCGAGCCGGGTTTCGACTTGCGTATTGCGCCGATTCAGCTGGGGGAGGGAGCTTGGGCCGGGGCGAAATCCATTCTAGCCCCTGGAACCGTACTTGGGAGGTACGCTGTTGCGGCTGCGGGTGCCATGATTGCTGGAAACATTCCTGACTTTCACATCTATGCCGGCAGTCCGGCGAAGTACGTGAAGACGCGGCAGATTCGGTCGACCGAGGCTGCCTTCCGTGCGGAGGTGCACGGGTGAGACTTCTCTTTATCAATCAGTTTTTCTGGCCGGATTCGTCTGCGACCAGCCAACAACTCACCGATTTGGTGCGTGGCCTGCGCGAACGCGGCGAAGAGGTTGCCGTTCTTTGTGGGGATAGTGGTGGATATGCCACATCTGCAGGGGGCGCGGATCCTGGGGCGGAGGTGCACCGGGTAAAAACGCTTCCGTTTACGAGGGGGCGTGTCGGCCGTGTACTTTCCTATGTCTCGTTCTATGTTTCTGCTTTCGCGCGGGGGCTGACTCTAAAGCGGCCGGACGTGGTGATATCGATGACCACGCCGCCCTTGATTTCACTGCTGGGCTCAATGATTAGGCTGCTGCGTGGGTCGCGCCACTACGTCTGGGAACAAGACATTTACCCGGATATCGCGGTTGACCTTGGACACATTCGGGCCGGAGGTTGGCTACACCGGATTACAGGGGCGCTGGCGAGTTGGTCGCGTCGTCAGGCGGACGGCATAATCGTGCTGGGCGAGTGTATGCGCGACCGGTTGGTACAGCACGGGGTTCCACGCAACAGAATTTTGATCGCGGAGCATTGGGCGAGCAGTCGGGCGATCAAACCCATGGTCCGCCCCGGCGATTCCGATGAGTTGGTTTTGCTGTACTCGGGTAATTTGGGTCTGGCGCATGATCTCGAGACGATTCTAGGAGTAATCAAGGAGTTGCGGACAGGAAACCGATTTCGTTTTCTGTTTGTGGGCACGGGCGGCCAGCGGAAAACGCTGACCGAGTTTTGCACATTCAACGCAATCGATTCGGTGGAGATGCGCCCCTTTGTGTCAAGGGACAAATTGAGCGAAGGTTTGGCTGCGGGCGATATCGGCTTGGTCACCCAAAAGGAAAGTGCCTGCGGATCGGTGGTGCCGAGCAAAGTATACGGCATCTTGGCCGCAGGCAGACCGTTGTTGTTCATAGGACCCGCGTCGGCCACCCCGGCGCGATTGATTGACCGACACCAGTGCGGATGGCATTTTCGTCCGGGGGACGTGGCGGGCATAACGGGACTGCTTGTACACCTTGCCGCGCACCGAGACCTCGTGAACGAGGCGGGCCAACGCGCACGGCAGGCTTTGCTCGATTTTTACGATCTGCCGCAAAGTATCGACCGGATCGGCGACATTCTCGGGGCCTTGCCGCGCACGTCGGCGGGGATACACGAGAGCGCCGAACGGGCGTCCACCACGAAGCCAAGACCTGCGGGTCCGCTTCCTAACTGAAGTTTTTGAGCCAAAGAGAGGCGTCATGTACGTTCTTCTAGCTTTGGGGTTTATTTCGTTCTTGTTGTGCTTCACACTTACGCCTTTGGTGCGCGATCTCGCATTAGAAAAGGGCTGGGCGGTGGACTTGCCCGACAAGGAACGCAAGCTCCATCTGCGCGCGGTGCCACGATTGGGCGGTTTAGCGATAGTGCTTTCGTGCCTGGGCGCGTTTGCGTGCATTGCTTTGCTCTACGGCAGCAAGGGAAAAGTGTCCATTCAGCATGGGCAGGTGCTGCACGGCGTGCTGCCGGCGGCCGGGGTGGTGTTCCTGGTCGGTTTGCTGGATGACCTGCGCAATATAAAGCCGTGGCAGAAACTAGCCGGGCAAGCTGTCGCTGCCGCGCTGGCGGTGGAGCTAGGGGTGCGCTTGTCGCTGCACCATCTTTCGCCCGGAGCGGGGTTTGCAATTAGTTTCATATGGCTGATCTGCTGTACAAATGCAGTCAACTTGATCGACGGCATGGATGGGTTAGCAACAGGCGTGAGCTTGATGGCAACCGTAACGGTACTGATCGTGGCGTTGTTGTTCGGTCATTTTGGCTTGGCTATTGTGACGGCACCGCTAGCGGGCGCGCTTATTGCGTTTCTTTACTACAACTTCAGTCCAGCATCGATCTTTTTGGGCGACTGCGGCAGTTTGACGGTAGGGTTCATTCTGGGCTGCTTGGGCCTGGTCTGGGGACAACATGCGACGAACATGCTTGGGCTAGCGGCGCCGTTGATGGCTCTAGCCTTGCCGCTCACCGATGTCGGTTTGTCTATAGGGCGACGTTTCCTTCGCAACGATCCGATTTTTAAAGCAGATCGTGGACACATTCATCACCGGGTGCTAGATCTAGGTTTTTCGACGCCACGCGCTGCGCTGATTTTGTACGCTGCCTGCTGTGCTTTTGCCTCGCTGGCGGTGCTGGCCAGCGTGGATCAACGTGCGGCGCTGCCACTGCTGCTGATCTTCCTTGCCATGATAGGGTATGGGGTAAATCGGCTGGACTATCACGAGTTTCGTGCGGCACGGCAAGCGGTGGGCCTGGATTCAGTGCGACAGGCCGTCCGAGGTTCGATTCGGGTGAGCGAGTTCGAGGATGCATTGCGTAGGGCGAGCTCTCCGGAATCCTGCTGGGAGGTGCTGCGGACAGCCTGCCGTGATTTGCATTTTTCTTCTGTTCGCCTCGAAATGCCGGGCCACTTCTTCTACGAGCAGTTTCAACCGGAGACCGAAGAATTCAACATAGGCATCACCTTAAGCCTCGGTCATGGCAGCACGATGCTTCTAACGCGAACACCTGAGGAAATGTCACCACGGATCACGATGCGTGTTATCCATAGGCTGCAAAAGGTCATGCAGACGAGGGTTGCACAGCTTACGGCTCTTCCCTTGAAGAAGATGACAGCGGCTTAACGGGCAGATGCGAAAGCAAACATGCTCAAAAGGACAGAATCGTGGGTAAGTACAGTGTTGCGACACGTGAGTGCTGCAGATCCTGTCTTGCTCTGGTCAGACGAACAGCTTGGTAGCTGACGGGGTGGGCTCTAAACACATGAGTTAGTCGCTGAGGAAGGATGGAATCAAGGTAGTTACTCTGTGGTGAAGTATAGGTTTAAGGGTTACTGAAAGGTGACGAGGTGAGGACGGAAGTTGAGCGCTGGATTGTATGGCAATCGTAGCCATGTGCCACTCTAGTCCGTGTCAGGCGGGCTCAAGCCAAAGCAGGTGAGCACGAACGATAAATCGTTTTGGTGCAGCGCCGATGAAATTGAAAGGGTAGCAAGTAACTAGGGTCATCTCTGGGCGTTGGCCGATATCGAGTACGCTTACATTGCTAGGGAGAACGATCGAGGTTGCGTCGACGATGTACCGGTAGGTGCCCTGAGCTGTGGTGATGTTGATCAGTGTCCCGGGCCGGATGGAGCGTAACGGTCGGAAGAACGTATCGCGGTGACCGGCGACGGCAAAATTACCTAAGCCGCCTGGCAATGCCGTTCCGCGCATATGGCCGACGCCTTTTCGCAAGGAATCGGGATCGTAGTCGTCGAGGATAGGGACGCTGAGGCCAAGGGAGGGAATCTCTAAGCGGCCGAGAATGCCTCCCTTGCTGATCTGTTCAAAGCTACCTGTCGTGGTGGACGGGGCCACGACGTCGCCACCAGAGAGGGCAGGTGCATGGGATGCGAAGTTGCGTGAGGCAAACTCCTGTGCGCTGCGAGCCTCCACCCGGTTATAGAGTGGAATTGCAGCGCACAGAAGAGCGAGAAGCCACGCGCCAGCTTCGAGGGTGGTACGTGCGCGAGGCATCGTTTAGCCCCGGGCGCGTAGCCTGCGCAGACTCAGTGCACCACCAAGGGCAAAGAAGCCAGCGGACAGAAGTTCAGCCAAAGGCAAGCTGCTTGCGGTGTGGGGCAGAGTGGTGACATTAGCGCGAGAGCGAGTGCGGGGCGGTGGCGGTACATCAGCTGACGCAACTTGTACCGACGGTTGAGCACTCGGCTTGCTATGGTGGACGCGAGCAGGGGCGTTCGGCACCGGCGAGGTCTCGACGTTATCGGCCGATACCGGAGGTGCAGCAACCGTAGTGTCTGCCGGGGCTGCGGAGGAAGCGACCTGCGTGGTGGGCGCTTGGTAGTGGCTGGCAGCTATGCCGACTTGGTTGCTGTTCGGGGTAACGGGGGTGGGCTCGAGCATCCAGAGCGAAATCATCTGCATATCGTTGGAGGTCAGCTTGGAGGCGGGTACGCGGCCTTCGGACGCGGGATCAATGGCCATAACACGGGTGCCGTTAGCCTTTGCAAGGGAAACAGCGTTATTTTTGGGGTAAACAAATTCAACTGTGGTACCCCCTGGGAACGAAAACCCCTTTAGCGCCGATTTGCCTTTCGGGCCTGCGCTGTAGGGAATAGGTCCAGTTCCCGCCGTGGCCATGGTGCCAGCCGGGATCGCGATGAAGGTCGTGTGCACGTTGTTCCGGCCTTGGATTTCAACGATCATACGATCTTTAAGGTGGTCCACTACGCGAATTGAGTAAGCGCCGGGTTTTAAGGTGGTGTTGGGAACTTCGGTCTGCTCGGAGACCTGAAATTGGGCAGGTTCGGAGGGGACCCCTGCGCTGGGGAGGGGTAGAGCAAAGGCGATCGGCGCACTTAAAAGAAAGGACAAAGCGGTAGCAGCACGGACATGCATGTAGGTAGACCCTCCGGCGCGTGAAGCGCGGTGACTTGGTTGCATCACCCTGGATGCCGAAACGGAAGGTGCTCAGGGCCGTGCGGTCTATAGGCGATGGTGAGTAGGATGCGAGTTTGGAGCGAAAGTAACTTCGTTGGCCGAAAAATGTTACCGATGTGCTTATTCAATGCCATAGCAAGGTCGGGTGAGCCCGTTAAATCGTGCAATCGTTCTGGTAATGTAGGGTCGAAAGCGAGGTCATGACCTCGAGCACAGATAAGTAGATCGATTTGCGGCCACGTGAGAAGTGGGAAGTGAAGGTCGAACTCATGACAACATTGTGTTGGCACACGACCTGCCATGGCGCTAACAGTTACACCTTAAGTTACCAAGGTATACAGATGTAATCTCGGCGTGATGGTACGCATACCCAACACAGGGTATATCAGTCACAAAATCTTGCTGACATACTATGATTCAGCGGCGGCCGCCGGCGTGTATGCCGCCCCCGCCAGAGAAGGTATGCCCGCCGATGGCGGGGCCGCTCCGACCGGCGAAGGTGCCTCCGACATAGCCGCGTGGTGTACGAGGAACCCTGATGGGGGCATGAAAGCCGCCGTAATAACCGGGGCCGAAACCATGCCCGTATCCCACAAACGGATAGCCATAGCCGAAGGGATAGCCATAGCCGAAGGGATAGCCATAACCGAGTCCGATGGCTGGACCGTAGCCATAGCCGTAGCCGAACCCGTAGCCAAGTCCGAACGCTGGAGCGTAACCGTAGCCGTAGGTTGGGCCGTACCCGGCAAAGCCGGAACTGTACCCAAGCGACGAGTCAGTGCTGTTGCCAGTTGGACTGAGGGCCATGTCACTGAAAGCTTGCGTCTCTTGTGGGCCGGTCCAGGGTAGGAGATCGGTTTGGGCCTGGAAGTCGTCAAAAGCCTCGGCGCGGGGGTGGTCGCCGGCGAGGATGACCTGGTGGTCGTCTTTGAGCTTGATGGGACGGACGTTGGTCGTGGTATCAGCGCCGAGGAAGACGTCGGCCTCGCCACGGAGGACACGAACGCGCGCGTTGGCCAGGTCGAAGGTGTAGGTGCCTTGCTCGAGCATTTGGGTTTGGCCGTCGGGCATATCGAGCAGAAGCAGGCGATGCGGTGCGATGGCATTGACATCCACGTTGGCGCGGCCGCGCTCGAGACGGACCTCGGTGCGGTTGGGGTCAGCAGCGACCAGGGTGGCCGTGGTGTTGTCCCCGAGGCGGAGCAGGGCGCCAGGGGCGAGGAGCAGGTCGGCGGAGCCGGAGGCGGTGGTCAGCGTTTCGCCGGGGCTGAGCACGGCGGAGTTGGCGCCACCTGGAGTGGAGAGGGCTTGGCCGTTGATGCTGACCTGCCCCTGGAAGTAGTTGAGAGATCCTGGTACGGCTCCGTGGGTGCCCTGCGCGAGAGCGGACACACACGCGGTCGTCAGGGCAAGCAGGACGTGCGGTGCTTTCAACCGTGGCATGGTAAAACCTCTCCTTCTATAGATGCGAATGGGGAGGTTTTGTCGCGGTCGGGCAGGTTGGCGTCTAAGGGTAAATGGGCCGTGTGTTGGTAGGAATCGGATTGGTGCTGGTGCTGGTGGGGTTGGCAGTGATGGGGCTGGAGCGGGCGGGTTTGCCGCTGGGGCGGTTGCCGGGTGACCTTAGCTTTCGGGGCAAGCATGTGCAGGTGTTTGCGCCACTGGGGACGAGTATCCTGTTGAGCCTGCTGTTGTCGCTGATTTTGTATGCGCTTGCGCGGTTTCGGCGGTAGGGCGGGTTAGGCG
>CAXTTZ010000040.1:0-16667 GCA_964247325.1 uncultured Acidobacteriaceae bacterium | reverse complement strand
ATACCAAGTTCAACGGCGATCTTTCCACGAGCTTCGATCTTGAAGATCTGATGGAGGCATTGGGCGACTTTTTTCTAGACTCGGGCTTTCAGGACCCGTTTTCGCCCTTTCAGAACTCGGGCGACAACTCCATGGAGGACCTGCGCGAGGCCGTGCGGCAGGCGCTAGACTCGGGCGAGCTGCTGGATGAGGATGCGCAGGAGAAGTACGAAGAGCTGCCCGAAGAGGGCAAGCAGGAGCTGGTAGAAAAGATTATTCAGCGCATGAAGGACGAGGCATTTTTGAACGCCGAAGAGCCCGGCGAAGGGCAGGGTCAGCAGGGTGACGGCGAGGCCGATGCGCGGTTCGAAGTGACCGACAAGGGGATGGACTTCCTTGGCTTTAAGGCATTGCGCGATCTGCTGGGGCCGCTGGGCAAGAGCTCGCTGGGTCGGCACGACACGCTGCACGAGGCGGCGGGCGTGGAGACGAACGGATCGTCGAAGCCGTATGAGTTTGGCGACACGCTGAATCTGGATATCGGGGCGACCCTGAACTCGGTGTTCGCGCGAGAGGGCGCACCCAACGGTACAGGCACGATCAACCTGGAGTACAGCGATCTGCATGTGCAGCAGGCGGATTACCAGAGTTCGTGCGCGACGGTGGTGCTACTTGATTGTTCGCACTCGATGATCCTGTACGGCGAAGACCGCTTTACGCCGGCCAAGCGCGTGGCCATGGCGCTGGGGCACCTGATCCGGACGCAGTTTCCGGGCGATCAGTTAAACCTGGTGCTCTTTCATGATTCGGCGGAGGAGATTCCGATCTCGCAGCTGCCGCGCGTAAAGGTGGGGCCGCACTACACAAATACGCGCGAAGGACTGCGGATTGCGCAGCGGATCTTGCGCTCGAGCGGCAAGGATATGAAGCAGATCGTCATGATCACCGACGGCAAGCCTTCGGCGCTGACGATGGAGGACGGGCGGATCTATAAGAATGCGTTTGGGCTCGATCCGCTGGTGATCTCGGAGACCCTGGAGGAGGTAGGCCGGTGCAAGCGCGCGGGCATCATGATCAACACGTTTATGCTGGCGGATGATTTTCAGCTGGTGCAGTTTGTGCAGAAGATGAGCGCGATGTGTCGCGGCAAGGCCTACTTCACGACGCCGCAGACCTTGGGCAATTACCTGTTGCAGGACTACATGACGCGCCGGTCGAAACACGTCAACTAACGCGATGGCGACGCGTTCTGCTTATCTGCGCCGCGCCCGGCACTGGATCGCCAACCGCGGCTGGGGCGGGTTTTTGCGGGAGCTTTGGCGGCGGGCCGGCATCGCGCTAAGCGGCGAGCCGGTGCCGGATCGTGCGGGGGTGGATCGCGGGGTGCACCCGTTCGATGTAGCGCATGGCGTGGACACAACGGGGCTGGTGTGGGGCGAAGCGCTTGGCACGACGGCGGGCGATCCGGCGGCGCATGGGGACGCGCCGTACTGGGCGACAGGGTACTACGGGATTGCGCCTTCGGCGTTTTTGGCTGCCGTGGAGATGCTTCGGTTGGCGTGGTCGCGGTTTACGTTTGTGGACATCGGCTGCGGTAAGGGGCGGGCGCTGCTATTGGCGTTGCGGTTTCCGTTTCGGCGCGTGCTGGGAGTGGAGTTGTCGCCGGAGTTGGCGGCGGTGGCGGCGGAGAATGTACAGCGGTTCCATGCGGATTGGCGGTGCGAGGAGGTCGCGGCGGAGGTGCTGGCGGGGGATGCGACGAGTTTTGCCCTGCCGGAAGGGCCGTTGGTGTTGTTCTTGTACCACCCGTTTGCGAGGCCGGTGATGGAGCGGTTTTTGGCGCATGTGCAGGCAGCAGCGCGGGCAGAGCGACGCGAGATCGTGTTGTTGTATGCGAACCCGGAGCTTGGGCCGTTGTTGGAGGGCACCGCGGGGATCACGTTGTTGTGGAAGTTTGCGTTTCCATTAAGCACGGAGGATTCAGCGGCGGACCGGTTTGCGTCGCGGTATGAGAACTTTGCAGCGTATTGGGTAGAGGGGTAGAAGGCTTACTTGCCGCAACTTACTTGTTTTCACTTCGTAGCGAAGCGGACGGATCTGCTTCTTGTAGCTGCGATCAACATGGAAAGACAGCAGATTCCCTTCGGGAATGACAAAAAGAAAAGCAAGAGCAAAAACAAACGCAGATTCCCTTCGGGAATGACAACTAGAAGGGCAGAGGCGGTAGTAAATTGCTCCACTGCGCTGCGGGAGGACAATCAGAACGGCAAGTCGAAACACAGTGGGTTTTAGCGTTGGCGGTCGCGCCAAGTGCGATACAGGCCCCAGGCGGCGGCGGTGCAGTTGTCCATGATGCGGCCGTCGAGGAGCATGGATTCGAAGTCGGCGACTGGAACGCGGTGGACGGTCATGTCGTCTTCTTCCTCGTCGCGGTCCGTTTCGCCTGGGGTGAGGCCTTCGGCTAGGAAGGTGTGGTGGAGCTGGTTCATGACGCCATAGCCGATCCAAAGGCTGCCGAGTTTGGTGAGGCGGTCGGCGCGGAGGCCGGTTTCTTCGCGGAGTTCGCCGCGGGCCATCTCTTCAGGGTCGGCGTTGGCGTCCTCCCAGCCGCCCTGGGGAAGCTCGTAATAGCTGGCGCCGACGGTGTAGCGGAACTGGCGGACGAGCCAAAGGAAGTCGCCCGCAGGGGTGTGCTCGATTGGGAGGATGATGCAGGCGGGGTCTTTGTCGACCACGCCGTAGATGCCCCGCTTGCCGTCGGCGCGCTCGATGACGTCTTCGCGGACGCGGGTCCACGGGTTGCGGTAGACCTCGCGGCTGCTAACAGTTTTGATGGGCATAGTTGGCCTACTACTTGGGACTCGATTATTCGGCGCGAAGGATCGCAAGACTCATCTTGGGCAGGGCAATCTCACCCGCGGTCACCTGCACCTCGGGACGAGAGGCGAGCCGCAAGCTTTCGCCTTCCAGCGTGGGCAAGGTGATCGGGTCGCCGAGATTCATCAGAATGCGCACGGAGCCGCGGCACAGGATGAGCGCTTTGCCATCGGCGGTACAGGAGGCTCGGAGGTGGCCGAAGTCGCCGTCGTTGAGGTCGAGCGTGGAGCGGCGCAGGGCAATGAGATTCTTGCACCATTGCAGCATTTCGGCGTGCTTGCCATGCACGACCTCGCTCCAGTCGAGCTTCGAGCGCTCAAAGGTTTCGGGAGCCTCGGGGTCGGGGATCGAGGACTCGTCCCAGCCGAAGGCGGCGAAGTCACGCTTGCGGCCTTCCGAGACCAGGCGGCGCATCTCTTCTTCCTCGTGGTCGGCGAAGTAAAGAAACGGCGTGGAGGCGGCGAACTCTTCGCCCATCCAAAGCATGGGGACAAACGGGGCCATGAGGGTGAGACCGAGGGCGACCTTGGAGGCCTCGAGGCCGACGAGATGCTCGAGGCGCTCGCCGACGGCGCGGTTGCCGACCTGGTCATGGTTTTGGATGTAGCCGAGAAAGTGGTGCGCGGAGAGGCCGTCGACCGGGCGACCGTGCGAGTGGTGGCGATAGCGCGAGTAGCAGCCGTCGTAGACAAAGGCTTTGCGGAGCGATTTGACCAGGTCGTCCATGCTGCCGAAGTCGTCGTAGTAACCGCGGCCGGGGTCGCTCCACAGCAGGGTAAAGAGCGCGTGGTGAAAGTCGTCGCTCCATTGGGCGTCCATGCCGTAGCCGTGGGCTTCGATGGGGCGGACGAACTTGGGGTCGTTGAGGTCGCTTTCGGCGATCAGGACGAAGCGCTTGCCGAGCATGTTGCCCAGGCGCTGCACCTCGGAGGAGAGCTGCTCCATGAAGTGCACGGCGGAACGATCGATGTACTCGTGCGTGGCGTCAAGGCGGAGGCCGTCGCAGTGGAAGTCCTTGAGCCACATCAGGGCGTTGTCGATAAAGAAGCGCCGCACCTCGTCGCTGCCGCCTTCATTGAAGTTGACGGCGGCGCCCCAGGGGGTGTGGTAGTGATCGGTGAGGTAGGGGCCGAACTTCGTGGTGTAGTTGCCGACCGGGCCGAAGTGGTTATAAACGACATCGAGCAGGACGGCGAGATCGCGCTCGTGGCAGGCATCGACGAAGCGCTTAAAGGCCTCGGGGCCGCCGTAGGGCTCGTAGGTGGCAAAGAGTGCGGTGCCGTCGTAGCCCCAACCGCGGTTACCGGCGAAGTCGTTGATCGGCATGACCTCGACGTGAGTGACGCCTAGGTCGACCAGGTGTTCGAGGTGCTGGATGGCGCCGTCGAAGGTGCCTTCGGGGCTGAAGGTGCCGATGTGCAGCTCGTAAAGAATGGAGCTGGCGAGCGGCGGCGTGTGCCAGGGCGCGTCGGTCCAGCGAAAGGCAGATTGGTCGTAAACGCGCGAAGGGCCGTGGACGCCTTGGGGCTGCCAGGCGCTGCGCGGGTCGGGGTAGGGCGTGGGGTCATGGTCGATAAGAAAGGCGTAATCAGTGCCTGGGCCGGCGGCTTCGACGCGCAAGGTCCACCAGCCGTCTTTGCCGGAGCGCTGCATGGTCTGGGGGTCGGTGCCGCCGTTGAGTTGCAGGCGCATGGTGGTCGCGCGCGGCGCCCAGATCTTGAAATCGTGCATTCGAGCGAAGGTCTCCTGTGTCTGCCCCCAGTGTAGCGGAGGCGGTGCGGGGCTCAGGCCTCGGCGGAACGCACGAGGAGAGCGACGGGGAAGCTCGCAAGCAGCGTGGCAACCGCGTGCTCGCCGGCTTGGAAGCGCTCGCCGGTGAGATAGTTTTGCCAGGCGCCGGCGGGAAGCTGCACAGTGGCTTGGGGCAGGGTGCCGGACTGCATAAAGCGCGGAGTCAGGGTGAGGACCTCGTCGCCGCGAAGATAGGCGATGACGCGCTCGGCGTCGGGACCACTCGCTTCGAGCGGCGTGTAGGCGGCTTCGCCGGCGAAGCAGTGCGGGCGCTCGGTGCGGAGGCGGAGGGCGCGGTGCACGAGCCACAGCTTGGGTAGGCCGTCGGCCATGCGGGCGGTGAGGTCGGCGGGGTTAAAGCCGTCGAGCTGGGCGGGGAGTTGATCGAGAAGCTGGGAGCGGAGGGTGTAGTCGACGGGGCGGCGGTTGTCCGGGTCGACGAGCGAGAAGTCCCAAAGCTCGCCGCCCTGGTATAGGTCAGGAACGCCGGGCGAGGTGTGCTTGAGCAGGGTTTGCGCGAGGGAGTTGCGGTAACCGGCGTGCTCGATTTCGGCGATAAAGGCGGTAAAGTCGGCGAGAAAGTCCTTGTCCGCAAGCAGGGCTTTGATGTAGCTGTTGAGGGCGTTCTCGTATTCGGTGTTGTTGTTAACCCAGGTGGTTTGGAGCTTAGCCTCGCGCATGGCCTTTTGCATGTACTGCTTGAGGCGGTCGGGGGTGAGCGGCCACGCGCCGATCAAGGTTTGAAAGAGAAACCACTCTGTGCCTTTGTCGACGGCGCCGCCGCGATAGCGGGCGGTGCTTTTATGCCAGGCGTTTAGCTTTTCGGCGAAGCGATCAGGGATCTCGCTGAGCACGAGCATGCGGGCGCGCACATCGTCGGCTCGCTTGGTGTCGTGGGTGCTGAGCGTCGTCATGGTCGTGGGGAAGGTTTGCTGCATGTGCCGGTTGTAGTTGTGAAACTGGCCGAGCGAAAAACCGGAGCAGGCGGGGTTGCCGCCGACCTCGTTCATGGCGGTCAGCCGGTTGTAGCAGTAGAAGGCGGTATCTTCGACACCTTTGGCCATGACGGGGCTGGTGAACTGTTGAAAGCGGAGGATGAACTCGAACTCTTTTTCGCCGGGCACCTTCATCTGGAGCACGTCGGCCATGAAGTCGAAGAGCTTACCGTCGATGTCCTGGCGCATATCTTTGGCACAAACGCAGGCCTTGCTGATGACGGTGCAATCTTCGTCGTTGATCTCCTTGCGGCTGGGGATAACGTAGGTGCGATAAATGCTGAAGCACGAGGCGACTTCGCGCAGCGCGCGGCGGATTTCGGCGCGGGTAAAGTCGCGAAAGTCGCGGTTGGACTCGCAGATTTGCACGAAGAGTTCGGCGAGCCGGTTGACGTCGGAGCCGAGGGCTTCCTGGGTGACATTGAGCTTTTTATCGTGCGCGGTGGCCGGAAAGCTCATCTCGTCGCCGGTAAAGGCGCGGTAGTGCTCGCCGAGCCGCTCGAGACCTTCGGGGTGAACGAGCAGGCCGAGCACCTGGTTCATGAAGTCGTAGCCGCTGGTGCCTTGGATGGGCCAGTTCTCGCGCAGCCATTCGCCGGGTTCGAGGATCTTTTCGCCGATGATCCAAGCGTCGGGGGCGGCTTTGCGAAGGCGCTCAAAGTATTGCAGCGGATCGCGCAGGCCGTCGGGGTGGTCGACGCGCACGCCGTCGAGCGTGCCGGCGCGCAGCCATTGGAGGATGAGTGCGTGGGTTTCGTCGAAGACGTATTCGCGCTCCATGCGCACGCCGATGAGCGTGTTGACGTCAAAGAAGCGGCGGTAGCCGAGCTGCTGATCGGCGGCCTTCCAATACGCGAGGCGATAGCTTTGCTGCGATAGCAGATCGTCAAGCGCGTCGGGGTTGGCGTTCATCTCGGAGATGACTGCGTCAATTTGGCTGCAGGTGGTGCCTTCTTCGCGGCACAGGCGGCGGAGCAAGTCGAAGAGAACGCGCTTGTCGCGGTCGCGGGCGTTGAGCTTCCAGCGGTCCCACTCTTCAGCGGACGGCAGGCGGCCGAAGCTGGCAGAAAGAAAGCGGAGGGTATCGCTGCCTGCGCGGTCGGCGGCTTTGCCCAGGATAAGCGGAAGCGTGGTGGGCGAGAGGGGCAGGCGCTGGCTGGAGGCTTCGATGAAGAAGTCAGAGTCTTGCCGCGTAATCTGGATGCCGCCGCTCTGCAGCACGCGGCCGTACTGGTCACCCAAGATGGGCACAAGAACTTTTTCGCGCAGACGCTCTTCGGCCGAATGCCAGTCGATGTCGAAGAAGCCGGCATAGCGGCTATTCGTGCCGTTTTCGAGCACGTCCCACCAGAAGTGGTTTTGCTCGCCGAGGCTCATGTGGTTGGGCACAATGTCGAGCACCTGGCCGAGGCCAATGTCGCCGAGTTGCTGGCAGAAGCGGGCGTGGGCTTCGGCCCCGCCGAGCTCTTCGTTGACCTTACGGTGATCGACCACATCGTAGCCGTGCATCGAGTGCGGCGCGGCCTGGAGGTAGGGCGAGGTGTAGACGTGGGTGATGCCTAGCTTTTGCAGGTAGGGCGCAACGGCCGAGGCGTCATCGAAGCCGAAGTTTTCATGAAGCTGCAACCGGTAGGTTGAGCCGGGAACACGCGTCATGGGATCGCTCCGGTGCTTGTTTTTGGGCAGCGGTGGAAGTGCGCACGCGCAGGAAAGGCAGCGTGCCGCGGCGGAGACCTGGAATGTCTTCCCCGATAGAGTGGGCGGCGGGGGGCTGGGTTGTATGGCGCGGTGGCGCTGTGGCCGAGGCCTAAGCACGGCCCAGTGGACCTCAGCGGCTAAAGTCTGTAGGGGTAGGGGGCGTTTGATGCCGTAGCTGAAGCCAAGCGCTTCCCCGAGTTTTGGGTTGTGGGTACGGTTGACAGCCTAGCGCGGGTCGTATGGCTGCGGGGACCATTGGCCGGAGAGCGTAAAGGCGGCCTGCACGAGGGCGATGTGCGAGAGTGCCTGGGGAAAGTTGCCGAGCATACGTTTTGCTTTGGGGTCGTATTCTTCGCTGAGCAGGCCGACATCGTTGCACAGCGCGAGCAGGCGTTCAAAGAGGTCGGTGGCTTCTTCGGTGCGACCGATAAGTTTGAGGCCGATGACGAGCCAAAAGCTGCAGGCAATAAAGGCGCCCTCTGAACCTTTTAGGCCGTCGGGCGCTTTGGCGGGATCGTAGCGCTGCACAAAACCGTCGCGCATAAGGTGCTTCTGCACGGCCTCGACGGTGCCGATCATGCGGGGGTCATCGGGCGGCAGAAACCCGCCAATCAGCATGCGCAGGAGCGAGGCATCGAGGTTTTTGGAGCCGTACGTTTGGGTGAAGGAGTTCAGTTTCTTATTGAAGCCTTTGCGGCAAACCTCCTTGTGCAGCTTGTCGCGATTTTTGCGCCAAAGCTTTACATTGCCGTGGCCGTCTAAGCGCTCATGGCGCTTGATGGCGCGGTCAAAGGCGACCCAGGCCATGGCTTTGCTGTGAGTGAACTGTTGGCGGCCGCCGCGGGTCTCCCAGATGCCTTCATCGGGCAGTTGCCAGATGGTGCAAAGGTGATTGATGAGGGCAGCGGTCAGCTGCGCGGCGGGGGCGCGGAGATCGTCGTTGACGTCGGGTGTGGAGTACAGGGCGGCGGCGACCTCGCCGTACACGTCGAGTTGAAACTGCTCGGAGGCGGCGTTGCCGAGGCGCACGGGTTGCGAGTGCTCATAGCCGGGCAGCCAGGTGGCGGTCCACTCTTGCAGGCGGCGCTCGCCGTTGATGCCATAAAGGCTTTGCACCTGGTCGGGCGAGCCGGCGACGGCGCGCAGCAGCCAAAGCCGCCACTGGATGGCCTCGTCGGTATAGCCGGCGCGAATGAGCACGAGCAGCGTAAAGGCCGTATCACGCAGCCAGCAGAAGCGGTAGTCCCAGTTGCGCTCGCCGCCGATACGCTCAGGAAGCCCGGCCGTGGGCGCGGCGATGATGCCGCCGCTGGGATCATAGGTGAGCGCCTTGAGCGTGAGCAGGCTGCGCACGACCAGGTCGCGGTAGGGCCCTTTGTACTCTGTGCGGCCCGCCCAATCGGTCCAGTACCGCTCGGTGTCGCTGAGTTCTTTCTCGATGTCCACGGGTTCGGGCGCTTCTTTGAAGCTGCCGCAGTAGGTCAGCGTGAAGCAGAGCCTGTCGCCCTCGCGCACCGTGAGGTCGCTGCAGGTGCGCATGTCTTTGCCGTAGAAGGTAGCGGGTTTGCCGCGCTGGCAATGGCTGCGCATCACGACCATGTCGGGCCCGGCGACCGCGCGCAGCTCGGCATCCTGACAGTTCACCCAAGGCACGGTGAGGCCGTAGTCGAAGCGAAAGGCCACCTCGAAGTTCATCTCCACGGTGCCGCGCACGCCGGTGACGATGCGGATTACGTCGGAGTGCTGGCCGCGCGGCGGCATAAAATCGGTGAGGCACGCCTCGCCGTCGCGGGTGATGAACGTGGTGTCGAGGATCATGGTTTCGCCGCGGTAGGAGCGCCGCACGGACTCGATTTTGCCGACAGGACGGATGCGCCAAAAGCCGTTGTCCGCGGTGCCGAGCAGGCCGGCAAAGCAGGCGCCGGAGGAGAACGACGGCCAGCAAAGCCAGTCGATGGAGCCTTCGCGGCTGACCAGCGCAGCCGTTTGGAGGTCGCCGATCAGGGCGTAGTCCTCAATACGCGCGCCATGGAGCGCTGCTTTCTTTTGCTTCAGCCAACGTTCCGGCAAGAGTTCCTCCTCCAAACGACACCGCCCAGGAATGCTTCTTTGGGCCGCCAACCTTGCGACAACTCGCTTCAGCGTACGTCTCCGACAACCGGCGTCGGGCTGGGCGCATCCTCTTGAAAGCCTTAAGAAACATTGAGGACCACTGAAGCTTGGGGAACGGATACGGGCAGCACTGGGGAGCGCATGTGGTGTGATGCCGAACGGGGCGCTTCGGCTCGGGTCTTTTTCAGGCGTATGGCATAGGCAAAGCGGGGCAGCTGCAGAAGAAAGGGTATGGGAATGAAACCGAATGAGGGTCGGCGGCGAGTAGTGATCGAAGAGGTGCAACCGGAGGTGAACTGCGGGCGGTTTCCGGCAAAGCGGGTGATCGGCGACCAGGTTACGGTGCAGGCGGCGATCTTTTCTGACGGGCACGACCATGTGGCGGCGCGGCTCTTGTACCGGCACATCGCGGCCAAGGCGTGGAAGTCGGTTCCCTGCACTGCACTGCAGAATGATCTGTGGACGGCGAGCTTTCCGGTGGACCAGCTCGGGACGTGGATGTTCACGATGGAAGGCTGGGTCGATCACTTCGATACCTGGGTGCACGATTTGGACAAGCGGCTGGCCGCGCAGCCGGACCCGCACGAGCCGACGCAGCAGGTAACGCCGCAGGACATTCCGCTGCAGTTGGAGATCGGCGCGCAGCTGCTGGACGAGGCAGCGGCGCGCGCAAAAGGTGGGGACAGAAAGCGATTGCAGGCCGGAGCGGCAGGCCTGCGGGCGCTAGGCGCAGAAAACCGGCCGTTTTATGACACACCCTACGAGCAGGAGTTGGTGGAGTTGGCGGCGCGCTACCCCGATCTGCGCTATGCGACGCGCTACGAGCGCGAGGTGCCGGTGTGGGTGGACCGTGAGCGGGCGCGGTTTTCGGCCTGGTACGAGCTGTTTCCCCGGTCGGCGGGGGCGAGCGCGGAGGTGCATGGCACGCTGCGCGATGTGATCGGCCGGCTGCCGGAGATCGCGGCGATGGGGTTCGACATCGTGTACATGCCGCCGATCCACCCAATCGGCACACAATTTCGGAAGGGCAAGAACAATGCCGTGAGCGCCGAGCCGGGCGACGTGGGCAGCCCATGGGCGATCGGCGCCAAGGAGGGCGGGCACACGGCGATCTTGCCCGAGCTGGGCACGCTGGCGGACTTTGACGCGCTGGTGACCGCAGCGCAGGGGCATGGGTTGGAACTGGCCCTGGATATCGCGTTTCAGTGCTCGCCCGATCATCCCTGGGTGGCGGAGCATCCGGCGTGGTTCAAGATGCGGCCCGACGGGACGATCCAGTATGCGGAGAATCCGCCGAAGAAGTATCAGGACATTTACCCGATCAACTTTGAGTCAGAGGATTGGCGCGGGTTGTGGGACGCGCTGTATGGGGTGTTCACGTTTTGGATCGAGCGCGGCGTGCGGGTCTTTCGCGTGGACAATCCGCACACCAAGGCATTGCCGTTTTGGGAGTGGTGCATCGCCGAGGTGCACAAGCAGACGCCGGAGGTGATCTTTTTGGCAGAGGCCTTTACACGGCCGCACGTGATGTATGCGCTGGCCAAGGGAGGTTACACGCAGGGGTACACCTACTTCACATGGCGCAACACCAAGGCGGAGTTGCAAGCGTACTTTGAAGAAATTTCGAGCCCGCCGGTGGCGGACTTCTTCCGCCCGAACGTATGGCCGAATACACCAGACATCCTGCACGAGCAGCTGCAGGTAGCCGACCCGGATGAGCGACGGTCGGTGTTTTTGCAGCGTGCCGTGCTGGCGGCGACGCTGAGCGCGAACTGGGGCATCTACGGCCCGGCATATGAGCTGTGCGAGGGTCGCGCCGCCAAGCCCGCAGCGGGCAAGAAAGGGTCGGAAGAGTACCTGGACAGTGAGAAATACCAGGTTCGGGCCTGGAATCGCAGCGATCCAATTTCGATTACACCGATGATCACCCAGCTGAACCGCATCCGGCGAGAAAACCCGGCGCTGCAACGCAACGAAGGGCTCCAGTTCCACACCATTCAGAACGAGCAGATGCTGTGCTACTCGAAGCGGACGGCAGACGGCCGCAATGCGATCGTTGTTGTGGTGAACCTGGACCCCAAAGCGCAGCAGGCAGCGTGGATGCAGCTGCGGCTGGATCAGCTAGGGGTGCCGTGGGGCGAAGCGTTTGCGGTCGAGGATCTGCTGACTGGTGCGCACTACACATGGAAAGAATGGAGCTACGCGGCGCTGCGGCCGGAGCTGCCGGCCCATGTGCTGCGGGTGGTGAGGACGGGCGCGTGAGGGGAGTGGTACGGGCTGTGGCTACATTACCGCAACAGGTAAGCCGGGTAGCCCTGCGCGCTCAAGAGTGTGACGGCCCTTTTGTCGAAAGATACGAAGGCCTCGCCGCCAAGCCAATTGCCCTCGTAAGCGATAACGCCATCGGCAAAATCGCCGCCTGCGCGAAGCACAGCTAAACCTGCCTCAATCGCGGGCCGATTCGTGCGAACGTTGCTGATGCTAAGCAATGTCGTGATAGCCGCTTCCAGGTCCTTTGCCTGAAAGCGGTACGTTCGTCGTAACACCCAGGCAAATTCACACATGCAGGTTGGGGACACGGCCACAACAGTGGCTTGACTGATCGCTTTTTCCGCGAGGCGCGCTTGATCCTCATCATCTCGGACGGCGGTGCGCACCAGCAGGTTCGTATCGACAGCAATCCTCAAGGCTCGCCTGCCCACCCTTTTTGAATGGCCTCTTCAATTTCTTCAAGGGTTGCGACCTTGTCGGTCTTGCCGGCAAGGAGTCCGAAAAAGCTGTCCCAGCCTTTGGAGGGCTTTTCTGCTTTCAAGGCGACTTGTCCTCCGGGCAGCAGCTCAACATGAAGTTTGTCCCCTGGCTGAATGCCGAGGTGTTTCAACGTATCTTTCCGAAGCGTCACTTGCCCTCTTGCGGTAATGGTCAGCGCGGCCATACGATCCCCCTCTATTCATGGTAATGCAGTTTTGCCTTACTGCGGCACTGGGGGCGGGGTGACGATCTTGGGCGCGGGTGCATCCTAGATTTCCTGACTATGCAAGCCGCCCCGTTCGTCCCCGTGAAGAAGCCTTGTAGCGCCACCGATCCGCTTTGGTACAAAGACGCCGTAATTTATGAGCTGCACGTCCGGGCGTTTGCGGACTCGAATGATGACGGGATCGGCGATTTTCAAGGGCTGATCTCGAAGCTCGACTACCTGCAGGACCTGGGCGTGACGTGTCTTTGGCTTTTGCCATTCTTTCCGTCACCCTTGCGCGATGACGGCTACGACATTGCCGACTACACGAGCGTGAACCCGAGCTACGGAACGATCCAGGATTTTCAGGAGTTTTTGGATGCGGCACACGCGCGGGGCATGCAGGTGATGATTGAGCTGGTAATCAATCACACCTCCGACCAGCACCCGTGGTTTCAGCGTGCGCGACTGGCGCCCAAAGGCTCGCCCGATCGCGAGATGTATGTGTGGAGCGACACCGACAAGCTGTACGACGGGGTGCGCATCATCTTCACTGACACGGAAAAGTCTAACTGGACGTGGGATGAGGTGGCGCAGCAGTACTATTGGCACCGCTTCTTTTCGCATCAGCCGGACTTGAATTTCGACAATCCGCGCGTGATGCATGAGGTGCTGACGGCGATGCGCTTTTGGATGGACATGGGCGTGGACGGCCTTCGGCTGGACGCCATTCCTTACCTTGTAGAGCGCGACGGTACCAGCTGCGAGAACGTGCCGGACACGCACGTAAAGATTAAAGAAATTCGCAAGGTGATCGATGAGGAGTATGAGAACCGGCTGATATTGGCTGAGGCCAACATGTGGCCGGCCGATGTGCGGCCGTACTTCGGCGACGGCGACGAGTGCCACATGGCGTTTCACTTTCCGCTGATGCCGCGAATTTACATGGCCGTGCGGCAAGAGGACCGGCTGCCCATCACCGACATTATGGCGCAAACGCCGGAGATCCCGGAAAGCTGCCAATGGGGCCTGTTTTTGCGCAACCATGATGAGCTGACGCTGGAGATGGTGACCGACGAAGAGCGCGACTACATGTACATGGCGTACTCGGCCGATCCGCGGATGCGCATCAACGTGGGCATTCGCCGCCGGCTAGCGCCGCTGCTGGACAATAATCGCCGCCGCATCGAGCTGCTGAATTCGCTGCTGCTGAGCTTTCCGGGCACACCGATCATGTATTACGGCGATGAGATCGGGATGGGCGACAACATCTACCTGGGCGACCGCAACGGCGTGCGCACACCGATGCAGTGGAACTCGGACCGTAATGCCGGGTTCTCCAAGGCTGTGCCGGCAAAGCTGTATTTCCCAGTGATCATGGACCCAATCTGGGGCTACCAGGCGATCAACGTGGAGGCGCAGCAGAGCGACCCCTCGAGCTTGCTGCACTGGACACGCAACATGATTGCGCTGCGCAAGCTGTTTCATGTGTTTGGCCGCGGAACGCTGGAGTTTTTGCACCCGGAAAACCGCAAGATCCTGGCCTATGTGCGCTCCTACGAGGCCGAGGACGGCCATTGCGAGACGGTGCTGTGCGTGGCCAATCTATCGCGGTTTGCCCAGCCGGTGGCGCTCGATCTGGCCAAGTACGCCGGGCGGCAGCCGATGGAGATGATCGGCTACGTGCCCTTCCCGGAGATCGGCCGGGGGCTGTACCCGCTCACGTTGACGCCGTACAGCTTTCTTTGGTTGGAGCTGCAGGAGGGCGCGCCGGTCGCAGAGACGCCGACGGTGGAGCAGATGGCGGGCGAGCTGACGCATCGCGCCGGTGCAACCTCGACGGCGCTCTCGAACGGACTGAACGCATTTTTGAACGAGACAAGCCAGCCGCTCTTGGAGCAGCTCTTGCCGCCGTACATCGCCAAGCGACGGTGGTTTGGAGGCAAGTCGCGCACCATTCGCACGACGCAGATCATGGAGGTGACCCCGCTGCCCGGGGGGCAATCGGCCTTTGCCACGGTGCAGGTGGCGTTTGAGGACGGTACGGCGGATCTATACGCTCTGCCGTTGGCGACGCTGGGCGACCGTGAAGCGGAGCCGCTGCGCGAAAAGTCGCCCAGCGCGGTGATTGCGACACTGAATCGCAAGAGCGATCCGCTGACGCTGATCGACGCGACGGCGAGTGCGGAGTTTCGCGCGGCACTGTTGAATCTGATCGTCAGCCGGGCGGAGCTGGCGTTGAACTTGGGCGGTAGTTTGGGCTCGATTGTAGCCAACAAGGCGACGAGCTTTGACGGGCGCGAGCTGCTCGAGCTGCCCTCGCGAGTGGGCTCGGTGGAGCAGTCGAACACGAGCATCCTGTTTGGCGAAAAGGCGATATTAAAGCTGTTTCGGCGGCTGCGCGCGGGGGAGAATCCGGATGTCGAGGTGACGCGCTTCCTCACCGAGGTCGCGCACTACCCGAATGTGCCTGCGTACCTGGGCGACCTCCATCGCACCGACGACGGGACGACACTGGCATTCTTGCAGGCCTTTGCGGCCAACGAGGGCGACGGCTGGGCGTGGACGCTGGAGGAGTTGGGGCGGTACTTCGAGGCGGTCGCGAACTGCCCCGCGCCCAAGACCACGGGTGCCCCGGCGCGGCTGGGCGACGACACGCCCCTGCCCGAAGCGCGCGAGCACGCCGGCATTTTCGTGGACGCAGCGCAGTTGCTGGGCCGGCGCACGGGCGAGCTCCATGTGGCGCTGGCGACGCCTTCGGACAATGCGGCGTTCACCGGAGAACCCTTCAACACGCACGACCTGGCAGCCGAGCGCGAGCGCATCGAGGCGCAAGCAAATGCAGGCTTCGACGCGCTCGAACAGGCGCTGGATCATGTGCCCGCGGAGGCGCGCGAGGCTGTCGAGCATCTGCTACGGCGGCGCGGGCAGGCCGGCGCGCTGCTCGGCGGGCTCGACGGCGACCCGACGCATTTCGGCCGGCGCATCCGCATCCATGGCGACTACCACCTGGGGCAGACGCTGCGGTCGCGGTCGGACTTTATGCTGGTCGATTTCGAGGGCGAGCCGGCGCGCACGCTGGAAGAGCGCCGGCAAAAGCAGTCGCCTTTGCGCGACGTGGCAGGAATGCTGCGGTCGTTCAGCTATGCGGCGCAGTTGGCGTTGGGGCGCGCGGCCAGCCGGCGACCAGACACGTTAGAAACGCTGCGCCCGTGGGCGACTTTGTGGGAGAATGCAAGTTCAGCCACGTTTTTGCGCGGGTACACCGAGGCCCTTCGCGCCAAGCCGGAGTTGCTGCCGGCGCCGGTCGAGGCGCAAACGCTTTTGTCCGCGCTTTTGCTTGAGAAAGCGTGTTACGAGCTGCTGTACGAGCTGAATAACCGGCCGGCGTGGATTCTCATTCCGGTGCTTGGGCTCGAAGCCCTGCTCGGCCAAAGCTCGGAACTGAACCCTTCCGGAGCGCAATAGATGGCCACCCTTTCGCCCAGCGATCCCAACACGGAACAAACCACGGTGCGCCACGAGCCGCTGCCCCAAGCCGACGGGCGCGGCCCGCTGCTGATCTGCCTGCCCTCGATGCCCGCGGAGGTGGCGCAGGCGGTGCTGGCGCACATTGCACGCAGCTTTCCGGGCGAGCCAGTGCTGGTGGCCTCGCCCGACCAAGACACCGAAGAGCCGGCCGCAAACGGCCTGCCGCACCGCGTTCCGTTTGCGGAGCCCCATGTCGGCGGCGACTGGATTTTAAACGCGGCGGACTATGCCGCGGGCGCGCAAACCGCTGCCGCGCGGCATGCAGCCGACGTGCTGCTGCTGGGCCCGGAGGCGCACACGCTGGAGCCCGAGGTGCTGCGCGGTTTGCGTGACGCGCTGCATGCGGGTGCTGACCTGGTGTTACCGCGCTACCGCATGCCGGCCGATGACGGCTTAGTAAACTCAGCGATGCTGTACCCGCTGACGCGCGCGCTGTTTGGCGCGGACATTCGCTTTCCGCTGCCCTTGGACGCGGCTTTTTCCGCGCGCATGGCCAACCGGCTGCGGGTGGCTGGCAAGCTGGCGGGGCAGGCGCCCGAGGGCCTCCTGTGGCCCGTGGCCGAAGCTGCCGTGGCCGGCTTGACGGTGCAGCAGGTGGAGGGCGGTGCACGGGCGCTGCCACAACCACAGGAGGCCGATCTCCACGACCTGTTCAGCATGGTGGCGAGTTCGTTATTTTCCGATATCGAGGCCAAAGCGACCTTCTGGCAGCGCGCGCGCGAAGCGCC
>CAXTTZ010000039.1:2176-16714 GCA_964247325.1 uncultured Acidobacteriaceae bacterium | reverse complement strand
GTTTTTAGGCATGATCTCTTCGGCAAGATCGGGCGCCAGCCGCTGCCGCCGCGTGCGCGTGCGCAGCGCTACCGCCACGGCGCGCTTGGCCGCGGCTTGGCCCACAACGTACTTATCCAACTCCGCCACGATCTCGCGCGGCGTCATCTCTTCAAGCGAAAGAGGTTGATCTTCGGCAGTTCCAGGGAGAAAAATGGCCATGGTTTTAAGTTTCGCGGGCGAATTTGCGGAGCTCATCGACATCGCCGAGGTCGCGCGGACGCCCTGCCGCAAGTTTGTTCACAATAAGGTGCTCTCGAGAGATGAAGCGCACAGCGATACCCTCCACCTCGCCCATCGTTGCCCCCTGCCAAACTTCCTCGAAGACCACGCCAGGAATGCTATGCCGCTTAGGGGTGCTCCGAAACGAGCCAGCGCTTGTAAAACTGCCTCACCGCTTTCTTTGCTCCCACGAACAAAAATATCTAGATCCTTGGTTGCGCGCCTGCGTATAGGCGTTTACTGCATGACCGCCCACCACCACGTATTCAACCCCATGAGCGTTGAGCGCGGACAACAGATCAATCTGATCTTTGAGCATGAAGGTCAATGCCCCTCTGGCGATAGCTAGAAGTGATGACATCCGCGGTGGCACGCATTTTTTCGGCAATAGATCGCGCGTTCCAGTAACGAATGGTCTCGGCTTCCTGTTCGGCATGATGGGAAAAGCGGCGAATTTGACGATTTGTATACAGCGGGGAAGAAACCTCCATGGAAGTGCTCCTGCTCCCATCTTAGCGTTAGTCGCCTGCGGCTGCGAGCTCTTCTATCACCACCGACCGGTTCGAGTAAATACAAATATCGGCCGCAATCCGCATCGCTCGTTCCGCCACCTCGCGGGCGCTCATTTGCGTGTTTTCGAGCAGCGCCGTCGCGGCAGCCAGGGCATAGTTGCCGCCCGAGCCAATGGTGGCGATCATGCCGTCGGCCGTTGCGTCGGGCTCGATCACGTCACCGTCGCCCGAAAGCAGGTAGATATGCTGCGCATCAGCGATCAGCAATAGCGCCTCGAGTTGGCGCAGGAGCTTGTCGGTTCGCCAATCTTTGGCTAGCTCTACGGCCGCGCGGCCCAGGTTGCCGCTGTACTGCTCGAGCTTGGCCTCAAAGCGCGTTAATAGCGCAAACGCATCGGCGGTCGAGCCTGCAAAACCCGCCAGTACCTTGTCGTTGCCGAGCCGCCGCAGCTTGCGCGCCGAGCTCTTCATCACCGTGGCGCCCAGGGTCACCTGGCCGTCGGCGGCCATCACCACAGAGTCGCCCCGTCGCACACAAAGCACGGTCGTGGAGCGCACGCGCCGCCCCTCAGCCAAATCCAGCGGCTGCGCTTCTTGTTTACTCAATAAGCGGACGCGAGGGGAACGCGGCTTTCGTTTCTTCGTTAAGGGCACGCCGAAGTATACAGTACATGCAGGAGGGTGCCGCAGATGATGTTTCATGTCTCGTTGGAGCACAGCGAAGAGGGCTGGGTCGTGGCCGAGGTACCGGCGCTACCTGGCTGCGTGTCGCAAGGCCGTGATGAAAAAGAGGCTCTTGAAAATATCAAAGAAGCGATCACGGCTTGGCTTTGGGCTGAGGATCAGAAAGCTATCGAAACAATGCAGCCAGGGCGTGAAAGTATCTTAATTTCAGTTTAGAGCATAGAAGCGACATCAGTCGTTCCCATTTGTATGGGACAGTTAGCTAACAGATCAGGTCGGGATGCGGTGAAAGCCTTTGGTCGCGCTGGTTGGCAAAAGTGGGACAGGTCGGAAGCCACTTAGTGATGACGAAGTCTGGACATAGAGCAAACCTCTCCATTCCACAACATCGCGAGTTAGCCACCGGTACTCTACGTGCACTCCTTCGCGCTGCTGGATTGACGATCGAAGAGTTCGTAAACCTCCTCTAAGGACAACCTCGGCAGCGGTTGACAAAAACTACTCCAACTCCCGCGCGAGATACGTGTACGTGATGGCCCGTGTGCGCGCTTCCTGCTGAATACTCGCCCCCGCACCGTGCCCGCCTTCGGTAATCTCGTCGTAGAAGAACGGCTCGTGGTAGGCCTCCATCTTGGCCGCAAACTTTCGGGCATGTTGCGGCCCTACGCGGTCGTCCTTGGTGGTTGTGAAGATCAACGGCTCGGGGTATTTGACGTCGGGTTTTAGCTGGTTGTACGGCGAGATGCCCGCCAAAAAGGTGCGCTCATCCGGGTTCGTCACCGAGCCATACTCGCCCACCCAGCTTGCCCCCGCGGCGATATGTTCAAAGCCCAGCATGTCCAGCAACGGCACCTGGATCACCACCGCATGCCAAAGGTCTGGATGCTGCGTCATCTCCACGCCCATCAGCAGGCCGCCGTTCGATCCACCCTGGATGCCCAGATGCCGCGGGCTGGTAATCTTGCGCGCAATCAGATCCTGCCCGACGGCAGCAAAATCGTCATAAATGCGCTGCCGATGCGTCTTTAGCCCCGCCTCGTGCCAAGCCGGGCCAAACTCGCCGCCACCGCGAATGTTTGCTAGCACAAAGACCCCGCCTTTTTCCAGCCAAAGCTTGCCCAATTCCGCGTTGTAGCTGGGCGTCTCGGCCACCTCAAAGCCGCCGTATGCATTCAACAGCGTTGGGTTCGAACCGTCCAGCTTCCAATCCTTCGGGTGCACCACAAAGTAGGGCACCTCCGTCCCGTCCTTTGACTTCGCCTGGAACTGCTCCACGACATCGCGCGAGGCATCAAACCGCGGCGGCTCGCTCTTGGCTTCCTGCATCGTGCCTGCGGCTGCATCCCCGAAATACAGCGTCGAAGGCGTAAGAAATCCAGTGATCGCCAAGAAAAATTTGTCGCTCCGCACGTCGGTGCTTGCTACGCGCACCGAAACGTTCTCCGGCACGGGCAGCGGCTTGCGGCTCCAGCCTGCCCCGCTGGGCGTGTACACATACGCTCGGCCCTGCACGTTGGCCAGCGTCGTAATCACCACCCGTGTCGCCGTCGTGTCCACATCGCCCAGGAACTCGCGGTCGGTCGGCTCAAACACAACCGTCGGCTTCAGCCGCACCGGATCTCGCAGCACATCGTCCACCTGCATGGCCAGCAGCGACCCTTGCCGAAACGTCTTTGCCTGGCCTGCGGGCGTCCAGTCCTGCCGGACCTCCACCAGCAAGCGCCCTTCGACCAGTCCGGCGACATTGGCCTTGGCTGGGATCATCAGCTGCTCGACCCCACCCGGCGTTTGCACAAAGTTCTGGAACTCGAAAAAGGTCACGCCACGCGTAAACAGCACCACCTGGTGCCCCTGCGCATCATGCAGTACGCTGGCCGACGAGCCTAGCTGGTCCGTCCGCTGCCCACGAAACATCTCCTGCGCGCTTGTGAGCGGCGTTCCTCGCGTCCAGCGCTTCACCACAAAGGCGTAGCCCGAATCGGTCACCGTCCCCGGACCCCAATCGCGGTCCACCAGCAGCGTGTCCTTGTTCACCCAACTCACGCCTTGCTTGGAGTGTGGCAAGGTGAACCCATCCGGCACAAACTTTCCCGCCTTTAGGTCGAACTCGCGGTCGGTCGTCGCGTCCTCCCCGCCGGCCGAAATCGCCACCATACAAAACGTATCGCCCGGATAGAAGCAACTTTGCCCTTTGGGCACCCAACCCACGTTTTCCGCCTTGCCCAGCGCGTCGTAATCGATTACCGTCCGCCAGTGGGGCGCGGGCGTGAGGTAATCGCTGATCGACGTCCGCCGATACAGGCCCCGTGGGTGGTCCTTGTCGCGCCACGTGTTATACACGTCGTTGCCTCGTAGCCCCGGTAGCGGCAAGCGGCGCGGATCCTCTTCCACCTTCAGCGCGTCAGCCAAAAAGGGCTTGAAATGCGGATCCGCTTCAAGCACCTTGGCCGTTTTCGCATTTTCGGTCCGCACCCAGTCCATCGAGCGCTGCCCCGATACATCTTCCAGCCACGCATAGCTGTCCGGCGTTCCCCTATCCGCGACGTTGTCCGAGGGGCCCTGCGCCATGCCTAAAAAAGAAGCGCCCAGAACGACGCCGACCAAGGCAAGCTGCCAAGCGGAACGAACCAGCGAACCACACCCCGCACGCCATTTTTTCTGAAACATGGGAAGCACCTCCGGATTGCCAGTGAGCGTGCTGTCACTGTAACAAGTCCGAAGGCCTTTTCCCAATTTTTATAACAAGTGCGCGGCCGAACCCTACCGAGCGGCCTGCGCGGGCAGCGGCTTACCTACTTTGCGCACAGCCGAGTCCACCACCGCGTACAGCAGCTGGTTGGTGTCGCTCTTGGCCGCGAGCTTGATCATCTCCCCCACGCGCCGGCCCGCTTCGGCCGACTCCGGCAGCTCGAGATTACGGTTCCGGGCAGACATGTCTGCCAACTGCGTCACCATCTCGAAGAAGGTCGCCTCGTTGCGGCCGCTCAGCAGCCACGCCTGGTGAACCGTCGAAGTGATCAACTGCTCCGCAGTCCAGTTCTGCGGCCCCGCCGTCTGGCCCTTGGCCGAGGGCGGCGCAATGTTTCCCTGCGTATTCCCCTGCGCCATCAGCAGGGAAGAGGTGGAAAGCAGCAACGTAGCCGCCAGGGTGCTCGACAACATCATCTTACGCATAAACGTTCCTTGTCGTTCTTATCTGTCCGTGGTTGACTCTTGCGAAAGGGTAAGCTGCCCCTTACCGCGGGTAGTAGCCGTTTTCATCGTCATGTCTACGCACGGTCTTCTGGTGCTCATGACCGGCCACTGCGCCGACACCTGCACCCGCCGCGCCGCCGATCAGCGACCCCTTCAGACCGCCGCCAAACACCGCGCCCAGCGCCGCGCCGCCCGCCCCGCCAATCAGAGCACCGCGGCCCGTGCCGATCCCGTGGCCTTGCCCTTGATAGCGGCCGTCATTGTTGCGATTGTCGTCATAGCGGCGATCATTGCCCTGGTCATACGATCCGCCTCGTCCGCCGTCATACGCTCCGTTGTAGAAGTTCTGGTGGCGCGAACGGTCATACCCTTGCTGCCCAGCGTCATCTTGATGGCGGTCATACCCTTGCTGCCCGTTATAGGTCTGCGCCCCCATGGCAACATTCAGCCAAAGCGGTGCAGCCAAGAGAATTGCGGTAACCCGGTTCATACGACGATGCATATCGTTCCTTTCACCGCACCAAGCGTGCAGTCGTACCGTGCGGCCTTGGAGGCCCGCGTGCCTCAACAACCTCAAACATCTATACGATGCAAGGGTTGCGTCTGGCGCGCCTGCTTGACCGCGAAAACCCTGTACAACTTTTAGGGCGTCCTATGGCCCAGACTGTTTCAAGGTGATGCAGAACCAATCTGCAAGCGATCAGAAACGATTCAGGAGTAACCATGAACTATGTTCCGCTCGGCTCCACCGGGGTGCGCGTTTCGCCCCTTTGCCTCGGCATGATGACCTATGGCTCGAAGTCCTGGCGCGAATGGGTGCTTGAGGAACCTGAAGCCCGGCCCTTGGTGCAGCGTGCGGTCGAGGCCGGCATCAACTTTTTCGACACCGCTGACATGTACTCGGTCGGAGCCAGCGAGGTGCTCACCGGCAAGCTGTTGCGCGAGTTCATGCCCCGGCGCGACGACTTCATCCTCGCGACCAAGGTCTTCAACCCCATGAGCGACGCGCCCAACGACCGCGGCCTGTCCCGCAAACACATCCTCCACTCGATCGATAACAGCCTCCAGCGGCTCGGCGTCGATTACGTCGATCTGTACCAGATTCACCGCTTCGACAAGAACACGCCCATCGAGGAGACCTGTGAGGCGCTCGATGCCGTGGTGCGTGCCGGCAAGGTGCTTTATCTGGGCGCTTCCAGTATGTATGCCTGGCAGTTCTTCAAAATGCTGAGTTTTCAAAAGACCCACGGCCTGGCGCCGTTCGTCACCATGCAAAACCACTACAACCTCGTGTACCGCGAAGAAGAGCGCGAGATGATCCCCCTCTGCCTCGACCAGGGCGTCGGCTGCATTCCCTGGAGTCCCTTGGCGCGCGGCTTTCTCACCGGCACGCGCAAGCGAGGCGATGGCAAATCAGAGACCACGCGCGCCCGCACCGACGACTTCGCCCACGGGCTCTACTACCGTGATTCCGATTTCACCGTGGTCGACCGTGTGGTCGAAATTGCCGAAGCGCGCGGCGTCAAACCCGCCCAGATTGCGTTGGCCTGGATCCTCGCCAAACCGGGAATAGACTCGCCCATCATCGGGGCAAGCAAGAGGTATCAGATGGACGACGCACTCGGTGCGCTCGAGATCAAGCTCACCGATGACGAGATGCGCCGCCTTGAAGAGCCATACGAGCCACACCCCATTCTCGGGCATAGCTGAAGAGGACCGTTCCTCACGTTATATGTGACCAAGGCCGGGAGCCGTACCTTCAGCGTTCCCGGCCTTCCTGTTAGTGTGCCTACGCCGGGGAACGCGATCTAGTTATCTTTTTGCCATCCCCCAATCGTTCTTCGCGTCCCCCATCCGCGGGAGTGACGTCCGCCAGGCGAACTTCCTAAGCTGAGCACAGCTAGAGCGAACTCTTTCTCCGCACAGGAGCCGGCGCCTCGTTTCCAGCTTCGCCCCGTTCTGCCGGAAAGCACCGATTTCCGGCTGCGCTCACGCACGTCCACGCACGGAAGCACATGGGTACCTACCTGCTGCAGCGCGATTTCGCACCAAGAATCACCGGCCACCTCCTGCTTCGGCGTAAGCACGAGTTCTGGCGCGTCCTGCGCGGCGCCGCAGTGCTTGCACTACTTCTTGCGGTCCAGGGCGCCTGCTTGGTTTGGGGCCAAACCGCGCCCCCTTCGGCTCTCGGCGACGCCGTCGCCGCCCGCCGGCGGGCTCAGCAATTCCTTGCCGGGCGCGAAGTGGCGCCCTCCTTCACCCTGAATCATCCCGGTCTTTCCACTAGCGAGATGCGCTCCCAGTTGCTGAGCAGCCGTCCGCTTCCACGCCTTTCCCCAACAAATCTTTCCACTCCCTGGCAACAGCTCGGGCCCACCTCGGTAACCTCCGCCCTGTATGGTCCCATCACGGGAAGGATCACTGCCGTTGCGATCGATCCAAAGGACACAACCGGTAACACCGTCTGGCTTGGCACGACGGGCGGAGGCGTATGGAAGAGTACCAACGCGGCTGGCCCCCTAACCAACGTCAGCTTTGCGCCCCTTACCGACGACCTTGCGGCTTTTCAGACAAATGCCGTAGATGCGGGTGTACCCTCCCTCTCGATCGGTGCCATTGCCATCCAGCCTGCCGCTCCTGGCGTGATCCTCGTAGGAACCGGCGATCCGAATGACGCAACCGACTCCTACTACGGCGAAGGTATCATGCGTTCCGCGGACGGCGGCCTGACATGGACCGTGGTCTCTGTGTCCCATGATGAGGGAATCGTCGGCGGTCACAGCTTTATCGGCGTAGCCACAGCGGGGCTGGCGTGGAGCACAGCCTCTCCTTCTACCGTGGTAGCCGCGATCACCACCTCGCTCGAAGGCTACATCGTCCAAGCCTCCACCATCTATGACCACATCGCGCCTGGCCTGTATTACTCCAGCGATGCAGGTCTCACCTGGCATATAGCCCGGGCATACGATGGCGACCAGGTGGTGCAAGAGTCCGAGCCACTCGGCGTTCCATACTCTGGCACCCCCGCTACTACCGTGGTTTGGGATCCGCAGCGCAACCTGTTTATCGCCGCCCTTGCCTTTCATGGCTACTACAGCTCACCCGACGGCCAAACGTGGCAGCGCCTCGCCAATCAGCCCGGAGCGGGTCTTACCACAACCAACTGCCCGGTCGGCATCTTTGGGCAGGGCAGTCTGCAATGCCCGATCTTGCGTGGCACGCTAGCCGTCCAGCCCGCGACCGGCGACCTGTACGCCCTCACCGTTGACCTTGATGATAAGGATCAAGGGGTTTGGCAAGATCTTTGCGCAGCGGGCCCCAACGGAAGTTGCGCTACGGCTTCGCCCACCTTCGCCACACGGGTAGACGGAGGTGCGATGGAGGTGGGCCAAGGCGCCTCCGGCCGCTCCACTGTCGTTCCCCAAGGCAGCTATAACTTGGCGCTCGCGGCGGCCCCAGACAGCCACGGCGGCACGGTGCTGTTTGCTGGCGCAATCGATGTTTACCGTTGCTCGCTCGCTCCCGGCAGCAGCGCCTGCGTTCTGCGCAATACCACAAACGCCGGCAATGCCTGCAACGCACCCGCCGCCGTCGCCCCAGCCCAGCATGCGTTGGCCGCCGTGGGGCAGAACGCGGGCAATCCCTTGCTCTTTATCGGCAATGACGGCGGGCTGTGGCGTTCCACTGACGGCATCGCGCAAACCGGAGCGCCCTGCGCCGCCACCGACGCCTCCCATTTCGACAATCTTAACCCAAGTATCGCCAAAGGCGGCTCCTTGGCCGAGGTCGTCGGCTTCGCACAGGATCCAGCCTCGCCGAACATCCTGCTCGCCGGGCTTGGGAGTAACGGCTCCGCTGCCAGCTCCAACGCGACAAGTTTGCAGCCTTGGCCGCAACTCTCCGCCGGCGAGGGCGGCTTTCCGCTCATCGACCCCGTGACGCCGACGAACTGGTTTGTGGCCACTGGGGCCGCCGTCAGCCTGAACCTTTGCCCCCATGGCGCGTCCTGCACCGCGCAGGATTTTCTTCCGCCCGCAACGATCGGCGCTCCCCAGACCGCGAAAGATATCGCTCTCATCGATCCACCTGTGCTGCTTGACCCTCAGCTGCCTTCAAGCGTGATCACGGCTACCTGTCGAGTATGGCGTGGGCCTGCCCAGGGCGGCTCGTCCTGGAGTACGGCCAACGCGCTCAGCCCCTCCATGGACAGCAACGCCGTCCCGTGTGTCTTCAATAACATCACCCAGAACTCCTTTATTCGTTCCCTCGGTGCGGGCGGCCCCGCCAACACCACTACCAGCGGCGCCCAAGCGGGCTCGCAGGTCCTGTATGCCGGTATGGCGGGTGTGGTGGATGGCGGTGGGGGCTACATCGGTGGTCATGTGTTTGTCACGCGGTCGGCCAACACGGCGTCTTCGAGAACTGCTTGGACCGACATTGCGGAAAGCCCTGTACCGAATAGTCTGCTTGGCTTCAACAGCGGACAGTTTGACATTTCCTCCATCACGGTGGACCCGCACGATCCGACCGGCGCCACGGTGTACCTCACCGTCATGGGTTTCGGAAATGGACAGCACGTATACCGCTCCACTGATTTCGGCGCAAATTGGCTCAATATCACCTCCAACATACTGAACGCCCCTGCCAATAGCCTTGCCATCGATCCCAACAACGCCAACACGATCTATGTGGCGACGGATATAGGGGTCTATGTCACGCAAAACGTCAGCAGCTGCTCCCCCTCTGGGGCGAGCTGTTGGAGCCCGCTAGGAACCGGCCTCCCCAATGCACCGGTCACCAGCTTGGCCGTCGGAGGCAATCTGCCCACCGGCGACGGCCGCCTCGGGATGTTGCGGGCCGGCACCTATGGCCGTGGCCTTTGGCAGATTCCGCTCGTAAGCGCCGTAAGCCTCAACCAGCCCGCCCTTGCCATAAGTCCCACGACACTGGTCTTTGGCGCGCAAGCTGTGGCGACTGAATCCGCCAAACAAACCATTACGCTCACCAGTAACGGCAGTGCTCCTGTCGCGATCAGGACCTTGGCGATCACCGGCGACTTTGTCGAAACCGACACCTGCGCCGGCCAAACTCTCACCGTGGGCAGCACCTGCACCATCAACGTGCAATTTGCCCCCACGGCCACCGGCGCCCGTTCCGGTCTGCTTACGGTGTACGCCAACATTCCTGGGGGCCAGGTTACGGCCAATCTTTCCGGCACGGCCACCGCAGCCGCGGCCGTTGTTTTAACCCCCCTGCAGCTTACGTTTCCAGCAACGGAAGTCCATCAAAAGGCCCCCTCGCAGATCATCACGGTCTCCAACACAGGGGGCAACCCCGCGACCTTCAGCCCAGCCGCTATCACCGGCGATTTCTCGATCTCAGCCAACACCTGCGGGGCCTCCTTGCCCTCGCAAACGGGCTGCTCCATCGCGATCGTCTTTCAGCCGACTACTAACGGCACGCGCACAGGCACCCTTACGATTACCGATAGTGCGGGTGTGCAAATCGCCCAGCTCAGCGGTCTTGGCACCAGCCCCGCAACCGATACCGTTTCGCCCGCAGCGTTGTCCTTTGCGCAAGTGCAGATCGGGGCCTCCAGTGCCGCGCAGCAAGTCACGCTCACCAACGCCGGTGACGTTGCGCTCACGCTCGTTAATGCGAAGATCCTGAACGGGGACTTCGTCACCACAAACCATTGCGGAAGCTCCTTGACTGCCCATAGCACCTGTACCATCAGCGTTGCATTTGTCCCCACCGCGGTCGGCAGCCGTTCCGGCGTACTGCAGATCAGCGATGAGTTCCGGGAGCAGACCGTCACCTTGTCTGGCAGTGGTCTCGCCCCGGCCGGCGTTTCGCTTACTCCGTCCTCTATAGACTTCGGCACGATCGGTGTCGGTCTTCAAGCCCCAGCGGCAACCCTGGTCCTTACCAATAACGGCGGTGTTCCGCTAAGCCTCGCTTCCACCGCCGTTACGGGCGACTTCACCCTTACGGCCAGTACCTGCGGTACGACCGTAGCCCCGGGATCGGCCTGCAATCTTTCCGTGATCTTTGCCCCCACCGCCGCCGGCACGCGTGAAGGCACCCTTACCCTCACCGACACCGCCACGCCAAGTACGCAAATCATCTCGTTTACCGGGATCGGCATTGACTTTGCCTTGGCGGCAAACGGCGCAACCAGCGTCACCGTCTCCAGTGGCACCAGCGCCACCTTTCCACTGCTGCTGTCTTCGCAAGCCGGACTCAACGGCAGCGTTGCATTTTCATGCACAGGCGCTCCCGCGAACACGGTCTGCACGGTGAGTCCAACCACGGGGGCTCTGGGAAGTACCGTGCCTGTCTCTGTGGTGCTCCAAACAGGCCTGCAAACGACCACGGCCGCGCGCGCGCCTGGCCGTCCGGCTCACCAAAACCGCGACTTGGTCCTGTTCGGCCTTATGCCGCTGGCGGGGCTAGGTTTTGGGCGAGCACGCCGCAAAGCCCAGAGGGCTGCGTCCGCCCTCATGCTTGCCGTCCTGGGTTTGGTGCTCTGGGGAGCCGTATCGGGCTGCGGTGCCGGCCGGGCCATTCCCCTGAGCGGTCCAGGCAGCGGCACCGGCACCGGGGGCGGCTCCTCCACGCCAACCAAGAGCGGAATCTACCCCATCGTGGTCACAGGCACCGCCGCCGGCGTCACACACAAGGTCAATCTCACGCTCATCGTGCAGTAGAGGCGTGCTCATTTTAGGAAAAGAAGCTTAAAAACTGCGCCCGCACGCCGCGGCGCTGGCCCAGGCCCATTGGAAATTGTACCCACCCAGCCATCCCGTGACGTCGACCACCTCGCCAACGAAGTACAGTCCCGGCACCTTTAAGCTCTGCATCGTCCGTGCGTCTAGTTCGCGGGTATCCACCCCGCCGGCCGTCACCTCTGCTTTGGCGTACCCTTCCGTCCCGGCCGGCTGTACGCTCCAGCGATGCAGTGCCGTTTCCAAGCGACCGAGCCCCGCATGGGTCCAATCCTCACCGGAGGCGAGCTGCTCAGAGATCCAACGCTCCGCGAAGCGAGCGGGAAGCACGCGTTTTAACTCGGCAAGCAGTGCCTGCCGGTCGCGTCGTGCACCGCTCGCCTTCAACCCCTGCCACACCTGCAGCTTCGGCGCGATATCCAGCATGATCTCCATCCCTGGCTGCCAGTAGGACGAGATCTGCAGGATCACCGGGCCGCTTAGGCCGCGATGCGTCACCAGCAGCTTCTCTTGAAACTGGGCCACAGCCGCTTTGCGCCCCTGCGTCTTCTTCTTGGTGACCTCACGCGGCTGAAGCGCCGCAGGCGCGTCTTCCACCGGCTTTCCCTGCGCCGCCTTTGTCTGGGCGACAGCTTCCATCGACACACCCGCCAGGTCGCTCCAGGCCGCGTCTTGTGGCGAGAAAAGCAAAGGCACCAGCGCCGGCCGCGTCGGCACCACGCGATGCCCAAACTGCCGCGCCAGGTCGAAACCAAAGCCGGTCGCTCCAAGCTTCGGGATGGAGAGCCCACCGGTGGCTACCACCAGGGCCTGTGCGCGAACATCTCCCATGCTGGTCCGCACCAGAAACCCATCCCCACCCGCCTCGGCGCACCTCACATCGAACACCTTCACCCCGCAGCGCAGCTCCACACCTGCTTCACCGCACTCTCGCTCGAGCATCGCGACAATACGGCGCGCCGTGTCATCACAAAAGAGCTGCCCCAGCGTCTTTTCATGGAAGGGGATCCCGTGCTTTTCCACCAGCGCCACCATGTCGAAAGGCGTAAAGCGAGCCAGCGGCGATCGCGCAAAGTGCAGATTCTCACTCAGGAAGTTTTCCGCTCGCGTACCGGTATTGGTGAAGTTGCAGCGTCCGCCCCCGGAGATCAAAATCTTGCGCCCAGGCCGCTCGCCGTGGTCGAGCAGCAGCACGCGCCGCCCGCGCCGCCCGGCCTCAAACGCGCACATCATGCCGGCTGCTCCCGCCCCAAGCACCACGACATCCACAGCTGCGCCTATCCGGTCCACCCTTCCAGTTTCGCATCCGTGCCGGGGTTGTCGGCGCTACGCTATGCTCATAAGCGCCGGGGAACGCCCTACGTGAGTTCATCTGCCCTAAATCGCCGTTTCGCGCTTGCCTGCCCGTTCTTGGTCCTTTCGCTCGTCTTTCTGCTCGTGCTGTCGGGCGCGTCCGGCGCCCTCGCGCAGACCCAAACCGCCGCCGACACACTCGTTCACGTGCACGGCACGGTGGTGGATAGCCGCACAGGCAAAGGCATTGCCCGGGTCCTGGTGCAATCGAGCGACCGCCGGCTTGCCGTCTTTACCGGCAACAACGGCCAGTTTGCCTTGGAGGTCCGCGTGCCGCCCCAGGCCGACACCGGGGTCGCTGGCGGGCTAACGGCCTTTGTTCCAGGCCAACCTCTTTTTCTGATCGCGCAGCGGCCCGGGTACTTCTTTAGCGACGGTCCGCACAGCGTACCCCTGAGCGGATCAGCCGAGCCCGCCGAGGTCACCCTAAAACTTCAGCCACAAGCCACCCTGGCTGGCCGCATCTTTGCTGCTGGCAGCGACGGGGCGCAGGGCGTACAGGTCACCTTGATGCGGCGTCAAACCGTTGCCGGCGAGCCCACCTGGATGCAAGCGGGCGGAACGGCGGTCAACAGCCGCGGGGAGTTCCACTTCGGCGAGCTGCAACCGGGCGAGTACACCGTCTTCACCAATGAGTGGCGCGGCGAAGCTTGGCAACCGCCCGGCCCCGACGGCATCAGCCACGAGTACCCGCCCGCCTTCCTCGGTGGCCGGTCCAGCTTTGAAAACTCCTCCAAACTCGTCGTGCATGCCGGCGACACCGCGCAAGCCGAACTGCACATCGCACCGGCGACTTACTATGAGGTCAAGATTCCCATCTCCATCAGCCTGGCCCAGAACACCGGCTACGGCATCCGAGTACAGGGGGGCGGTTCCTGGCAGGCCTTCACGCTGGGCTACAACGGGCGCGAACACGCCGTGGAAGGCTCGCTGCCCACCGGCGCTTACACGCTGCTGGTTACGCAGTATGGCCCGCAACCCGCCTCTGCCCTAGTACCGTTCACGGTGGCCGATCGACCCTTACACACCGGCCCAATCGCCCTCACGCCAAGCGCTTCCATCCCGGTGCGCCTCCATGCGCAAATCAGCCGTGGGGCGACCTCGTTCCCCATCGTGGAGCTCAATCTGGTTCCACTCGAGCCCGGCTTCGGCGACTACGACCACGGCCAAAACATGCCGGGCTTCCACGATACCTTCACCCTGGAAAATGTGCAGCCGGGCCGCTACCGCCTCGAGGCCCGCGTGAATCAGGGCTACATCTCCGCGATCACCGGCGCAGGCGTGGATCTGCTCCACCAGCCGCTCGTGATCGGCCCCGAGAGCAGCGTCGGCCCCCTCGACCTCACCCTCCGCGACGATACCGGAACGGTCCAAGTGACGGTATCCACCGCGGACGCCCCTGCGCCAGAGCGTTGCTTCCTGCTCCTTATTCCCGCCTCTCCGGTAGCCACCTACTCCACCCACTTCATCGGACCGGAACGGAAGGCCACCCTAACGAACATCCCTCCTGGCAGCTACCGTGCCTTCGCGGTGCCGCGCGTCCCTCAGGACATCCCGTACCTTGATCCTGAAGCGATGCAGCGCTTCGCTGGCAAAGGCGTGGCGTTCTCGCTAGGCAGCGGCGAAACCCAAAGTCTCACCGTCCATTTGCTCACCGAAGAACCATCTCAGGAGGACTGACTTGCTTTTGCAACGCCTCTGCCAAGGCACCCTGCACGCCGGCCTGCTGCTAGCCGCGGTGCAGCCAGGCACTGCCCAGAGCCAAGGTTTAACTGCCCAGAGCCAAGGTTTAACTGCCCAGAGCC
>CAXTTZ010000039.1:0-2076 GCA_964247325.1 uncultured Acidobacteriaceae bacterium | reverse complement strand
AGGTTTAACTGCCCAGAGCCAAGGTTTAACTGCCCAGAGCCGAGATTCAACTGCCCAGAGTCCCAAGAGTACCGCCCAGAACCTCCTCGTCGCCGGCCAACTGCTCAGCACCCGCGACGGCCACCCGCTCGCGCAGGCCAGGGTGACGTTGAGCCCCAGCCTTCCCGGGACGAGCTCCAATCAGTGCCACGAAACCACCACCGACGACACTGGCCACTTTCGCTTCGAGGCGGTGCCGCCTGGCAAATACGGCCTGGTGGGCACGGCGCCGGGCTACCTTCCCTCGGCCTATCTGGAGCACGAGGGCTTCTCGACCGCAATCGTCACCGGCGTTGCGGGGGTGGCCACCGACAACCTCCTACTGCAACTTAACCCCAAAGCCCTCATCGCCGGCCGCATCACCGACGAAGCCGGCGACCCCGTCGCCCACGCCAATGTCGCCCTGTACCGTGAAGATCCGTCCACGGCTGCCAAGGTGACCCGCTACCACAACGCCCAAAGCAGTGACACTGGCGCGTTTGAATTCGCCAACCTCGCCCCGGGCCGCTATTACCTGTCTGCCTCCGCCACGCCCTGGTACGCCGTGCACTCCTCGCCCGACTCGCCGAACGGCGCGGTGCCGTACCGTTCGGCCGTCGATCCCGCGCTCGACGTCGCCTTCCCTCTTACCTTCTACCCTCACGCACTCAGCTCCGCCGACGCCTCACCTATTACCGTACGTGGCGGCGATGACATCGCCGCCGATCTCCAACTGCTCCCCGAGCGCGCAGTCAGCTTGCAGCTGCCCGCACCCGCTCCCGGCCAGCCGCCGCGCCGCTTCTTCCAGCTCTTCCAACCTGTCTTCGGGGATGAAGAATCCGTCCCCGCGCCCTTCGACTACAACAACGGCAGCCCCCGCATGGTGGGCATTGCTCCGGGCCATTACCTTCTGCGGGAGATCGGCCGCAACAGCCTGCTGCCCGCAAAATCGCGGCCCGTGGACCTTTCCACCGACTCCGGCATCCTCGCAGCCGACCAGCCAGCGGACAACACGGACAATGCATCGCTGGCCAAGGTCACCGTGAAGCTCCACGCCGAAGGTGGTGCCGGCCTGCCCTCACCCGTGGCCGTGCGGCTCAGCCTGGCTGGGGATCGCAGCCAGAACCAACTCGGGCAGCTTTGGCAAACCCCGGAAAACGGCATCGCTCAGTTTGAAGACGTGCCCCCTGGCACCTACCGCCTCAGCGCCATCGCAGACGGCACATTTTTGCGCGTGGTCCAGCTTGCCGTCGCCGGCAAAGCCGCCGCGGATCGGCGCTTGCACCTCGCCGGCGCGGGTCCTGTCACCGTCGAACTTGCGATCTCTGCTCGCACTACCCGTATCGAGGGCTACGCGCGGCACGGGGGCAATCCCGACGCGGGCGCTCTGGTGCTGCTCGTGCCGGCCGGCAAAGACTCCGCCCCCGAGCTCTTCCGCCGCGACCAAAGCGACCTCGACGGCAGCTTTGCCCTTCAAAACGTCATGCCCGGCGATTACCTTCTCGTGGCCATCGACGACGGCTGGGGCCTCCGCTGGACCGACACAGCCACACTCACGCCGTACCTGCTGCATGCCCTTCCCGTGCGCGTCGAAGAAACCTCTCCCAGCCTTCTGCGCCTACCCGAAACCCTCAACGCCCAACCCGCTAAATAGCGCGTAATCAAGCGCCCATGAAGGTTGGCCGAGTCTCGCTCGTTCGCCCTGCCCGTTCGCCTCGCCCGTTCGCCCTTCCAAGCTCTTCCTTGTTGTCATTCCGTAGCGAAGCGAAGGAATCTGCTGTTCGCCTATAGCTGCAACGACGCAGAAAGAAAGCAATCCCTCCGCTCTACTACGGGACGACGATTGCTGAAGAAACGGCTAGAGCTTTTTCTGCAGAGGGTAGTTTCTGCTCTTCTTTTCTGGTTGTCATTCCCCGAAGGAATCTGCTGTTTTCTCCGAGCCAGGACTGCACCTGAAGAGCAGCACTCTAGCGAGCTATAACAACTTCACCAAGCCCCACTCGCTAGAGGCTGTTAGGGACTTGAGAGAGCGGTGTTGAGGAGTTTTGCGGTTATGAG
>CAXTTZ010000038.1:0-16854 GCA_964247325.1 uncultured Acidobacteriaceae bacterium | reverse complement strand
AACCTCCACACGCTGCCCAGGGGCAAGTTCGATCAGCCGCAGGAAGGAACCTTCACAGATGGGACACTCTTCAGGCATAGGTCGTTGGCCGGGCCAGCCCCTCCAGTATCGCAGTTCGACCGGCCTCCCTGCATGGGACGTCCTGGAAAACCCGCTCTACCACCCTCGGGTGCCTGGCGGTCCCTTGAACGGTCCTTTCACCCGCGAGGTGATCCAGCCGCCATAAAAGTCGCCCGCCTGCGCCTGCACGCGCTCGCCATCCACCATGCACACGTCCACGCGGCTCGCATAGAACGCCAAATATCCGCGCAACGCCGCAAACGCCTCCGACGGCTGCCCGTAGCTCCACGCCACACGCGGCACAACCACTGCTTGCTCCTCCGCCCGCGCCGGCAACGCCAGATCCCAATAGGTTGCCACGCCTTTGAACTCGCAAAAGGACTCACTCCCCGCCGAGCGGCGCAACAACTCCAACCGCACATCCTCGGGCGGCAGATAAAATACGGGTGGGTGGCTCGTCTCCAGAATGCGCAGCGCGCGCTGCGTCTCCGCCAGCACCACCCCACGATGTTCCACTCGAATCCTGCTTGCGGTCGGCTCCCACCGCGGCGGCCGAGGGTAGTCCCACACCGATTCCACCTCCTTCGCCGTCACGCCGCATCCTCCGTTCCTCCTCAGACGATTCACCCCGGCCCGAAGGTGCATCCTCTCCCAAGAACCATTTTCCAAAGGCAGCCGCCCGCATGAACGCCGCAGACAAGCCCCTGAACGAGATGAACCGCCTGGCCGACATGGGCCACTTCCCCCCGGCGGTCAACGCGGGCGCCACGGCCAACATCCTGCTCACCGTCGCCGCCACCTGGTGGCTCACGCCACGCTTCCCCCAACCCTGGGCGCCGGTCGCCTGGGTTGCCTTGGTGCTCGCCTGCAACCTGCTTCCCGTTCTTCTGTTGCGCTTGACGGACAGGTCCGGCAGACCCTTCCCTTCCCTCCGCAACATGAACTTCCTCCGCGATCAGCACCGCTTCGCCGACTGGGTCTACGTTGCTGCCTCGGCCAACATGGCATTCTGGGTGCTCACCGGCTGGGTTCTCTTCTCCCTCCGCCACACGCCCGGCGCTCTCGTGATTCTGATGGCCGTTGCCTTTCTGGTCACCTTTGCTCCCGTCCTTCTGCGAGCCCGCTCACGCCGCTAAACAGGGGCAAAATCGCTCACCCCTGTCTCCACTGGTCGCGCGGCAAATCTCCGTTTGTAATACGCAGTGATCATGACGATCGCGGGTATCCCGACCGCCGTGGGCCAGAGCCAAAGAATCATCCCGGCGTGTTCAAAGACACGGCTGAGCGTGAACACAGAAAAAGCCGTCCAGGCGGCGATGTAGCTACCAATAAACTTCGCCAAATGCGAGTACCACCAAAACATCCTTTCTCGCGGCTTGCGGAGAAAAAGGTACATATCCGTAACGGTTCCGCGCATCCCCACCATCCCCAGGACGACGCCCACCACCTGCATCTGTTGCACCGCTGCCGGCTTAAACAAAGCCAGCATCGCAAGCGAAGCAGAGGCGGCAAACGCGATACCGGCTGCGGCCCAGTCCACCAGCCGCGCCGAGCCGCCAGTGGCTAGGTTCTTGAGCCGTAACACACGATATCCGGAGAACGCCAGGTAAGCGCTAAGTACAGAAACCAACGCCAAAAACAGCACCGGACGGAACAGGGCCATCGGCAGCGCGGTGCACGACACCACACCCATCGCCCACAGATACACCCTGCCCCAACGCTTATGCTGTTTTCCGCCCTTCGCTGTAGCCAGAGCCACGGGCGCAAGCGCAAACGACAACACGCCGGCAGTGACGTGGATCGCAAGAAATACCTTCATCCAGAGAGGGTCAGGGTGCATCGTATGGCTCCTTTGACTTCCTGATTTCCAAAGAAGCATGACGCGTTCCGCACCTTGAGGGCTATAGGAAGCTGTCACCTGCGAAACATGACAGCTGTCATCTCTCAAACCTGATACCCTGCCCTTCCACCGACCTCATCCTTCGCGCGATCCTACGAAGGTCTATAACCGTCAGCACGCCCACAAAACCATGCACGAAAACAGCAAAACTCCTCCAGGGAACACGCTCAGCACACTTCGCGAGGAAACCTGGCCCCTGCGCTGGGGATCGCTGCTCTACTCCGTCTTCTGGTTCGTCAAGCCGATCAAGCGCCACTCTGTCGCCGTCTGGATCATCTTTCTGCTGTTCTATGGCCTTTTCCTTACCGGCTACTTTCGCGTCCGGCGCGGCTCGGGGCGACAACAGCGCTTTTGGCTCGCCGTGCTCTTCCTGCTGGGATACCTCTATTACCCTTTCAATCCAGAAGCCGGCGGCGAATTCGTCTTTGCGGTCGCGGTCAGCAGCTTCTTCCTGCGGCAGGAGAACACGTTATCCACGTTTCGCACCTTTGTCCTCATCCTCGGGGCACAAACTGCCGGTCTGTTTCTAGAAACGGGGCTCCTGCATCGACCTTGGTCCATCGCCCAATCGATTACCTTTTTTATGGTCGTCATCGGCCTGAGCAACTTCACCTTTGCCCGCCAGGTCTATGTCAGCAGGCAATTGCGAACGGCCAATCAGGAGATCGAACATCTCACGCAGCAAGCGGAGCGCGAACGCATCGCACGAGACCTCCACAACCTGCTCGGCCACACCCTCACCGTGATCGCCGTAAAAAGCGATGTCGCCAACCGCCTCTTCTTCCTGCAGCCCGACATCGCGCATCGTGAGATCGCAGAGGTGGAAACAACGGCCCGTGAAGCCCTTCGAGAGGTGCGCTCTGCGGTGAGCGGGTACCGTACCGGGGGCCTCGCCTTGGAGGTGAGCAAGGCCCGCAAGGCGCTCAGCAGCGCAGGCGTGCAGCTCTTCGCCGACCTGCCACCCTTCGCTCTTTCCTCCGGCGAAACTGACCTGCTCTGCTTCGTTCTGCGCGAGGCCACAACCAACATCCTTCGCCATGCCAACGCAACGGAGTGCAAGATCGAACTCTCCCGCGATCGCTCGCTCCGGCTTACCATCGACGACAATGGCACCGGCCTGCGGGGCGCCGAGGGGAACGGCATCCTAGGCATGAGGGAGCGGCTCCGCTGCGCGAATGCTAGTCTCACCCTCGGCAGCTCCCCGCTAGGAGGCACGCGTCTCTTTGCAGAGCTGCCCATCTCCTCGCTGCCCGAACGGCCATCCTTTGAGGCAACGCCTTCACCATGACTTCCCCCGAACCACCCATCACCCTTGTGCTTGCCGAAGATCAAGGAATTCTGCGCACCTCGCTCACCGTCATGCTTGGCATCGAGCCCGACCTTCGGGTTCTGGCCTCGGTCGCGAACGGGGCAGAAGCGCTCCGAGCCGTTGGCCTCCATCGTCCAACGGTGTTGGTGACCGACATCGAGATGCCGCAGATGACCGGTCTCGACCTCGCCCTCCGCGTCAAGGAGCTTTATCCGGCAACGCGCGTGCTCATCCTCACAACCTTCGCGCGCCCCGGATACCTGCGGCGTGCGCTGGACGTTGGTGCGAAGGGGTACCTGCTCAAGGACTGCCCCTCCACAGCCATGGCCGAGGCCATCCGGCGGGTCGCACGCGGAGAGAACGTCATCGATCCAGGCCTGGCCGTCGAGTCGTGGGCCGCCGAAGCCGATCCTCTTACGGAACGCGAGCGCGAAGTCCTGCGACGCGCCGGAGAGGGCGAAACCACAGCCGAGTTGGCCCGGACGCTTCGCCTCACCGAAGGAACCATCCGCAACTACCTGTCCGAAGCGATCTCCAAACTCGGAGCGCAAAACCGTACGGAAGCTGCGCGCCTGGCGCGATCCAAAGGTTGGCTCTGATCGGGTTGGCTCTGATCGCCTACCCTCAAAAGCATTCTGTGCCCGCCATCCGCCGCTGCATCGCAAGAACCGCGATGGTACTCTAATAGCTGGCACCTGTGGCCCCGGGAGTCGGGGTCCAAGCTGCAGCGCGACAGGAACTTCGATGCCGCTCTCGTCCTGCCTCATCCGGAGGACACCGGCAAGCGAACCGTTCTGTGGCGGGAGCGCCAAAAACGCATCGCGAAAGGATCCGCTCATGCCCCAAGAAGGCATCCATCCCCGTTATGACACCACCACCGTGCGCTGCGCGTGTGGAAACAATTTTCAAACTCGTTCCACGCACAAAGGCGACATCGTGCTCGAAATCTGCTCCGCTTGCCATCCGTTCTTCACCGGCAAACAAAAGCTGGTCGACACCGCCGGCCGCATCGAGCGCTTCCGCCGCAAATTCGCCGCAACCGACGCCAAAAAAGCGGAGTCCGCTGCACGGTCGTAACGGTAAACCAAACATGCTGAACATAAGGGCCCCGGCTTACACCGGGGCCCTTATGTTTTCCACTTTCGAGACTTCCGCGCGCTGAACCCCCGCGTCCCTTCACAGGCTGCAAGGCCTCTCTGTTTGTCATTCCGTAGCGCAGCGGAGGAATCTGCTGTTTGCCCGTAGTGTCGACGGCATACGAAGGAAAGCAGATCTCTTTACTACGGGATGACAAACAGCAGGAAAACCTCCAAAAACCATAGCACGCTCTAATACGCTCCGTAGTACCCGCGGTACCCCGGCACAGCATACCGCGCGGGCCCATACCCGTACGGCACATACATCGGGGGCGGCGGTGGATACATCACCGGTGCCTGCACATACACCGGCTGCGGCGCCGGCTGTTGGACAATAATGACCTGCGGCTGCGGAGCATAGCCGTACGTAGGCTGTGGGGGCGGCACATACGTCTGCACCGGCGCATAGCTCTGCTGCTGTTGCTGCGGCGCGTACTGCGGCTCCGCCGGTGCATTATACCGTTGATAGGTCGGCTCATCCGGCGTCTGCCGCGAAATCAGCGCGGGCGTCCTCACGGCATTCTCCTCCGGCGTGGGGATGCCGAAGTCGTCCAGTACCTTCAACGTCAGCCTTGTCTCTGCCTTCAACACAGGGCGAGGTCCACGGCGCGGCAAGTTGATCAGATCGATCGGCCAAAGCACAGGAATCAGCCACTCCACCGTGTCCTTCACAGGGTGCCCCGTGCCATGGATACGCCCTTCCTTGTCCACCGGGTACTTGGGCGTGGCCACCACACGCGCTTCGATCGGCACAATCGTGTCGGGCTGCACGACCAGCCGGTCGAACTTCAGCTCCATCCAGCCCTTCCCCACGAAGTGACCTGGGTCCTTATACTCCTCGAAATGACCAATCAGGTAGCTGCCGTAGGGGAACGCGGACCGGCCATACAACTCCACGTGGCTGAGCTTGCAAAGTACCGGATCCCCGACATTTTCCGTTTGCGATGAGATCTTTGGCTCGGCCACCGTGCATTGCACCACAGAACCGGCTGGCACAAGCTGGTCCGCGAAGCCGGCCATCGGCGTCGCAGCGAGCAAGAGTGAGAAGAACAATGTGCTCTTCAAGGGGTTCATCTCCCATAGTAGCCCCGCGTAAGGGAGCTGGTTACTGCTGCACTCGCATCGTGCGCCGCTCACACGCGAGCGGCACCCGGCACACACCGGTACAAGAACCGGCTGCACCAAAGATCAGGGCCGAATCTCCTCATCATGCTCTGTTGACAGCCCATCGTCAATCGCAAATTGCTATTCCGCTTTGCGATGACCGATGGCCTTCTTCAGAACTTTCAGAGCGTTCCCCATGCAGCGTCACGGTTAAACCGGTAAGCTGTACGAGGTACAAAAACATTTCGTACGGGTACGCGTTGTGAAACACAGCTTTGCGAAACAAGTCGCGCGCTGCCCAAAATAATTTTTGCCTCAATCTTCTGCGCTGGCCCGCGTTCATCCGGTCCCTCCGAAGCGCCGTCGCAACGAAGCCCGCGAAATAAAACCTCATCCAATCCTCATGGACAAGCGCTGGACCACCACCGTCGATCGCCACATGCCCGCCCAGGCTAGCGTACCCGCTGCCTTCGGCATCGGCGGCATCCGCATCGCCCCGGCGACGGTGCTCGCTCCCATGGCGGGCGTCACCGACACCGTCTTTCGCCGCTTCATCAGGAACGCCTCCATGTACACCTCCGTCGCGGATGCACCGCATGCCGCGGCCTCCTCAGACGTGGACAGCGAAACCACTAACGAGCGTTCCGGCTGCGGCCTCATCATGACCGAGTTCACCTCCGCCGACGGCCTTTCCCGCATGCGTGAGACCAAACGCCGCCGCTACCTCACCTACTACGAGGATGAGCACCCCATCTCCGCACAGATCTTCGGCTCCAACCCCCAAACTCTCGCCGAATCCGCACGCATCATCGAGGACGCCGGGTTCGACCTGGTCGACCTCAACCTCGGCTGCCCGGCCAAGCGGGTCGTCGCCTGTAACGGCGGCTCAGGCCTGCTGCGCAACCTTCCCTTGATCCGCACCATCTTCGAGCAGGTTCGCGCCGCCGTGCGCATCCCCTTCACCGTGAAGTTCCGCATGGGCTGGAACGACAGCAACATCGTCTGTGTCGAGCTCGCCAAGATCGCCGAAGACTGCGGCCTCAACGCGGTCGCCCTCCACGCCCGCACCCGCGAGCAGGGTTACTCCGGCGAGGCTCGCTGGGAGTGGATCGCTGCCGTCAAAGATGCCGTGCGCCTGCCCGTGATCGGCAACGGCGACATCCGCACCCCCGAAGACGCCTGCGCCATGGTCGAGGCGACCGGCTGCGACGCCGTCATGATCGGCCGCGCCGCGCCCGCTAATCCGTGGATCTTTCGCCAGATCGCCGAGTACACCGCCACCAAACAGCGCACCGGCACCGGCACGTACACACTACCCACCGACGCGGACCGCTACCGCATGATCCGCGACTATTTCGGCCGCCTCCTGGCCGAGGTCGCCGAGCACCCCGGGGTGCTTACCCCCGCGCTCACCGACGACGAAAAGCGTCAAAAGCACAACCACCAAACCGCTCAACGCGACGCCATCGGCAAGATGAAGCAGTTTGCCAGCTGGTTCACCCACGGCGTCCCCGGAGGCGCCACCCTGCGCCGCCAGATCTTCGAGGCCAAACACGGCCTTGAGGTGATGGATCGCGTGGAAGCGTTCTTCACCGCGCGAGCCGATTCTTCCGTTGTCAAAGAACTCGTTGTCAAAGAACTCGAAAACTCTCAAAGTCATTCCAACATCCCCGAACCAGCCTTGCCATAGCACAAAGGGCGCAAAGGTTCTCCCACAAAAGTCACGCCGGCCCGTTGCTACAATCGCACGCATGGGCCAGCGCCTGCGATTTTCGGTGGGCATCCCAACCCGTAATCAAGCCGACTTCCTTCCCGCGACCCTCGATTCTTTGCTTCACCAAACGCGTCCACCCGACGAAATCATCGTCTCCGACCACCAAAGCACCGACGCTACCCCCGACATTCTTGCCGACTACGCCGCCCGTCACCCCGGGCTCCTTCGCATAACCCAACCGCCCGCCGGCAGCAACATCAGCGGCCAATGGAGGCACATCCTCGCCCAGCTCAGCGGCGACTGGCTCACCCTGTTCTCCAGCGACGACCTCGCCTACCCCAGCTTCTGCGAAACGCTTCTGCGCGGGGCCGAGCGCCGCTCCGACGCCGTCCTCGTCCGTGCCGGTTGGGAAAACATCGACGCCGCCGACCGCGTGCTCAGCCAGCAGTACCTCCTCAGCGTGCGATCCGTTACCCTGCCGCCCCAAACGCTACTCGAGCAACGCCACGGCCCCAAAGCCAGCTTCGCGGCCTTTGCCGTCCGCCGCGAGGCGCTCGAGCGCTCCGGCGGCTACCCTGCCGACATGGAAAGCTTCGGCGACTGGCCCATGTTCGCCCAACTTGCCCCCTTTGGCAGCTTCGTCTACGAGCCCAAACTCATCAGTGGCTACCGCCTCGGCCACGACGGCAACAAATTCCGCAACCGCATCGGTCCGTGGCTTCGTGATGAACAGCGCATGTTCCGCGATGTGCTTCCGCTCGCCGCCGAACGCCTCAACCTGCGCGACCGCACCTGGATCCCCGCCGCCAGCCGCGCCAACCTCCGCCGCTACCTGGCCGCTGCCGCCCAGGAGTTTCGCCCCGAAGAACGCCCCGCCCTCCTGCCCGGCTTCCAACCCTGGGCCGAAAGCCTCGGCGAAACCAAACTCCTGCAACGTTTTGCAGCCGGCGACGCCATTCCTCAACCTACCGCAACGAAAGACCACCTCCGCCGCCTCCTCCGCCCCCTAGCTCATCGCTTGGCAAACCGCCTAACCCACCGCTCCTAAGCCAGAAACGCCAAGACCCGCCACTAACCGTGGCGCACCTTGGCGTTTCGTTTGCGTCCTTTGCGTCAGCTCTTCCCCGCTTACTTCGCCGCCGCCTCCAGCTCCTGCATTTCGGTCTCTGAAAGCTGCACCTCAGCGGCTTTCATGTTCTCCTCCAGGTGCGCCACCGAGCTCGTCCCCGGTATCGGCAGCATCACCGGCGACCGCTGCAGCAGCCACGCCAGCGACAGCTGTGCCACGGTCGCCCCATGCTTGTGCGCCATCTGGTCCAGCTTGCCGCCCGGCTGCGCCAGCTTGCCCGCCGCCACCGGAAACCAGGGAATAAACGCAATCCCGTTCTTCTCGCAGTACTCCAGCACCGCCTCGCTCTTGCGATTGGTGATGTTGTACTCGTTCTGCACGCTCACAATCTGCACCGTCTTGCGCGCTTGCTCGATCTGCTCCACCGAAACCTCACTCAAGCCCACAAACCGAATCTTGCCCTGCCGTTGCATCCGCGCAATCACACCTAGCGACTCCTCTACCGGCACCTTCGGGTCGATCCGGTGCAGCTGCCACAGCGCAATCGTCTCCAGCTTCAGGTGCCGCAGACTCATCTCCACCTGCTGCTGCAGGTACTCCGGCCGGCCCACCGGCAGCCACTTGTTCGGCCCCTGCCGCGTCAACCCACCTTTGGTCGCAATCACCAACCCCGCCTGGTACGGCGCCAGCGCTTCCCCGATCAGGCGTTCGCTCACCTCCGGACCATAGCTGTCGGCCGTGTCGATAAAGTCCACTCCAAGCTCGACCGCCCGGCGCAGCACCTTCTTGGCCGCCTCCTGGTCCTTCGGCTCTCCCCAAATCCCCTCGCCCGTGATGCGCATCGCACCAAATCCCAAACGATGAATCTCAAGTTCTCCACCCAGCTTGAACGTGGGCGCAACAGCAGATGATGTCGGCATCATGATCTCCTCATCTACTTTGATGTGAGGACAAGCCGCTGCGGCGCAACCCTAATCCGCCGACGGCATCTCCACGTGGTCGATCACAACAACCTCCATCGGCAGCTTGCGCGCCTCTACCTTCAACCCCAACTGCTCCTGCAACGCGGAAAACAGCGACGGCCCGCTAGCCTCCGTACCCGCCTCTGCAGTCTGCTCTGGCGTCCATTTCAACTTGAAGTTATATCGTCCTATAAGTCCCGTCTTATCCACCAACGTTCGCCCGCCAAACTCAGGCTGGTATCCCAGCGTATCCGTGAAGACAGCCAAAGTTACATCTCTCCCTTCCATCTGTCCTCCGCTATTATGTAACCCACTCCACTCCTGCGTCTCCTGTGCCTTGCCACGATCCGATGACGAGGCGTGCTCGGCGACGGCCAACTTAGGTCCACCCTTCGCCACCATCAGAACATTCACGTTCCGCTCCCTCGTCTCCGTATGCATCTTAAGCTTGAACCGGTCCGCCAACAATCGCTGCAGCATGGACCGCACAGCCTCTTCACGTTGCTCCTGCGACAACGCCTGCAACCGCGCCGCTACGGCCTCATCCTCCTTCGCCTGGATATCAAAGGCTGTTGTTTCAATCCAGCTAGGCCCTCCAAGCAACTGATCGTCGGCTCCGGAACTTAGGTGGTAGGCATAACGAACAATCTGCTGCAAACGGACATTCTTTGTACTGAAACGGCCTGGATCAAAATTGAAGTCAGAATTAGGATTACCGGGCCTACTCGGCTTGATCGTCGCCACCTCGAACGCCATAGCTTGCGGCCTATCCCCTTGGGCCCATACGGGCCAGGGCCAAGCCATACACAACAGGACTATCATAACCCGTAGCTTAACCCTACCTGAAACTTTTTCGTTCCTCATAAGTAGCTCCCGTTTAACGTTCGCAACCAGATGATGAAGTTAACTAGCAAGCAGATTCGTCGTCATGAAACGACGGTATAGTGAGGAGCATACAGCCATCTCGATTACAGGAGTAGCTATAAGCTCCAAAGCACCAAGCAGCATTCTGAGAGTGCTGGAGAAGATAGCATGCCGAACAAGATAGGCGAAAGCGAAACCGTCTGCTCTCCCGAGACACCAATGCAGTAACACTATAACCGTTACAATCGCAAACGATCGCCTGTTTCTTCCATCGATAAAACAGAAGATGATCACGGCAATACCTGCTACCCACGCCATCTGCTCTAATCGCGGCGTCCAGAAAGAGTACACCTTCAAAACTGCGGGAACAATACAAACAGCACTCACCACCCATAACCGGCCGCGCATCCCAAACTTCACCAGCGTAAACGCAGCCAACGTCCCCAAGGGACCACAAAAATTTCCGTACTGCTCTGCCGGAAACAAGGACGCCCACGGCTGCATCTGCCCAAAGAAGAGATGTCTTGCGGCTACAACGGAAAGATAAAATGGGAAAAGAATGCCAACTAGAAAAGCTATAGTAAAGGCTAGTACTGGCCGCCACGCGAAAGCTACAAAAAGCTTTGCGAAGGCTATCCAGAACCTTGTCCCGCGGGTAGTACCGTGCTCCTCGATCACATCCCCAACCATCGCCCGCGCTCGATCCCGACTTACAACAACCCGCAAAAGGTTTTCAGCAATCCTTGCCCTATCCATGGCTTTCTCCGATCAACTCCAGCCCTTGAAGCAATCGCCGAAATGCCGCCTGCGCTTGCACCAACCTCGCCCGCCCAACGTCGGTCACCGCGTAGAACCGCTTCGCCCGCCCCCCGCGCTTCGGGGTCGGCTCCCCATTGCGCGCCGCCACGAGTCCCTTGCGCTCCAGTCGCTCCAACGTCGTGTACAGCGCTCCCGGCGTCACCGCACGCACCGTGCACATCTCGATCTCCTTACGGATGCTCACCCCATACGCGCTATCCTCCAGCCGCAAAATGGCCAGCAACACCATCTGCTCGAACTCGCCCAAGGATTGCGGATCAATCATAATAACTACAATGTAGTCCATTTAGCTGCACCTGTCCAGCGACTCCGCACCCCTGATCTGCGCGCTCCCGATCCTACCTTTGAGGATCCGCCTCCGAGGTGAATGTTGAGGCCGGTAGGCCTTGCTGGTTGAACAGGTTGTTCTCCATCACGCCCATCCAGCCGTAGCGCACATACACCGGTTTCGCCACAGTAGGCGACGCCACCACGACCGTTTCCCCCTCCACCCTCGCCTGCGCCGGCACGAACTTGTGGTCCGCGCCGGCCAGTTCGAACCCAGTTGCCGCGCCCTCGCCGAAGTGCAGCCCGCCCCCTGACTCAAACCATACCCGCATCGCTGTGCTGCCGTCCGCCTGCAACTCCGTGCTCGCTTGCCGAAACAGCGGCGAGCGGTACACGACCGGCTCGCCGTAGGCGAGCGCCCGCGCACCCAGCGCCAGCCGCGCCGCCACGGTCTGCTTGTCCGGCGGGTGCACATTGTTCGCCAGCCCCACATCCAGCGTCACCGCCATCGAGGTGTTCGCCACGGCCAGTGCCCGCCGCTGCGCATCGCGCAGGGTGCCCCAGTCCTCCCCCGGCGAGCGGAACGAGGAAATCTGCGCAAACAGGAACGGCAAATCCCCTTGCGCAAACCGCGCGCGCCAGTCCCCAATCAGCGCCGGAAACAGCGTGGCGTAGTACGGCGCTCGGCCCGGGCCCGAGTTCGTCTCGCCCTGGTACCAAAGAAATCCCTTGATCGAGAGCGGCGTAAACGGCGCAACCATCCCGTTATACAAACCCGCCGGGTTCCACGAGTTCGGGTCCGGGTGCCACGGGTGCGCCGGCATCGGCTTACCCTCCGCCTTCGCCGCCGCGTCTTCAGCCTTTTCGGCCACGGACGCCGTCTCCGCGTCGACAATTCCCGCCGCGAAGCGCGCACGACTCGCAAACGCGGGTAACAACTGCGGGTTACTTCCCAAGGTGTCCAGCGACATCCATGAATCCGCCGGCGTTCCACCCCAGGTCGCATCGATCAACCCGATTGGCACCTTCTCCTTCGCCGCAATCTCTCGACCGAAGAAGTACGCCACCGCCGAAAAGTGCTGCGCCGTCGCCGGCGTACAGGTCGTCCAGCTGCCTCCCGCGGTGTCCTGCAGCGGAAAATCTGCACCCTTCTTTGTGACCAGCAGCAAGCGCAATCGCGGGTTCGTCGCCGCCGCAATCTCCTGCGCTCCATTCTTTACCGGCGTTCCCGGACCAAACCCCTCAAGCGGCATATCCATATTGCTTTGCCCAGAAGCAAACCAAACGTCGCCCACCAGCAGATCGGTGACGGTCGTCTCCGGACCATCGCCACTCAGCGTTAGCGTGTACGGCCCGCCTGCGGGCTCCGGCTGCAGCCACACGCTCCAGTGCCCAAGCCGATCGGCCACAGCGGCTACCTTTTGATTGTGGAACTCTGCCGACAGACGCGCTCCCGCGGTCGCCTCACCCCAAAGATGAAGGGGCCGGTCACGCTGCAAGACCGCATGGTCCGAAATCATGTGCGGAAGCCGGATCTCCGCTTCCATCACGGCCGAGCCCGGAACGACGCCTGCCATCCCACAAGCCAACACAAGCCAGCACGCCCTTCGAGCACGCCGAAAGCAGAGCAACCTTATACGCAGCATGCCGAACAATCTACTCTCCCTCGCTCCTTCCTGCCTACCAAAATATGCAAACAGCCCGACTGCTCCGTATCCTTTCCACAATGCCGACTAGCACCGCAGATACACTGGTCTTGAACGGTCGCAGCCCCAAAAGCCGACCCTAGGAGCTGCCTCGCATGCCCGCTTTTGCCCAGCCCATCATCCTTGAACCCATTCTCGTGGAGCGCATCTGGGGCGTGACCTCGCTCGAACCTTGGCATACGGACGCGGCGCCCCTAACGAAACCCATCGGCGAAATCTGGCTCACAGCAGAAACTTGCGTCGCCGCAAACGGCCCCAACACGGGGCAGAGCCTTGCCGACCTCACTGCCCTTGCTCCCTCCGACTTCGGCGATCCAGCAGCCGAAGGCTTCCCTTTGCTGCTCAAACTGCTGTTTCCACGCGAAAAGCTTTCGGTGCAGGTTCATCCCAACGACCAGCAGGCCCAAGATCTCGGTATGCCGCGCGGCAAAACCGAGTGCTGGTACGTGCTTTCAGCCGAACCCGGCGCCGCCGTTGCGGTCGGCTTTCGCGAGCCGCTCACCAACGCCGAGGTCAAAGCCGCCATCGCCGATGGCTCCCTCGAAGTGAAGCTCCGGATGATCCCGGTCCAAGCAGGAGACATGGTCTTCGTCGACGCTGGCACCGTACATGCCATTGGACCCGGCCTGGTCGTGCTCGAAACGCAGCAGTACAGCGACACCACTTACCGGCTCTGGGATTACGGCCGCCCCCGCGAGCTGCACATCGAGTCCGGTGTCGGCGTCACGCGCACCGAAACTGCCGCGGGACTGGTAAACCCAGTACCGATGGACGGCTTCACGCGCTTGGTCTCCTCACCCTACTTCGCCGTGGACCGCTTCTCGCTCGCCGCCGAAACAGACAAGCCGCTCAAAGCCGAAGGCAAGCTGCAAATCCTGGTCGCCCTCGACGAGGAAGCGCTGCTTGTCCCCGAAGCGGGCCAAACGCTCGAGCTCCCACGCGGCAAAGCTGTGGTCCTGCCGAGACATCTCCCAAGCGCCCGCTTGCAGTTAAGATCCCCGCATGCCCAAAGCGAGGTCATCCGCGTCCTCCAACCCTAGGGAGCCCTGCTCGGAAAACCGCTCAGCGCAGAACCTACGGATCGTTACGACGGCAAGCGTTATCGCGCAGCACCTCCTTTCTTGCGCCACACCACCCGCACCTCCTGCCGCCAGCGCTCATCCAGCGCCAGCAAGGTCCATGGCACCTCCGGCGAAACGTACCGTAGCACCACCTCGGTCGCCGGGTGTACATGCAGCGCGGGCGCTACCAGGTACAGCCGCGGCGGCAAGGGCGAAAGCTCCAAACCGCGGAAGTACCCATGCCGTTGCAACTCGCCCATACCGGTCGGAAAGCCCGTGTCAGCATCATGGGTCTGCGCGTGGTGGTGTCGCACACGGATCCAGTAGTCCAGCCCTTGCAAAGCAAGCTGCAGATCATCCGCCGCCTTCAGCTCAATCACCGCCAGGCGACCATCCTCGGTCACCCCGAGCAGATCCAGCATGCCGCGATCGCTTGCTCCCGCAATCGCCGGCACCTGCGTGTACACATACGCTGGATTAAACCGCGGAATCAGGCGATCGTCCCTGCTTTCGCGCGACCGTCCGCTCCAATCTTCGTTCAGGTCTGCACGATTGCCCCGGGTATCCGGATCAAAGTCATTCGCAAAATGCGCTCCCTCGCCCAACGCACCCCATCGCTGGTCCTCCGTCAACGACGGCACGCAGGACGCCAAAGAACGCGTTAAAGGCGCCAAATTTTCCCGCAACACAGACTCCAGCCAACGCTCGGGCGCCGCCCTGTATAGCGGATCGCGGCCTGCTGCCACGGCGCGCTCGCGCACCTCCAGCCGATTCGGTGCTCCCTCAAAGCGCCGAAGCCGCTCATGCGCCGCCCGCCCGGTAGACACGCCGATGCTGCGGCCCGGCCCAGTCGCGTACGGGTCCCTTCCGGCTACCCTCGCCTGTGCGTTCCGGCGTCGAAACAGGTCCGCAACCAGCAAAGCGAGCGACTTTCGCGTGCCCTCCGCCAGTACCGTCTCCGCCGTGCCCACCCCAACGGTACTCTCCAGCGCATACCGAAACGTGCCTGGAACTACCCGCAAGCGCGCCCGTGCAAACTCCATCCCATGCAGCAAAAACGCAAGCTCCGTCGGCGACCGCAGGCGATGCTCGACGCGGTGGTGCTCCCCCGCCGGCACCAACGCCATTACCTGCACGATCGCAGAAGCAAACCGCTCCCGTGCCGCTGAAAGGTCGGGCGCATGCACCAGCCGCGTGCGCACGTTGCCCTGGTCCGCTGCATCGCGCTCCGCCAGCTCTTCGGTCCGCTCGTCCAATTCGTACAGCTCCCACTGCGCCGCGGCCTGATTCATCCAGGCAAGCCGGGCCAATGTCAGCATCGACGCGTCCCAGGGTAAAACCAGACGCAAGCCCCGAAACAGCCGCCGCCCTTCGGCTCGTTCGCGGCAATGGTGCAACCACAAAACACCCAAGGTAAGCACGCCGTCGATTACCGCCTGCGACTCCGCCGCCCCCACCCCGATGACAGCCCAGGCCTCCCTGCCCCGCACCTGCACACCGCGCGCATACGCCGGCCCAAATGACCGCTCCAGGTCCATCGCCGTCCGAAACGCTTCGGGCACCCAGTCCGGAAACTCGCGCTGCAGCACCCGCTCCAGCACCTCCAGATAGGCCTTACGCGCCGGCTCGCGCGTTCGTGGCGTGCGCCGCTGCACCGCGCTCACAAGGTCGAGCCGCTGGCCGTTGGCATGTCCAAAGCGCTTCGTTTGAAGGCGCAATGTGCCCTGGCGCTCGGTCGCTCCCACCACCGTGCGCACCAGGTTGCGCTCGCCGCTCCAAATCTGCAGCACGCAGCGGCCATGCTCGCTCCGCACGGCATATTGCGCCTCGTTCAGCGCAAAAACCGCCCTGCCCTCCTCAAACGCGACCGCCTCCGGATGCTCCGCCAGGAACTCCTGCACAACAGCCGCCAGCATCTCCGGTGTTTGCCCGGCCGGTCGGTCGGGCACAGCAGCGGACAACTTAGCAGCGGAAGGCACAGCAGCGGACGCCATACCGCAAGCCTAGCGACGGTTACCCGCCCTGGCTCTGCCCCGTTCGGGGGACGGCTTCGAACCAACAGGGCACCTCCCACTGCGCCAGCGTCCCAAAACGCTACACCCCGCCTTCCTTACCCCAACCTCACCAACCCTGCTCCGCCCGCAGATGACTGATATGCGCCACATGGTGCCGCGAGTGCCACGCATACAACAGCGTCGCCGCATCAATCCGCACCGGCCCGCGCTCGTTATGCCGAAACCCGCGCGCCCACTGCTCCTCCGTCAAACTTTGCAGAACGGTCACCCAGCGCGCATGCACGGCCTCCGCAATCTCCAGCGACCATTCCACTGGCGCCGTCCGATCCGCAAGTTGCGCAAACCCTTTCTCGTCGTAGCCCCGCACCTCCGGCCAGTCCTCGGTCAGCGCGCGCCGCACCCGGTCAAACGCAATCATGTGCGAGTCCGCAAGGTGGTGCACCAACTGCCGCACCGTCCAGCCGCCCTCCCGATAGGGCGTGTTCATCTGGTCAGGATCGAGCGGCCGCAACACCTCGCGCAGCTGCTCCGGCATCTCCGCCAACGTCACAATCGCGTACCGTCGATCCTCCTCCGTAATCACCTCCGACGGCACAAACGGGCCGATCGGGTACCGCGGGTCGCCATGCGTCGGGTTCACAGGCAAAGCAGCAGACATACTCAAAGGTCCTCCGGTTGCAGATAGGACGCCGCCGCCCACCCTCCGATGCATCTTGTTTTCACAGCACGCCGCAACACGCCTTCGCGCACCACAGCACGCCACCGAGCCCGTCGCGCCCCTCCGCGCCCTTTGCGTCAGCTTGTTTCCCAAAGCGGCACACAATCCTCCACGCGGAAACCCTTATCGTAAACAAAGAGAACCTTCACC
>CAXTTZ010000037.1:0-17081 GCA_964247325.1 uncultured Acidobacteriaceae bacterium | reverse complement strand
GCAACAGCAACCGCAACGCCTCAGCTACCTGCTCGCCCAGCGGCCGCGCCATGTAGGGCAAATGCCGCACCTCCAGCGGAAACATCCGGCCCTCCGACCGCAGCACCGGGCAGCCGCCCAAAAACCCTGCCACTGCCGCCGTATCCAGCGTCGCCGACATCACCACCACCTTCAGTTCCGGCCGCTGCCCTTGCAGCCGCCGCAACCAGGCCAGCGCCAGATCCCCATCCAGGTGCCGCTCATGAAATTCATCCAGCACCACAGCCCCCACGCCCGTTAACCCGGGGTCCCGCAACAACCGCCGGGTCAAAATGCCCTCGGTCACAAAGCGCAGCCGCGTATGCGGCCCGGCGACCTCCTCAAACCTCACCTGGTAGCCTACGGTTTCCCCAACCGCCTCGCCCCGCTCCTCGGCTACGCGCCGCGCTGCCAACCGAGCCGCCATGCGCCGCGGCTCCAGCACCAGTACCTCCCCGGCCACCACCTCCCACAGCGCTGCCGGCACCCGTGTCGTCTTGCCCGCCCCCGGCGCCGCTTCTAGCAACAAGCTCGGCCCCCGCGTCAATAGCTCCACCACCTCCGGCAACAAAGCATCAACCGGTAGCTTCACCCTTAGAGTCTCCTTCGGCCCCCACCTATCTTCCCTTGCTTACAAGGCCAGGACCAAAGGCCCTCCCTAAATAGCCACTTCATCCACTCCTTACCTCGATACCACCCCCGCGATGCACAGGCCCCACCCTACGTCACGCATCACATACACCGTCGGAGGACCTCGGATGAGCACGCACCCCCCTCCAGCCCAACCCCAATCCCCGCTCTTCTACCGCATCAACGCCCTGCTTCACACCCTTCAAACCATTGCGCGGCAGGAAGACCACCTTTGCACCCTGCTCCATGCCGTCAAACATGCCGCCGGCGACCCCACCCCCGCGGTTCACGCCGAACTCCTCACCTTTCTTGATGAGCTCCCTTCCGCACAGTTTCAGCAGGACCTGGACACCCTTCGGGACGCCCTCACGCGTAGCACCTCCACCCCACGCAAAACGGCACCGAAGCGTCCGAAAACCAGCGCAAAACCAAACAAGACCTCGCCGCGCTAATCGTCATTGTCCCGATTGTCCCGATTGTTCCGCCGTTTCGCCGCACGAGCCGGGTGCCGCAAGCTCTCCGGCAACGGCTTTACCCCCATTGCCTCGCGCCACAGGATTACATTCAGCGCCGCGGTCGGCGCCTGGTCCGCGTGCGAAAAATCCATACGTGCCGAAGCTCGGGCGCCCGGACTCTTCGCCGTGTTTGCCTCAAAGAGCAAGCCGTTCTCGCGATTACTCACATCGGCCGTAAAGGGCGGCTGATCCCCTGCTCCCGCAAACATCGTGCCCATCAGCGGCGCAAACGCATCGTTGTTGTTCATGGGCGGCAGCCCCAACAAACTCTCCATCGTGCGCACCGCGCTCACTGTTGTGTAAAACCGGTGGTCCACAAATGGCTTGCCTGCCTGGGCCCGCGGCGCATATTTGCTGATCACCAAACACAAACTTCGGTGCGCATCCATATGATCGGCCCCATCCTGCGCGTCATCTTCCAGGATGAAAAACACCGTATCTGCCCAGAAATCGCTATGCGACACCGCCTCCACCGCTCGCCCCACGGCAAGATCATTGTCCGCAATCGAAGCCGCCGGCCGCGGCATGCCCGGCCGCGTCCCCGCCGTGTGGTCGTTGGGCAAACGCAGCTGAAGGAAGCTCGGCATCGTATCCCGCCCTGCCGCACGATCGCTCGTCCAGCCGCGAAACTTGGTCAAAAACTCCTCCACCCGCAACTGGTCCGGAAACGCGGTCTCAAAATCCGGGTAGAGCGGATCAAAGTGCCCTTGCAGCTCGGGCTTGGTTGCCGTGTTGGAAGCAATCAGCGGAATCGCCCACGGGTACGGGCTCACCCCGCCTCCGTAATTTGCCGGGATCGCCTCACCCTTCCGGATCGCCGCGCGCGGGCAGCCCGTTGCTTGGCCTTCCGGCGTGCCTTCGAACGGCGATCGCTGCTGCCGCGCGGTCGGCTTGCCCTCCGAGCAGAACTGAGTCGAAATGTATTCGCCAAAGTGGTACAAGCTCTTGCCGTGCGCCGCCAGGTTGCTCCACAGATAGCCGCTCGCCGGCTCGTTCACATCCGGTATGCCCTGCAACAACGGCACTCGATCGGCCACCACGCCCTCATAGTCGTAAGTCCGCTCCCGTCCGCGATAACTCTGCTGCCAAGTCTTCTCGGTGTAGTCCGAGGTGATCGCCGCGTTCGACCACACGTGCCCATCGCCTGAAACCTCGGCCGAATCGTAGAAGTTATCCAAAATCCCAAACTGCTCGGCCAGCCGGTGCTGGTTAGGTGTAATCGCGCGCCCATACATCGTCAGGCTCGCATCGCCGTTCGCTGCCGGCTCGTCGCCAAGGATCTGATCGAAGGTGCGGTTTTCCTTGATGATGTACACGATATGCCGGATCGGGTTCACTCCCGCCCGAAACGCGATCCGCTCCTCGGCGGCGTGCATCCGGTTGGCCGTCTCCACCTCCTCGGTCATGGCTCGGAGGTGCGCGTTCACCTCCGCCATCGGCACTCGCGCAAACGACCCATACAGCAGCGTGCCGATATAGGTACGCTCGCGCCGGGCGCCGGTTTCGCTGGAGTCCCGCTGCGGCCTATTGTTCGGCCCGGTTCCTTCGCCCTTCGCCGTCGCGATCAGCAGTTCGGTCGCCGTCGCCCCCAGCGCGGTCGGGGACCAGCCGGTCGGCACAAATCCCAGCGGACGCTTCGCTACCATCGCCTCGCCCTCGCGCCCGGCAGCCTGCGTGTCGTACACCGCCACCGCATCGGAGCTCGCATTGGCCACAAACAGGCGCTTGCCGTCCGGCGCCACCGCGAGCGCATCGGGCACCGCGCCGAAGTAGCTCTGCCCCGGCAGCTTCGTGTCAAAGAAGCCTGCGATCCGCAACGGCGCCTCCGCCTTGGCGGGCACGGCCACGGCCGCCGCCATGTCGCGATTGGCCAAAGCCACATAGAGCGTCCGCTCATCGGGGCTGAGCGCCAGCGCGGCCGGGTGCGACCCAGCCGCGGTCGGCGACTTCGGCGGCAGCAGCATGACGCGGCTCAGCACGCGGCCCCGCACCAGATCTAAAGCCACCACCGCCGAGCCGTTCCACAGCGCCACAAACCCACGCCGCCCATCGCGCGTCGCCGTCACCGCCATAGGGTAGGCTGCCGGCACGGCAGGGACGGTCGAAAGATCCATCGTCGCCACCACCGCGCCGGTCCCCGCATCGAGCAGCACGGCGTTGTCCGACAAATTATTCGCCACCAAGAGCCGGTCGCCCGCACCTACCGGCCCCGCCACCACCGCGATCCCCGCCGGGTACGGGATGGCCATGCCCGGTTCGCGCCTCGCCGCCGTGGCCGTACTTTGCTCTTTGCCCGCCGCCAAGCGCTGCAACGGCACCGGAAGCAGCTTTTCGGCGGTCAGCACGCCATCGCGGAAGCTGTACACGCCAATGGCATTGCCGGTCTCGTCCGGCTTGCCCCCTTCGGGCACCGACAACGACGCGAAGCTCACATATAACCGCTGCCCATCGCGGCTCCAGGCCAGCCCCTGAAAAAGCGTCTGATGCGACCCGTGCGCCGCCGTGCGTGGATCCGGAAAGTCGACCGGCTTGCCCGCCGCGAGATCGACCACCAGCACCGACTGGTCATAGTGCGACTCCGCTACGCCGTAACCCGCGTTGAGTGTCGCGGCATAGCGCCCGTCAGGCGAAATCGCTAGCGACATCGGCAAGCTGTTGGTACGGGCCGGTGCGCCTGGCAAGCTGCGCTCAACCTGCTTGCTGCTGGGCAGATTCACTTGCGCCCCGAGCGGCGCTGCTGCCGTTTGCGCGTCCGCCTGCCCATACACCAGAAGGGGCAAACACAAAGCCAACCACAACTTCTGCTTTTGCATAATTCCAAGGTACGGTAGGCTGCCCCGGTCCTCGCAAGCGCAGGCATGGCCGAAATTCACATTTGACCAACTATTGATCTTGACATGTATCCGCTCTGCCCGATACTGTTGCCGCCGTGATCCCTAAACCTCTTTGCAGCACTCCACCCCACAAGATGGCTGCGCTGTCACTACCCCAAAGGTGTCATAGGCAATCCCGTTTCGACGCGTTTTGATAGGCGTGCGTCACCACGCTGCCCGCACTGCGAAACTACCCTTCGACGAGAAAGATTTGTGCGTCGAGCCAATCCAACCATGAACCCCAAGCGTTCCTCAATCGCCGGGCTAGATCGGGTGTCCACAGACCGGCCGAGGCAAACGCAGGAGAGATGCAAGTGAATGAAACATTGAAGGACCTTGTCGATAAGGCTCTTTCGCGCCGAAGCTTTATCGCCGGCGCCGGATCAGCCGCCGCGGTCACCGTCGTTACCGGGTGCAGCAGCTACCCACCGACGCCCAACCCTACGCCTACCCCCACGCCGGTTCCCAATCCCTCGCCGAGCTATAACGACGCCGATTACCTGAACTTTGCGCTGAACCTTGAGTACCTCGAAGCCGAGTTCTACCTACGCGCCGCGACGGGAAACGGCCTTTCGGCTGCCGATGCCGGCACCTCCACCACGACCGTCACGGTTCCGAAGACCACCCAGATTCCGAACCTGACCCCGGCGCAGCAGAACTACCTTTTTGAGATCGCACAAAACGAGCTCGACCACGTGCGCTATCTGCGCAATGCCCTTGGCGGCGGCGCGGTGAGCCGGCCGGCCATCGATTTTGTAAACGGCTTCAATGCCGTTGCCACAGCGGCGGGTATCGGCTCCACCTTCAACCCCTTTGCGAGCTTCGAAACTTTCTTGGTCGGCGCCTTTGCCTTTGAGGACGTCGGTGTCACGGCCTATGCCGGGGCTGCTGCGCAGCTCACCACCAAAGCCAATCTTGTGGCAGCGCTGGGAATTCATCCGGTAGAGGCCTACCATGCCGCCGAAGTCCGTACGCTGCTGATTGCGGACTCGATCCTAAACGCCACCACCGCCAACGGCACGGTGACGCCCAACAACACCTACATCACCTATGCCAACCAGATCAGCGCTGTGCGCGCCAAACTGGGCGGCGGCATGGAAACACCCATCACCCCGCTACCGCCCTACCCGACCGTCTTCGACCCGACCCAGTACAAGCCGGCCAGCAGCATCGTCGCTGCCGACGCAACCAACTCAATTGGGTACGCCCGCACCGTCGATCAGGTCATGCACATCGTGTACGCCGCAGCCCCAGGGGCTGGCGTGAACAAAGGCGGCTTCTTCCCTAACGGCCTCAACGGCACGATCTACGCGACCCGCAGCTAAGGACGATTTTCATGGCAAATTTTGAAACACAGCAGCTCGACGAGATCCTCGTCAACAGCCGCCGCAAGATGCTCACGTTGGGCGGCGCAGCCCTGGCAGGGCTGGCTTTTGCCGGCTTCAACGCCGCTGAAGCGCACGCCGCTACCACCTTTACCGATACCGACATCCTCAACTTCGCGCTGAACCTCGAGTACATCGAGGCGCAGTTCTACACCCTGGCTACCGGCGGCGTCACCATTGACGCTGAAGGCGTGGGCGTCGGCGCGGGCACTGCCGCCACCAATGGCGGTTCTGTAGTCACGAAGAGCGGCGGCCCTGCCAACTGCAAGGTGCCCTGGAAGATTGCAGCCGTGCAGGCGTATGCGACCGAAACCGCCCAGGAAGAACGCAACCACGTCACGTTTCTGCGCAACGCGCTCGGTTCGGCTGCCGTAGCGCAACCCAACCTCGATCTGTACAACAGCTTCAATGCCCTCGCTTCCGCTGCTCAAATCGGGACCACCTTCGATCCATTCGCGAACGATCTGAACTTCCTGATCGGCGCCTTCATCTTCGAAGATGTCGGTGTAACCGCCTATAGCGGCGCAGCGCCGCTCATTACCACGCCTGCGAACCTGCAAGCGGCTGCCGGCATTCTCGCGGTCGAGGCCTACCATGCCGGTCTCATCCGCACCTCCATCTTCGCCGCCGACCCGACAGGGGCGCCCAATGGTTTGCAAAGCCTAACGCAAGCCATCGCCCTCACGCGCAGCACGCTGGACGGCACCACCGTCGCCGGCAGCGCGACGGTGACGGTGGACGACATCGGCGTCGGTTTCCAAACCGCACCCGATGTCGAACCCACCAAAACCACCAACGGCGCTTCCTCGATCGTCGATGCCCAGGTCGGTTCCACGAACTTCTCCAGAACCTATAGCCGTACGACCACCCAGGTGTTACAGATCGTCACCGGCGTCACCAAAGCGCCGGCCGCCGGTACCAAGTACGCCGGTGTGTTCTTTCCAAACGGCCTCAACGGTTTGTTCAGTTAGGCCCGGACCCAATCCATACCACGGTACGTTCACCCTTTGCAGCGGCACCGCAAAGGGTGAACGTATTTGTGCCGGGTTCGCACATGAACAATCCGCACAGCCCTTAAGGGGCTAAGCCGAGCCTTCCGCGGTACCTTCCTCCAACACGATCGCGTAGTCCCCTCCCGCCAAACTCCCCTGCACCTTCGGCAGCCACCCCCGCGACTGGCTCAATGGCCACAGCGTCCATGAGGCCGGCGGGCTACCCGCCTCCAGGTCGCAAATCAGGATCATTGTGGGTTCCGACCAAGGCAGTGCCTCCACCTCCGCCGCCGTAAGATCACGCCGAAAGATTTCGTGGCCAAGCGCATCGTGGACGCCAAGGTACCACATGGCCACGTCCGTCCTTGCCTCATCGCAGAGCTCCGCTGTAGGCAGCGCCACCCGCACCATCCACGGGTAAATCGTCTCGGCCCAGTTCGGGTCAGCCACGGGATTTGGCGGTTCTTCGGCACGCAACGTGTAGTCCTGCACCTTGCGCGCACGGAACGAGATACCTGCATAGGCCTCATAGTCGGCGAGCGTGCGTTCTGTGCCCAGGGGGAACGCCTCCAGGGGCTCGCCTGCGAGCAACCGGCGTACCCGCTCCTTGCTGCCGCGATCGCGCGCTGCCCAGTCCGCGCCGACGCGCTTCCTGTCCGCATGATCGTCCCAATGCTTGACCGCGCTGCGCCGTTCATAGTCGTGCCATACCACAGGCTCGCCGGGGTGAAAAAGATCGTAGCCGGCGGTAAAGGCCCGCACCGTCATCGCGATCTCCTCGCCTAAGAAATACAGCCCAGGATCGTACGGCACTTCGCGCACGAAGCGACCGGGAGCAAACAAAAATCCCGCCGACAAGAAGCGCGCCCGGCGTGCCCGCCCGCTGCGTGGCATTGCCAGTGGCTTCATGTGCGGGATGCCTTCAGCGGTGAAACCTGCAAAGCCTATCTGCAGCGTTGCTTGCTCTAGGATGTGGTCGGCTTCGGGTACAAACGGCGAGGCGTAGGTACTTAGCACGACCTTGGCCGGTGCAAGCGATGCTGCTTGCTCGATCAGAAACGTGTCCCACCCCGGACGGAAGCGGCAATGCGAATCGACCTGCAAAAACCATGGCTCACCCTGCCATAAGGTCATCACCTCGGCGCGCGCCCAACAGGCGCCCCGGCTCTTAAACCACGGGACACCTAAAATCCGAAAGCGCTCCTCACCCCAACTTGGTGGCAGCGTCTCTTCTTCACCGTGTTGCCAACAGACCCCGAAACGTACACGCTCCGGCATGTCCGCTTTGCGCAAGCAGTCCTCTACTGTAGGCACAAGCTGCGCATCGCGGTATGCGGCGATGGACACAAAGATCAGATCAGTCTTAGCGTGCATAAGAAGTGTCCCGCTTCGGCGGGTAGGGTGCAAGCTGCAAGCGCTCTTCGGCAGCGAAGCTCCGCATTCAAATTACGGTTGCGGTGACGGTTTCGCTTGCTTCTCTTTACGATGGGTTAGTTTTTGCAAAAAGAATTCTTGGAACACATTATTCATGGCATCCCCAGCGATACCCAAAAAGCCGTTTTCAACCGTCAACCCAGCCCCATGGCGGTCGGTGTCGGGATAATACAGGTTGGAAACGGCTCCGGATGACAGATCGCCCAGCACACCTGCCCAGGCGAACTGCCGTTTGCCGTTGTCCCCGCGGCAGATCACCGCGGTAGAGATGGCATACAGCGCCCGCGCGCGCACGGTGCCGGTGCCCTTGTAGAAATACCGCGGATCCTGGTGAAAGATCCACGGAAGAATCGCGCCGCCCAGAAAGGTTCCGCTCACAAGGTTGGCCGCGTTGGCCCCATAGCGCTTGCCGTACCCTTGCGCGCCCTGGCCGTAGCCTTCAAAGGCGTCATCGGCCTGCTGCACGCCGGAGACCACAGCCACAAGCGCAAGATTCCCCGGGTCGCTCGCATTCTTATACGACAACGTGAACTTCTGCCGCGTGCTCAACGGCGGCGCCTTCCAGTTGTAGCTGACAAAGAAGTTCGGCAAAAGCCCTACCAGCCGCTGCCCTTCTTCCGCTTTCAGCTGCTCCTCTGCTAGCACCTGCGGCGCCACGACCGCATCTACGGTCACATTGACCGACGCAAGCCGCAGCACGACCGGCGGGACCACATAGCTTTGACCCGTCGTGAGGGAACCGGCCGCTGTGGCCCGATCGAAACCCGGCAGCGAGACCAGCACATGGAAGGCGCCGGGGGGAACGGCGTCGAAAGAGTAGCGCCCATCCCTGTCGCTAACAGCGGAACGGGTCGGCGTCCCATCGTCGAAGGAAACCGTTACCTGCGCCCCTCCGGCCATGGCGCCCGCGACATCGAGCACCTGACCTGTAATGCGGCCCGTGGCCGCCGCCTGCCCAGGATCAACCTGTGCAGCCGACGGCACAGCCCGAAGGGCCGGCAGTTGCGCCCAACATCCTAGCGGCACGCCAGCCAAGGCGACACCCACAGCAAGGCATGGGCACCCGAGGCCAAGCTGCCACAAGCGCAGCATCGAATTTTGTATAGGGTCTCGCACAAACCCGTCCAAGTTCCATCATAGCCAATGACGAACCCAGGACAGAGAGTATTCCCGCAACGCTCCGTTCACGCCTTGGGTGGGCAGCTTAGGGCAGCTCGCTCCCAGCAGCGAAGGCACCTTGGGGCGAGACGCCAGCAGGATCCGGAACGCCATCCCACTCGCTAAGCTCATTGCCTGGTGCCGAGTCGCAGTCCATCGGCCAAGCGCCCGCCTGGAGCGTCATAGCATCCCGCCCGACCATCCATCGCCCTCGCCGCTCATAGGCCAGCAGCGCCAGCAGCGGAACCTCGGGCTGTATAACCAGCAAGGTTACCAGGTACCGCTTGGTGGTCAGCAGCGACTCTGCCGCGCCGCGTATGGGCCGGCTCCGGCGCACGGTTCCCGGCAGCTGCGGAATCTCATACACCCGCAGATGCAGCTCGGGATGCGCTGCCCCATAGTTGTCCAGCAGGCGTGCCAGGTGCTTCGGCGTGGTCATGTCAAAGTCAGCGATCCGGTTGCGACGCAGCACGCCCGGCAGCGGAATGGACAGCAGATCGAGCGCAAAGTCCGCGCAGTTGGCCCGCGTCAAGGTGTACCGTCGGCGGTTCGGCCCCTCGTTCAACCGCTGTGCGATCGCTGCATCCTGCGCTGAGGTCGTATCAAACACATACAAAAAGAGCCGACGGTCAAAGGTGGCGCCAATGGCCTCGTCCCAATCCCCATAGGCCGGGGGCCGCGGCTCCCCGTGCCGCCCGGCGCGGTCTGGGACCTCCGCCGCAAGGTGGGCCCTGCGGTATCGCTCGCGCATTTGGTCCCGCAGCGCCGGCGTGATAAAGACAGGCGCTTCCGCTGGGTCGTCCACACCATATAAAAACACCGAAGCCGGCATGGCCAGCCAATCGAGACCGGTCTGCCGAAGATCATGGAAGCGCGACACAACGACCCCCAGTTCCCCAGGCGCACAAGGCCGCACGGCCGTGGGCGTGTCCGCGCACAGGTGGTCCATCCAGACCCCTGCATGGCCCTGCGGCATCATGGTGCCAAAGGCGCCGAAAGGTTCGCCCACTAACAACCCAATGCTTGCGTTCGCGCGTGCACTCCCAAGCATCGCCACGGCGAGCAATAGCAGGCACAGCCGCACAACGTAACCGGCCATAGGCCGAACCTGTCTTCGAGTCGTTCGACCCGTCATTTTGGAAAAGCCAGCAACATGGATTCTGCTTTGGACGCAGATTTGCCTTGTGCCGATGGCTTGACGATCTTTCTGTGCCCAAACATCACTGGCATGCTGCCGTACGTACTTTACTAATCTTAGTTTTACTGCATTTCACTACGCATCTAACTACATGGAGGCTGCGCCAACGATGCATGCCGCTCACTTCCAATGCGCCGGCTGCTTTGAATGGGTCGAAACGACAATAGATGCATCGGGCGGCTCACGTCAGCAGTACGTCGAGGACTGCCAGGTGTGCTGCCGTCCCAATGTGCTCACCATCCGTTGGAGCCCTGCAGACGAGGAGTTCCTCATTAGCGCCGAGCTCGAAAGCTAAGCCCTAAAGGTTGGGCCTACTTGCCGCCCGCAAGCTGACGCAGCGCCAGGTTGAGTCGCAGCACATTCACCCGCGGCTCGCCCAGCAAACCGAACTGCCGCGGCGTAATCCCCTGCTCCACCAGCGCCTGCACCGCGTGCTGCGGCAGGTGGCGCTCGGCTGCTACGCGAGGCACCTGGTACAGCGCGGCCGCGGGTGTGATGTCAGGGTCTAAGCCCGAGCCAGACGCAGTCACCAGATCGACCGGCAACAGCTGCCCATGGCCCTCGCTTTGCACACTGCCCTCCACCCGCGTGATCAGGGCTTTGTTGGTCGGCGCCAGATTCGACCCCGACGAGGCAGAAGCGTCATACCCTGTGCCCGCCGCCGACGGCCGACTATGAAAAAAGCCAGGCCCGGTAAATGGCTGCCCAACGAGAGCCGAACCCACCGCCGCCCCGTTGCTCATCAAGATCTGGCCGTTAGCCTTGTCGCGCATCGTCAGCTGCGCCAAGCCGGTGATCAGCAGTGGATAGCCGAGCCCAAGCACAACCCCGGTGATCAACGTGTACAGGCAGGCGGTGATGATTTGCTTCCTCATAAACTCTCCGTTCCAACTCTCCACTCAAGCCAAATGCAGCGCCACAATCAACATATCGAGCAGCTTGATCCCGATGAACGGCACAATGATGCCGCCCAAGCCATACACCAGCAGGTTGCGCTGCAGCAGCGCCGCCGCCGACATCGGCCTGTAGCTCACGCCGCGCAACGCCAGCGGGATTAACCCAATAATGATCAGCGCGTTAAAGATCACCGCCGACAGCACCGCCGACTCCGCATTGTGCAGATGCATCACGTTCAGCGTGTTCAACACCGGAAACACCCCCGCAAACATAGCCGGAATAATTGCAAAGTATTTGGCCACATCATTGGAGATCGAGAACGTGGTCAGCGCACCGCGCGTCATCAGCAGCTGCTTGCCGATCGCTACGATTTCAATCAGCTTGGTCGGATTCGAGTCGAGGTCGACCATGTTTCCCGCCTCCTTCGCCGCCTGCGTGCCCGAGTTCATCGCCACACCCACATCAGCCTGCGCCAGCGCCGGCGCGTCGTTGGTGCCGTCGCCGGTCATCGCGACCAGCTTACCGTCGGCCTGCTCGCGGCGAATTAGGTCCATCTTGTCCTTCGGCTTGGCCTCAGCCAGAAAGTCATCCACACCGGCCTCGCGCGCAATCGCCGCCGCGGTCAGCGGGTTGTCGCCCGTGATCATCACCGTGCGAATGCCCATGGCGCGCAGTTGGTCGAAGCGCTCCTTCATACCGCCCTTGACGACGTCCTTGAGATAGATCACGCCCAGCGCGCGGCCGTTTTCCGACACCACCAGCGGCGTGCCGCCCTTGCGCGAAATCTCCTCCACCGAGGTCCGCACCTGGTCGGGCATGGGAGCGCCGTGCTCCTGCAGGTAGCGCGTGATCGCGTCCACCGCGCCTTTGCGGATCGACCGGCCATCCACTTCGATGCCGCTCATGCGCGTAGTCGCCGAAAACGGCACAAACTCCGCATTGAGCTGGCCCAGCTCGCGCCCGCGCAGGTTGTGCTTTTCTTTGGCCAGCACCACAATCGAGCGGCCCTCGGGCGTCTCGTCCGAAAGCGACGAAAGCTGCGCGGCGTCGGCCAGTTGATCGGCCGAAACACCCGGCGCCGGCAAAAACTCCGCAGCCTGCCGGTTGCCGATCGTGATGGTGCCCGTCTTGTCCAGCAGCAGCGTGTTTACATCGCCCGCGGCCTCTACCGCGCGGCCCGAGGTCGCCAACACATTATGTTGCACAAGCCGGTCCATGCCCGCGATGCCGATCGCCGAAAGTAAGCCGCCAATCGTGGTCGGAATTAAGCACACGAGCAGCGAGATCAGCACAAATACCGTCTGCGGCGCGCCCGAATACATCGCAAACGGCTGCAGCGTCACCACCGCGAGCAGAAAGATGATCGTCAAACCCGCGAGCAGAATGGTAAGCGCAATCTCGTTCGGCGTCTTCTGCCGTTCCGCGCCCTCGACCAACGCGATCATGCGGTCCAGAAACGTTTCGCCTGGGTTCGACGTGATGCGCACGGTGATCACATCCGATAGCACCCGCGTGCCGCCCGTCACCGCCGAGCGGTCACCGCCCGCCTCGCGGATCACCGGCGCAGACTCGCCCGTGATCGCCGATTCGTCTACCGACGCTACGCCCTCAACCACCTCGCCGTCGCCGGGGATCATCTGCCCGGCCGTCACGCGCACGCGGTCACCCACGCGTAGCTGTGAACTGGGCGCCTCTTCAATCTCACCCGCCTTGTTGAGCCGGTACGCTGTGGTCTCAGACTTCGCCTGCCGCAGCGCATCGGCTTGCGCCTTCCCGCGGCCCTCCGCCATCGCCTCCGCGAAGTTCGCAAACAGCACCGTAAACCAAAGCCACAGCGTGATCTGCAGATCAAAACGAAAATGGCCGCGATGCGTTACAAAGTTCACCACCAGCAGCACGGCCGTGAGCACGCTGCCGATCTCCACCACGAACATCACTGGATTGCGCATCATCGTGCGCGGGCTGAGTTTCCGCAGCGCATCCACGGAGGCGCGCCGCACAATCTTCTGATCAAACAATGAGCGGCGCTTTGCTTCGCTGGCCATACGTCGTTCCGTTTCCTTTCGAGACGCCCGCGCACGGGCTTTCACACCGGCTGGGGTCAAATCAAAAGACATGCCCGGCTCGCAGCAGCAACTCTTCCAACACCGGCCCCAGCGAAAGCACCGGGAAAAACGTTAGCGCGCCCACAATCAAGATCACGCCCGTCAACAGCACCGTGAAGAGCGGCGTCGTAACCGGAAACGTGCCTGCCGAAGCCGGCACAATCTTCTTACCCGCTAGATTGCCGGCGATGGCCAACATCGGGATCAGCATCATGAACCGGCCGAAAAACATCGCAATCGCAAGCGAATAGTTATACCAGTGCGTGTTGGCATTCAACCCCGCAAAGGCCGAGCCGTTGTTGCCCGTAGCCGAGGTGTAGGCATACAGGATCTCGCTCAATCCATGCGGCCCGTGGTTGGCCAAACTCGACAGGCCAAGGTTCGGCATCAGCACCGTCACAGCTGCAAAGCCAAGAATCAGCAGCGGAAAGATCAGCAGATACAGCATGGCCATCTGCACATCGAACGCTTCAATCTTTTTGCCAAGGTACTCGGGCGTGCGGCCTACCATCAGCCCCGCAATAAACACGGCCATGACCACAAAGACGAGCATGCCGTACAACCCCGCGCCCACACCGCCGAAGACCACCTCGCCCAGCAGGATGTTGGTCATCGGCACCATGCCGCCAAGCGGCGTAAAACTGTCGTGCATGCCGTTGACCGCGCCACAGCTCGCATCCGTGGTGACCGTCGCAAAGAGCGCGGAGTTTGCAATGCCGAAGCGCACCTCCTTGCCTTCCATGTTGCCACCCGCCTGCATTGTCGAAGGCCGCGCATCCACGTTGTGCATCAGCGGGTTGCCATGCGCCTCGGCCCAATACGTCGTCAACGTGCCAGCGAACCAGAGCAACACCATTGCCGCAAGCACCGCCCAGCCATGCTTGGGCGAGCCCACCATCTGCCCCAGCGTGACCGTTAGGCCTGCCGGAATTAGAAAGATGGAAAGCATCTGCAAGAAGTTCGACAAGGGCGTCGGATTCTCAAACGGGTGCGCACTGTTTGCGTTGAAAAACCCGCCGCCATTGGTGCCCAGCATCTTGATGGCTTCTTGTGAGGCCACCGGTCCCTGCGCAATCGTCTGCGTCGTCACCGATGACGTCTTGCTATCGCTGCCGGTGACCGTTTGCGCTTCCAGCAGCTTGATCGTGTCGTACGGCCGAAGGTTCTGCACCACACCCTGCGATACCAGCGCCAGCGCAAACACCACCGAGATCGGCACAAGCACCCACAGTGTGCCGCGCGTGAGGTCGACCCAGAAGTTGCCCAACGTTTGCATCTCGCGCCGCGCTATGCCGCGCACAAAGGCAATCGCCAGCGCCATACCCACCGCCGCGGACCAGAAGTTGTGCGTGGCCAGCCCGAGCATCTGCGTCAGGTAGCTCATTGTCGACTCAGGCACATAGGCCTGCCAATTTGTGTTGGTGGTAAACGAGATTGCCGTGTTCAACGCGAGCGCCGGCTCCACGCCGGCGAGGTGCTGCGGATTCCACGGCAGCACACCCTGTAGACGCTCTACACCGTACGTCAGCAGTAGCGAGGCCGCGCTGAAGATCAGCATCGCTACGGCATATTCGGTCCAGCGCATCTCCTCGTCCGCCTGCACGCCCGTGAGCCGGTACAAGAGTCGTTCGCAGGGCACAAGCACCGGATCGAGAAATGTTTTGCGGCGTTCAAAGACTAGCGTCATATAGCTGCCCATTGGCTTGGCCAATAGCAGAATGAATGTGATGAACAACCCAATTTGAAGCCAACCGTTCAGCGTCATGACTAAAACTTCTCCGGCCGCAACAGGGCGTACACGAGATAAACCATCAACAGCGCGGACAATATCAACAAAATCACATTGAGGATCACGGGCGGGTCCCCTTCAGGCGATCGCAGCCATGCACATAGGCCACGCTGGTCGTAAACAACACAGCCAAGATAACTACAGCGACAACATCCATAACGGCTCCGATCAGAAGTGGTACGTCACATCGCCGGCAACTACAAACTGCGTGTTCTTGGTCCCGTTGTCATAGGCTTTCAGGTCGTATGAGTGCTCCAACCTCAGCTCTGGGCGGAACAAGATGGTCGAGCCGATCCAATAGCCATAGCTCAGCAGGTGTTCGGAGTACTTCGTCGTGTAACCGGTGCGCTGGCCTTTGATGTCATCGACAAACTCATTGCGGATCGACAAATATTTATGCGTGCTGATCTTGTCTTCCACGTAGTTCACAATGGCCGTCTCCGGCGCAAAGCAGCGCTGCTCCCCGAAGCTGCAGAACGCGCCGTTAGCTCCGGTCTCGGTCGGCACCGGATTGGCCACATTACCCCCAATGTTGGGCACATTGCGCTCGTACATGTACCAGGTCTCGGTATCGGTGTGCCAACGCGAGTTAAACACGTGGTACCACGTCGCGAAGTAGCTTTGGATGTTGTTGTAGGCGTAGTTGCCCTTGTTAAAGCTGTTCGCCACAACGTACACGGCATCCTTGCCCTGGTGCCACGTGTAGTCCACGCCGACGGTGCCGGTTACCTGCGCATCGGGCGTCCAGGGTGCCACGTCATTGCCGTCCGATAAACCTAGTTGCAACAGCCAGTGATCGGACAGCTTAATGCTCGCCACAACGCCAGTCTGCGTGTAGGGGTCGATCGTATACAGCAGCGAGTGCGAATACGTATAGTTGTTGGGCGCCAACTGCGCTTCAATGTCCGGCAGTGAAATGTACCGGCCCATGCGGATGTTCATGCCCTTGGCCACATGCGGCGTGTAAATGTCAATGTAGTACATCACCGGGTCATAGCCGTACTCATGGTTGCGCGCCAAGAGCTGCTGTGAGAACACACCTTTGCTGGTCGTGTACCGGTAGTCCTGCCCCCATAGCTGCGCGATGCGAAATCCCCAATCCACATGATCGGTTTGCACCGTGTCCGGCAATCGCTCGATGTAGAGCACCTGCTGATCTGGTATGATGCGGTTGGGGTTGTAATAGTACGCCGCGGGCGCATTAGCGCCATCACCCTTGTTCGACGTGCTGACGTTAAATCCACCATTGAACCAGCCGTAAACCTTCGTGCGGCTTTTATTCTGATTGATGGCCTGCATCAAAATGTAGGTCTGCGTGTCCGGGGCGCCGATCGTGGGCGTGCCGCCGACCGAGAAGTCCGACCCGGGAAACGGCGGCGAATCGAGCGGCGCGGGATAGCCACGGCGCACGGGCTGCGTGGGCTCCGCAGACACAGGCGTGCTGGCCGCCCCGGTAGCCGGCTCCGTTGTGGTCGAAGGTGGCGTCTGCGAGGGGGTCCAATCCGCCTTGTAGGCCTTGCCTAAGCGCTCAAAAAAATTGCCGTCCGGCGGGGCAGCGGCAGCGGGCGCTGCCGGGTTGTTGCTTGTGCTGCCCGTGCTGTTTTGCGAAGATTGCGCCACGGCAAAGGCGCAGGGTAAACATGCGGAAGCGGCGAGGGGTAACGAAAGCGTACGACGTGCTGCGGCGAACATAGCGACCTCCATCCCAGTACAAGCGCACCGGGCGTAGGAAGTCCGTAGAGAAACGGTAAAGAATTTGTAAAGCGCCGGGCCGAAGTTATTCTTTTGCAAACCCTTCCGGCCGCAAACGATAGCCCACCCAAGGCTCGCTCTGCACATACTGCACCCCGCTGCCTGTGTCGAGCTTCTTCCGCAACTGCCCAATCAGCACGCGCAGATACTCGGGCTGGTCCTCGCCCGCCGCACCCCAAATGGACCGCAGCAGCGCCTTGTGCGTCATCACGCGATCCGCATTGCGCAGCAGCAACGCCAGCAGATCGAACTCCTTGGGCGTTAAATGCAGCGGCTGCCCGCCCAGACTTGCCGTGTGCGCCGCCGCATCCAGCACAAAGACGCCGGCCTCCAGC
>CAXTTZ010000036.1:0-17202 GCA_964247325.1 uncultured Acidobacteriaceae bacterium | reverse complement strand
AACAAGCCCACCGTCAGCAGCGCCGCAAGAACGACAAACAACAACACGCCCCAACCCGCCCGCAACCCCAGTGGCCCCACAAACACACGATGCACACCGCCGGCCGGCGTTGAAACAATAAGTGGCTCCGTGGGCAAGCTGGACATAATCTCTCCTGAACCGAATTACACCAACACTAAAGCCGTCCCCACAAAGCTGTCACCTCGACAGAAGCATTGCTTTGCTGCTGCATCTCTTGCTCGTCATTTCCGAAAGGGACCTACTCTGGCCGTTGACGCCTTTCTTGCTTGTCATTCCCGAAAGGAATCTGCGTTTGCCTTTGCCCTTCGCGCCTCCCCGCAGTCCACGCTCTCCCGCACCATCCCGCGACGTTCTCCTCCATTCTCACGACTCTTTCCATTTCTTCTCCGACTCCCAACCATCCGCTATCCTATAAACACCACCACCGAGGTCCGCACGTGAACTGCCGCGTCTTCTATCACGACCGTTGCTTCGACGGGGCCTGTTCTGCCTCGCTCTTTACCCGCTTCCACCGCGAATGCATCGGCTCCGCCACCACCTTCAACTACCACGGTCTGGTGCACCGTGCCGGCGCGCTCTTCGACGCGGGCTGGCTCGATCCGCAAGGCGAAAACGCCATCGTCGACTTCAAATACTCACCCCTCTCCGAGGTCACCTGGTGGTTCGATCACCACCTCTCCGCCTTCGCCACCCCCGAAGACGAAGCCCACTTCCGCGCCAGGCAACAAAATACCGACGGTACCCCCGGCCTCCAAGCCCTGCGCCATTTCTTCGACCCCAACTACATCTCCTGCACCGGCTGGATCGCCCACATCGCCCACACCCGCTTCGGCATGGACATCCGCCCGCTCGACGAGCTCATCCACTGGGCCAACATCGTCGACGGCGCTAAATACGAGAGCGCCGAGGCCGCCGTCGGCATGGCCGCCCCTGCTATGAAGCTCACCATGGTCATCGAAAGCGCCCCCACCAGCGAGACCGTGCAGCGCTTTATCCCCCTGCTCACCGCCATGCCCCTGGCCGAGGTACTCGCTCAACCCTGGGTGCAGGCGCTCGTCGAACCGCTGCTCGCACGCCATTGGCAAGGCGTCGATCTGCTCCGCAAGCGCGCCGAACTTCGCGACAGCGTCCTCACCTTCGACATCACCGACCAGCCCACCGAGGGCTACAACAAGTTCATCCCCTACTTCCTCCACCCCGACGCTGTCTACAACGTCGGCCTCTCCAAATCCAGCTTCCGCTGCAAAATCTCCGTCGGCACCAATCCGTGGACCACCCTCCCCGCCGCCGAACTCGCCAACATTGCCGGCATCTGCGAGCGCTGGGGCGGCGGCGGCCACGCCCGCGTCGGCGCCATCAGCTTCCCACCAGACCAAGAAGCCCAAGCCCGCACCACCGCCCAAACCATAGCCAACGAACTCCGCACCCGCTAACCCGCAGCACCCCTAAACAGCAAACGCCTTTATTGTCGTTCCATGAAGGGAATGTACGTTGGCTTTTGCTCTTGCTTTCTTGCTTGTCATTCCCGAAGGGAATCTGCGTTCGCCTTTGCCTTTGCTCTTCTGGTTGTCATTCCCGAAGGGAATCTGCTTTATTGACCCACCCATAGCCTGTCATCTCGACCGGAGCAAGACAGCTTCATCGTCTTGCGCAGTAGAGAGACCTGCTTTCGTTCCCAAGCGCCAACAATCTCAAAGCAAACCACCGCCCCTGCTAGCCCAAAGATCCAGGGCTCACGACCAACTCATATCAGCCTAAGCACCCCAGGACCAACGGCCCGCCCCATACCAGCCTAGGGCAAAGCCCTAGGTCTCGGGCCAAGCGAACGCCAAGGGCTTAAAGCCCGACCTATAAAGGCCAACTAACCCCAACCGCCTTGCACACCCCAACCACTCACCCTGCTAAACTAAACACAACACCAAAACCTCAGCACCAACAAGAAGTACCCCGCTAACTCCTTTATCGAACGTACTTTGACCCAAAAGTACGGGGGAGGAGAGGGTACCCCTTAAGGCCGTATGTGCAGCTTCGTGATGTCGTTAAACATCACCAACACCGCAAACACAATCAAGCACACAAACGCCACCTGATATACCCGCTCCTTGATCACCTGATTCACATCCCGCCGCATGATCGCCTCCACCAGCAGGAACAGGATCATGCCGCCATCCAGCACCGGAAACGGCATCAGGTTCAGAACGCCCAGGTTGATCGAGATCGAGCTCATCAGCCGCAGCAGCGTCCAATAGCCTAACTGCACCGCGATGTCGATCTGCTGCGCCATGCCCACAGGCCCGCTCACCGATTTCACCGCCACCTGCCGCGTGAACATCCCCTTCAGCACGCGCAGGATCAGCGTCGAGTCTTCCGCATTCTCCTTGACCGACTCCTGAGCCGCTTGGCCCAACGGCAGCTTCACCACATCGGCCGGCACCGGCGTGGGCGCAAACCCCAGCCGGTACTGCATCTCGCCCGTTGATCCGGCCAGCTTCTTGGGCGTCACCGCCAAGCGCAACGGCTGCCCGTGCCGGTCGACCTGCAGCGTCACCGGCGCGCCACCACGGTCCTGCAGGTAGGCCAGCAAGGTCTGCACCGAGTGCGGCTCCAGCGTATCGATCCGCTCGATCCTATCCCCCGGCTCAAGCCCCGCCACCGCCGCCGGCGACCCCGGCTCAATACGCTGGACCGTGATCGGCTGCGCCTGCTCGCGCTGCAGCAGCCCAAGATGCATCATCGTGGCAAAGTCAAACTCGCCGCCCTTGCTGCCCGTCTCCACGGGAAAGTTTCCTGTGTGCACCGCGCCATTGTGCTCGAAGGCAAAGGGCAAGATCGCGCCCATGTGCAGCGCCAGCTCTTCTTCCACCGCCAGCCAGGTAGGATTCTGCTTGCCATTAAACGCCGTAAGGGTGTCACCCGCAGCCAGCCCAAGCCGCGCCGCCGGCGTATTCGCGGGCACGTAATCCAGTACCGCCGGACTGTTCAGGTAGCGGTCCACCTCGTGGTGCTCGTGCGCCAGCACCCAAAGCAGCAGAAACGCCAAGAGGAAGTTCATTGCCGGCCCGGCTGCGGCGATCAGCGCCCGCTGCCAGCGCGGATGCGCGTTGAAGTCCCCCGGATCCGAAGCCTCCTGCCCAGGTTGATCGCCCGAAAACTTTACATACCCGCCAAACGGTAGAAGGTTGACGCAATAATCGGTGCCGTTGTGCTTGACCCCAAATAACCGCGTCCCAAAGCCGAGCGCAAAGGTTTCCACGCGTACCCGAAAGAACTTCGCCACTGCGAAGTGGCCGAACTCGTGCACAAGCACCATGATGCCGAGCACGATCACAAACTCGACGATGACCTGAACCAGATGCATGGAGCGGAGAAACCTCGTAAGAGTAACGGGAAGCGTTAGGATGAACTGACGAGCAGGGAGGCACGAGCCTGTTCGCGGGCACGCGCATCAGCTTGCAGCACTTCGCCAATAGACGCGGGCGAGGCTGCCGGGGTGAGCGCGAGTACCCCTTCGATTGTACGCGGGATGCCAAGAAACGGCAGTTGCCCCGCCAGAAACGCCTCGACCGCGACCTCATCGGCAGCGTTCAAGGCGATACAGTGCGCTTGACTGGCCGAGGCTGCCTCATAGGCCAGCCGCAGGCAAGGGAAGCGCTCGAAGTCGGGCTCTTGGAAGTCAAGCTGCCGTAGCGCAGTCATGTCAAAGGTGAGGCTGCTGGGAATGCGCTCCGGCCAACTGAGCGCATACAAAATCGGCAAACGCATGTCGGTCACAGAGATCTGCGCCAAAATGGAGCCGTCTACATATTCAACCAACGAGTGAATGGTTGATTGCGGATGTACCGTAACGCGCACGCGCTCGGGCGGCAAGTTAAACAGGCGGCAGGCTTCGATGATTTCCAAGCCCTTGTTGAGCATGGTCGCCGAATCGACCGTAATGCGCTGGCCCATGGTCCAGGTTGGGTGCTTGAGCGCCTGCGCCGGGGTGATCGCGTCGAAGTCGCGCAGCGGCGTGTTGCGGAATGGTCCGCCCGACGCGGTAAGCCAGATCTGCTTCACCTCACCCGCCGCGCCGCCCCGTAAGCACTGATGCACCGCGTTGTGCTCGGAGTCGATGGGCAGCAGCACCGCCCCGTGCGTGTGCGCGGCCTCGAGGATCAAGTCGCCCGCGGCCACCAGGCACTCTTTGTTCGCAAGCCCGACGGTCTTGCCCGCCAGCACAGCGGCATAGGTGGCCTCCAGCCCGGCCAAGCCCACGATCGCCGAGACCACAAAATCAGCCTCCTGCAAGGTTGCCACGCGCACCGTGCCCGCTGTGCCGTAAACGACCTCGCACCCGGTGAGCCCAGCCTTGCGGAAACGCTGCTGCAACTCGGCCGCCAGCGCCTCCGTAGCTACAGAGACGACCTCCGGTCGCCAGCGCTGGCACTGCTCGAAAGCTAACGGAAGGTTCGAACCGGCAGCCAACGCTACAGGCCGAAAACGCTCAGGGTACTTCGCACAAATATCTAGGGTGGACTGACCGATGGAGCCAGTCGCACCAAGCAAAGCAATCTTTTTCACTCGTTTATCTTCGCAGACGGAATTGTCTTAGGCTCGTCTTGCTCCTGCTTCGAGCACCGCGAGCCGCTCGCGCACTTCCATCAGCGTACCCATTTTGTCAGAGATCGCCTGCAAGGCCTGCGACTGCTTGTCATCCCGTAAACGCAGCTCGACACGTAACGCTTCGGTTTCGGCGCGTAAGGCACCAGTGGTCACCTTGAGCTCCGTATGCAACGAATCGAAACGGGTTTGCGTTTCCCGCCGCTGCGAGTCGAGCTCCACTTTGATGGCCTTCAACTCCGGAACGAGAAGATCTTGCACGATCTCGCGCAAGGACTCGACAGCATTCTTCGGTTTCATTTCGACCACCGCCATGGCCCTAGCATACAGCGACGCTCCGTGTTCGCAATAACACTTTCGTAACATAACATGGGTGACAAGCGTTGATGATCGGCAACCAAGCTCGCGAGCTGTCGCCCCTCCTAGGGAAGGATCGCAGGATTGGCATGCTCCGTTAAGTCTAAGGCCTGCTGCGGAAACCATGCGCCGGCGGCTGGGTCGACCAAACCCCAAAGCGGGTCGAAGGTCGCCTGCCCAGCTGCGTTAGTGGGCCACCCCGGTTGGGTATACATGCTGTAGTCCCATGCACGGGCACCGCCCTGCGCGTCACACGTGCCGTCGGACTGCCCCGGCGTCTTTACCCACAGGTAAGCGTCGAGCAAGGGGACCCCGGTGTTTGCCGTAGGGCGAAGGCCCAGGCCGCGTCCCGGCGGGTTGCACCAGCGCCCATTAGCCAGCGTTTGCACCACCGGGGCCGGCTGATCGTAGGGTGACTCACCATACACGCTCGCAGGGAGCGGCCCTTGTCCGTTGCGGCTGGTGTCGATGATAAAGTGCGTGGAAGCCACTGCGTTGCCCATATTTTGTTGGTACCACTGGTCGCTGTAGACCCAAGTGGCATAGTTGTTCGGGTCCACGGGACCCAGCGGCGAGTAGTACTGACTGGCGCAGTAATCATAGTGCCCCAGCCGCCACCCCCCATCCTGCGCGTTGCTGCCGAAGGCGAGGCAATCGGAGATCCAGGTATCGAACTTCGCCTCAGTTTCCGTGGCTTGGAAGTTGGATACATTGGAAAAGAACCCTTGTGCCTTGCTCAGGCCGCCTGCCAGTAAACGCACGGTCATATCGCCCACGGCATGCCAGTTGCTGTTGCCGGCATCGAGATACACAAAGGTCTGCGGCTTGGCTTCAAGCGCCGCAACGGCATAGTTGATCTGTGTGTAGCGGTCGGCGGTGGCTTGCCTCACGTTGACCTTGGCGGGGTCATAGCCGCAATCGCTCGGCAGGTTGGCCAGAACGTCCGGCTCCAAAGCCAGCACGGCTTTGCCATCACCAATCGCGGCGGCGATGGCGTTGATCCAGGCCTCGTAGTCCGCCGTGCTTTGGGCGCCGCCGGCGGAGTAGCTGCCACAGTCGCGGCCTGGGATGTTGTACAGCACAAACACCGGCACCGTGCCACTTCGCGCAGCCGCTTGCAGGGTGCGGGTCACGGTTGCGCTCACCTGTGCGGGTGTGCTGCCGGCCAGCCACACGGCCTGCGACGTGATCTCCATGACGCCGAGGCGCACGGCATCTTGGGTATTGCCAGCCTGCAAAAGCGAGATCACCTGTTGCACCGAGCCTGCAGCCGGAGGCGGCACATAAAAATGCGTGTTGGACGGCAATACGCGTTGCGGAGCGTCGCTGCTCGACTGCGCTCCCAAACCGGTTCCGGTGAGCAGGCAAGCAACGGTCGCTGCCCCTTGGAGCAACGTGCGGTGCACGGAAAACGGAAGAACGCTGGAACGCATGTTGGACCCTTTGTCGCTTGCCCGCAGTGTTGCCGCGTGCGACGTCCTAGGATTGCCGTATGGTTGGCGGTTATAGCCCGGTGAGTTGTTGATTGTCAAAGAGCGCTCAGGGCGTGCCTGTCGCAAAGGCTTCGCGCATCACCAGAACAAACCAGAGCACGGGCGCTGCCAGCAGCAGAGCGTCGATGCGATCGAGCACACCGCCATGGCCGGGAAGCAGCGTTCCGGAGTCTTTCACCCCGACGCCACGCTTGAGGGCTGACTCAATCAGATCGCCGACCTGCGCGGCCGCGTTCAGTACGATCGCCAACAGAAACCATTGCCAAAGCGGCTCGCGCGTGTGCAGCCGTGCCATGCTGGACCCGTGCGCTACCGTCCAGTTACCCAGCGCGATAAGGCCCACCCCGAAGAAAACGCTGCCGGCCACCGACGCAAAGGCGCCCTCCCAAGTCTTGTTCGGCGAAAGCGCCAGGGCCAGCTTGCGGCGGCCAAACCGCTTGCCCACATACAGCGCTGCAATGTCCCCGCACCAAACGCACAGGAATAGAAAGAGGAGGTACGCGGTGCCTTCTTCCTCGGCCAAGATGCGCGGCACCAGCGACAGAGGGTACGCGATGTACACGAGCATCAGCAGCCCAGCCGAGGTTTCGCCGAGCACACACTCCAGCTTCGATCCGAAGGCGCTCCACACAAAGAGAAGGAGCGTCAGAAAGGAGACCGCGGTGATGCTCTCGTAAGGCCGAAGCGCACTTACCAGAAAAAACAGCAGGATGGCGACTACGGTCCAAACCAACGGAAAGCCGCTTTTGGCTTTCGCAGCCAAGTCGCGGAACTCCAGCGCCGCCAGCAGCGCCACCACGCCGCTGAACAGGGTGATGGCCCAAGGCTTGTCCCAATAGACCAGCGCCGCTACGAGGGCAATCAGTACGGCTCCGGTTACAAGGCGCTTCATCGGCTTGTCTGAGCATACATGCCCGGCATGCGCCCTCGAGCGGGCGCGACCGCGTCAGCGCCGTACCATCTCAGCTTCTTTGGGCAAAACCCCGCTCAGGTCTTCATCGCTGGTTTCGCCAAGACCGCCAAAGCGCCGCTCGCGGCTTTGGTAGGCCGCAATGGCCTCGAGCAAATGCACGCCTCGGAAATCGGGCCAAAGCCGCTCGGTGACAAAGATCTCCGCGTAGGCAATCTGCCAAAGCAGGAAGTTCGAGATGCGCTGCTCCCCGGAGGTACGAACCACGAGGTCCGGGTCAGGCATACCGGCGGTGTACAGCCCCGAGGCCAGATGCTGCTCATCGAAGCGCGCCTTGACGCCGTCGTCCACGCCTTCTGCCGCGAGCATGTCTTCGAGCGAGATGCCGCGCGCGGCGGCCTCGGCAAGCATGCGGTGCGCGAGCGTGCGTGCGGCGTCCACGATCTCCGACCGCGAGCCATAATTGAGCGCCAGCGTGAGCGTCGTTCCGGTGTTTTTACCCGTCGCCTCTTGCACCCAGCGCATGGTGTCCTGCACCTCGCCGGGCAGTTCGTGCGTCCGGCCGATATAGGCCATACGCACGTTGTTGTCGTTCATGCGCTGCACGTTGGACAAAAGAAAGGTCTTCAGCAGCTTCATCAGGAAGTTCACCTCGCTTGGCGGCCGGCGGAGGTTGTTTTCCAGCGAAAAAGCGTACAGGGTCAACCACGGCAGATCGATTCGCGAGGCTGTTTCCACGATGTGCTGCACACTTTCGGCGCCCTGCTGGTGACCCAAAAATCGCTTCAAGGCCCGCTTACCGGCCCAGCGGCCGTTGCCGTCCATAATGATGGCCACGTGCGCGGGCAGGCGAGCGGCATCCAGCGTGTCGTACACAGCACGCTCATCGGGCGGAAGTTCGTGAGCGCGAAAGGAGCGCTCAAAGGAACGGGATGGGGCGATGTCGCGCATGGGCGTTTGCACTGGATTTCGCACTGGGGTTCGTACCGGGAAGAACTCACCATGAACGATAGCGGAAACCGGGACCGGAGGGAATAGCCCAGCGCACACAAAGCCCAACTCTAAGCGCCGATCCTGCAATCCGACCTGCAAAGGGAGAGGTCGGAGGGCCGCAGGGCTCCAAAACGAGCAAGCCCTGCGGCAGCAAAGGAGGCGAAGGCGCGGCCGGACTCAGGCCGTGCGCTTGGTCCGGCTTTGCGCCATCTCGCGAACGTGGTTCAAGAAGATTGACTTCTGGGTGGAGGTAAGGTGCGGCGCGAACTTGGCCACCTCGGCTAGGAACGGATCGCTGGTCAACAGTGCCGTCTCGTCCTGGTGCCGCTTGGGCGCGTCCCGCAGCAAGGCGGAGATATCCACCTGCAGCGCCTTGGCCAGGCGATCCAGTGAACTGAGGGTAGGCATGGCTTTGCCGTTCTCGATCTTCGAGATATAGGTGCGCGGCACGTTCATGCGGCCGGCCAGTTGGCGCTGCGACAGGTTACGCACTTTGCGCAAATCCCGTACCGCATCCGCCACCTGGAGACTTTCGTCCTTGCCTTTCCCTGCGAAGGGAACCTGCGGCGGCACAAGCGCGATCACCGGCTGCGCCTTGGGCGGTTCCGGTGCCATCGACTTTTTACAGCGACGGCAGATCTCCGCAAGGGTGCGGAACTGCACGAGCTTGCAATGCTCGCACTTGAGGACCTCGCGCTCCACCGCAGGGGTGAGGGCGCTGACGGGTGCCAGATGAGCTTCCATGTTGTGTGTTGCGGAGCGGCCGCCAGAGCAAGGCGCCGCAGCACGGGCGTCGGTGTGACACCGGTGATGTGCTTATGATTGACAAGCGGTACACACCACGTCAAGAGGTATTCCGCAAGATTCCCTATGGGTACTCAAAAGTAACGTGTCTTGTACCAGGGTAGTAACGAGGAAGGCCTATGAACGTCTCAAATTCGCACACTCCTGCCGCTGCGGAAGCGCTTCTGTATGCGTGGACCGCAGGCGAATCACTTCGCAAGCACGCTTTAGCGGTCGCGGTGTGCACAGAAAGTTACGGGGTACGCGAGGCAACCCGGCTCGGCCTCGCGGGCGAGCAAGCACAGGCGCTTGTGGACAACTACCGTTCAGCTGGTTTGCTGCACGATATGGATTATGAGCGGCACCCCACGCCAGCCGAGCACCCCATGGTGGCTGTGGCCTATCTGCGCGAGCAGGGCTGGCCCGAAGGCATCCTCCACGCCATCCTGGCGCATGCCGAGTACACCGGGGTGGCAGCCGAGTCGCACCTCGACCGTGCCCTCTTTGCCTGCGATGAGCTGGCCGGCTTCATCACAGCGTGCGCGCTGGTAAAGCCTTCGCGCGCCGTTGCCGAGGTCGAGGTCGCGGGCGTGAAGAAAAAGTTGAAAGATAAGGCCTTTGCGCGCGCGGTCAGTCGCGACGACATCACAAGGGGAACGGAGCTGCTCGGCCTGCCACTGGAAGAGCACATCGGGCACTGCCTCAGCGCCATGCAGGCCCACGCCGCCGCACTAGGGCTTTAACGGCCCCGACACCAGCTTAGGAGGCCGGCATGCAGGACTGGACGCAGCGCTTAGCCTTGGCGGGGTTGGTGAGCTTCTTCGGCTTCGTCTTTGCCGTGCCGCTCTCCTGCGGCGGATTTTTGCTTTACAACGAGCACCTGTACGGCGATGTGCAGGGCGGCGGCCCGGCGGCGGTGCTGGGAGCGCTTGGTGTGTCTGCGCTGGTGGCCGGGTTGCTGTTTGTGCTCGTGTGGCGTCGCACTAGGCAGCGCTAATATGCGGCGCTAACCGGCCGCGCTGATCCAAGCTCGTTAAGCGCAGCCCCGCAGCAGGGCAAACCACAAGAGCGAGAGCACCACCGAACCAACGACCCCGAGCTGCAACAGAAAAACACCTCGTCTCCGCAGCGCGATGTTCTCCGGCATCTCCTGTTCGTTCAGCATGTTCTGTTCGCCCGGCGCGTCCGGGTCGTAGCGAATCGGGAAGAGCGAGCCTTGCGGCATAGGCTTGGCCGCCCTGAGCTCGCCTGTGTGCAGCGCGTCACCGGCCCAAAAGTTGTAGCGGATGCGGAAGCGCTTGCTGGTGGGCAGTCCAAAGGCCATCGCGCGCCCGGCCCCCACATCGTAGACGCAGGAAAGCACAGTGGCCATCGCCTCGGGCCAGTCCTCGCGTTCGCTCATGCGCGTTCTCTGGGATAAACGGAAAGCTCGGCGGCGGTCACCCGCTGCACGCCCTCGGCGGCTAGCGCGGCTTCCATGGCGGGCACGGAGCCCGGTTGTTCGCCGGCTGCCGGTAGCCCGACAGCGCGGGTGAGGTCGCCGACGATCCAAGCCTCAAATCCCAGTTGCGCCGCATCCGCTGCTGACGCACCCAGGCAGAAGTCGAACGCCAGCCCGCAAAAGAAGAGCCGGTGGAGCTTGCGCTCGCGCAGGTACCCGGCCAGCCCGGTCCCGGTACGCTTGTCGTTCTCTACAAAAGCAGAGTAACTATCGATGTCGCGCCGAAATCCCTTGCGCAGGATCAGCTCGGCCTGCGGTAGATTGACGGCCAACTCCGCACCGCGCGTGCCTTGGCGCGTGTGCTCCGGCCAGAGCGACTGTTTGCCGTACGCGGCCTCGACGGTATCGACGAAGGGCCGCTTGCCCGCGTGGGTGCCGGCGAAGGAGATGTGTCCTTCGGGGTGCCAGTCCTGCGTAAGAATCACATGGTCAAAGCGCGACGCGAGCGCCTCGATGCCGGCCAGCAGCATGTCACCCTCGTGCACGGCCAAGGGACCGCCGGGCAGGAAGTCGTGCTGCATATCGATCACAAGCAGGGCATCTGTAGAGCGTAGCTCGATCATTCTGTTCCCTTGGGTGGCGGTTTTGTTCGCAGGGTTGGCTAGACTGTTTCTATGAGCCATGCAGCGGCGGAAACACGGGTGCGCGTTCGCTACGCCGAAACCGACCAGATGGGCGTCGTGTACCACGCTAACTATCTCGTGTGGTTCGAGGTCGGCCGCGTGGAATTCATTCGCCAGATGGGGCTCGACTACCGCAGCATGGAGCAGGACGAAGGCGCGTTGATCGCCGTAGTGGAGGCTCGCGCCCGCTACAAGGCGCCGGCCCGCTATGACGACGAATTGATTATCCGCACAGAACTTGCCGGGGTGCGCGGCGCGGTCGTGCGCTTCCGCTACCTCGTACTGCGCGCCGCCGATCATGTTGTGCTGTGCGAGGGTGAAACCGTGCATCTGGTCGTGGGCCGCGACATGCGCCGCCGCCCTATGCCCGCCCGCTACGCCGAACGCTTCGCTGCCGCCCTGGCTGCGGACCCGCAAGCGACCACCACCGCGCAATCTACCACTTTTGTGTGATGGCTTACGATGTTCGCTTCTGCCAAGCTTGCTGTCTGGAGGCTGGATGAAAGCATACTTCCTTGTGGCGGTTCTCTTTCTTGCGGGCGTCTCGGTCCATGCGCAACGAGCCTATGGGCATCGTTCCTACTCGTATGTGCCGCGGTCTTCGAGCGATGAGCGCGTCCGGAGCTATACCACCCACAAAGGAAGCTACGTCGGAAGTCACATGCGGTCTGCGCCGGACGAAACGCGACGGAACAACTTCTCTCATAGTGGCAATCTGAACCCATACACAAGCAAACGGGGCTACAAACGCTAAAGAGGCTTACGCACCCGCTCCCAAGCCTTGGCATATTTCCAGCTCGTATACGCCGCTTGGTATAGGTGCACCAGCAGACCCTCACGTCCGTCCAAACATCCCAAGCGCACCCCATAGTTCCATAGAAAAGAAAGGAAGGGCACCACCAGCACACGGGCTGCGAAGGCCGGCCACGAGCCGTTTCCAAGGCCTTTGCCGACCAGCACCTCGGCCCCTAGATCGCTGTAGCGGTTCATGTGTTCGAGGTAGCCCGCCAGCGTGGGATATGCGTGGTGGATGAGGTCCTGCTCCAGCAGCGGCGCGGGACCGGCAAAGGCGATCGTCTCATGCACCGGCCGCTCCGCAAAGGGCGCGGGCAACGCTGTGCGGCGGAACAGCCGCAGCTTGGGGTCGGGGTAGAACCCGCCGTGCCGCACCCACCGGTCCAGGAAGAGGTTGCGCCGCTTGAGCCGAAACGCCTCGGCTAAGGGACCTGCCGCGAGCAAGGCTTGCATCTCCTGTTGCAGCGCCGGGGAAAGCTCCTCATCCGCGTCGAGCGAGAGCACCCACTCGCCGGTGCAGTGTGCGACAGCGAAGTTCTTTTGCGCGGCAAAACCCATCCAGGGCTGCTCGACGACCACGGCTCCGAAGCTTTGCGCGATCGCCCGGGTGCGGTCGGTCGAACCCGCATCGACCACGATGATCTCGCCCGCCCAACGCACGCTTTCTAGGGTGCGCGCAAGGTTTGCCTCTTCGTTGAAGGTAATGATCGCGACCGAAAGCAGGGGCGGCATGCGAGCAAGCGCCGCTCAGCGCAGGGTGATCGCGTCGTCGCCGAGCTGCTCGCGCAGCAGCCGCTCGGTGAGCGTGCACAGGTCTTCGCCGGTCCGCGGCAGCACGAAGCCTTTCTGTGCCTCGTTCCACTCTAGCTTAAAGCTGGTCGACTGCGCCGAAATCCAGATCTGCCGCACGGGCGTGTTGGGCGTAAAGACGAACTTGGCGCTGCCGTCCTCGAAAAGGACGTTTAGCACGCCATTTTTCTCTTCGGCCTCGAAGCCGCCCTCTTCTTCGGCGCGAATCAGCGCTTGCTTCAAGCTCTCCAAGGTGCGGTCCGACTCGCGGCGAAATGTTGCTTCGTCCATAGCAGACCCAGTGTACCCGAGCAGGGCGTCATAGACTCCGCAACCCCTCTTTAGCTACGAGGATGGATGAAGTAAACCAACCCAAGCTTGTCATCGGTGAGGAGAAAGCTGTCCGGGCCCACCCGCAGCATGCCGCACGGCCGCCCATGCACCACGGGTTTGCCGGTGGCATCGGCGGTCAGGAAGCCGGTAACAAAATCCTGCGGTGCGCGATCGCCCGGTGTAAAGCGGACCACACGGTATCCTGTGCCGATGCGCGGCCGGCTGGCGCCATGCAGAGCCACCAGAAAACCACCGCCCAGTTGAGGATCTGCCGCGCCCAAGTACATCATCCCCAGCGGGGAGGAATGCGCGGCAAAGGTGTTGTAGGCGGCTGGCACCTGGTCGCAGCAGGTTAGCGGCGCGGGCACGGCGCCCAGGGCCGCATTTGGGTCCGGGGACCCAGCATGGCCACCCGCGGGCAGCAGCGTGCCTTGCCCATACATCCCCGGCTGCGCGCCGTAGCTGGACTCTCCGGCGTCGGCAGGACGCTCGGATTCGGTCTTCAGGTCGCCCGGCGGTGGCATCGTCGGCAGGGGCGTGGTGTCGAGCGTGGGCTTGCCGTGGGCGAAGAAACACGTTGGCCAGCCGTAGCTCACCTCGCTGGCGTGCGCCGGTTGTAGGTTCGCGATCGGCCCCGGATGAGCCCAGGAATCCAGCTCAAAAAAGGTATCCTCCGGCTCGCCTGTGCCCAGGTGATCGTCACCCATGTTGGTGGCAAACAAGGCTCCGCCGTCCACCTCCGGCACATAGCGCAGGTCCACGGCATTGCGCATGCCGTGCGCCACCAACTGCGGATGCGAGCCGTCTGGGTCCATGGATACAACCGACGCTCGAATCGCCTCGCGCTCGCGGCAGTAATCACACGACGAGCCTGCGGAGACATAAAGCTTTGTCGTTCCGTGCAGGTCGGCGATGGCCACCGTGCGTGTCAGATGCCAGCCGCCATATTTGTAGTTCAGCCCATAATCGGGGAAGCGCATCAGCACCTCGGGCGCGCCCTCTGGATGCTCGTCACCAGGCTTGTACCGGTAGCGCAGCAGCCGGTCGGTTAAGGGCAGGTACAGCCACTGTTGCTGCGTGGCTGGATCGGTCCAAAACGCCACGTTATTGGGATTGCGCAGGTGGTCGAGGAAGTGTGTTATCCGCCTGAACCGGCCGGCGCGTGCATCCCAGTCCTGCAAAACAAAGACCGATCCTTGCGTATTGTCCGCCAGGTTCCACATGCCCGTGGCAAAGATGCGTCCGTCGGGTGATTCCGTAAGAAAACGCACGCGGTGCAGCCCGTTGGCAGCCACCCCGATCTCGAGGTTAGCAGGCAAATTCAGCGTGAGGTGCGCACCCGGCGCGTAGGTGACAATATGCGGGGTGAGCGCGGGCGGCTGCGACCAGCTGAAAAGGGTCACTAGGCACAGCAGAAAGGCGAAAGCGTAGCGCATGCAGCTGTTAGATGACCTTGTAAATGAATTTGCTCGTAGAGGATCATGGCTCGCGCGGGCTGCACTCTTTCACAGTCCCTAAAAGGGAAGCGGGCCGCTGCCGGTCTTGCCGGAGTGCTCCGCATGCGGGCCAGGCCCATCGTGTGCCTCGCACGGCGCGGAGTTCGCTGTCGGTTCAAAGTGCATAGAGGCGTCAGAAAAGACAAACGGCTGGCAAGCAAAAAAGCGCAGCCGCGTGAGCCGGTAGTTGCGCGAATGAAGCAGCGGATCGTCGGTCTCGTGCGCGGCAAGGTGCCCTACGCCGGTGATGAGCGTGAAGTGGTGCATGGGGTCGGCGGGGTCGGGCTCGAGCCAGCGCTGAATCAGCTCGCAGGTGGGATGCCCCGGCCGCACGGGGTTTGTGGCCGCGGTGGACGCCTCGCACTGCCTCGCGCCGGAAACAAAGCTCATCATCACCACCGCGCGGCCGTTGATCACGCGCACGTCCGCCTCATTCTCCGTGAAGTCGCCGGAGGGCGCGTTCACCGTGGCATGGTAGACGGCACGGTAGCGATCCGGCTGCAACCACGAGCGCAGGGGCCGCACGAAGTTGGAGATACCGGGCGAACCTGTGCTGAATGAGCTTGCAAAGAGAAAGGTCGCTACCCGGCGCCAGCCGCCGTCCTCGGGGATCAAGATGGCGCTGACGAGGTGTTGGTCAAGTTCGGCGGTCACGATCGCATCAAGCTCGCCATCGGCACCCAACTGCGCCAGGTCCAGCTGCACCGCATGCGGGTACGGCACATGACCTCGCGCAAGATACTGGCCGGGCGCTCCGAGCGACGACAACGCGCCGGAGCGGGCGCGCTCATCTTCTGCATTCAGCTGCCGTGTGAGCGCTTGAGGCGCGGGCACGGCATAATTTGCCGCGTAGTATTGGATCGCACCCAGCCCTGAACTCACGGGCGCCACAGGGCCGGGCGGCGGCTCCGGTGCCGGGGCCGTGGGTGGGGCCGTGCCGAAGGAATGCTTCTGCGCCAGGGCCGGACCGGTGCCTTCGACCCAAAATAGCCCAGCCGCGAACAACAGAAACGCTAGGAAACGACGCATGCAGCTACAGCTCCAGGCAGCTAAAAGGGACAGACAGCGTGCGGGAACGTTCTAAAAGGGGATATCCTCGTCGGTGATTCCCTGGTCGGCGTAGTCGTTGGCTGGTTGCGAGTAGCCGCCCGAGTTCGTCGCCGCGCGCGCGCCGGCGTAGTTGCCGCCCGAACCGTAGCCTCCACTCTGGCCACCGCTCGAAGCATAGCTGCCGGAGCGCTCAGAACGCTCATTGGTGCCACCCTCGCCAGCACCAGGACGACCTCCGAGCAAGCTCATGTCGTTCACAAGAATTTCGGTGCGGTACTTCTTTTGACCGGATTCTTTGTCCACCCAATCGCGCGTTTGGATCTTTCCTTCGACAAAGATTTGCGTGCCCTTCTTCACATAGTCGCGGACGATCTCGGCTGTGCGTCCGAACGCAACGAGGTTGTGCCACTCCGTCTTATCGGTCCACTGGCCACCCTGATCCTTCTGCCGGTCGGCGGTAGCCAAGGTAAACGAGGCAATAGTCATTCCGCCCTGTGAGGCACGGATCTCCGGGTCCTTGCCGACATTCCCGAGAAGCATCACCTTGTTTACGCCCTTGGCCATGGGTCACTCCGTTGGTGGAAGAATACCAGACTAGGGCGCGCGTTTCGCATTTTTTTCGCCTTTCTCCACGCCCTTGGCTGCACCCAAAGTGGTAGCAGCCGCGTTTCCAGCGGTCTTCTGCGGCAGCAGCGGTGGAAAAGTTCTCCCCACAAGCGCGATGGCCGCGTCCACAGTGCCTCCGGGCTGCAGGTCGTCCGCGCCTACCGGCTGAAGCACACGAACGACGCCGTTCGCATCGGTAAGGATCAAGAAAGGAAAGTCCGTTGCCGCGAACCGCTCCAGCGTCGCAGCCGGGACCACCACGGAAGGCGTTTCGGCCAGCAGCGCTCGCGCAAAGGCCGGCTCGAAGCCCTGGTTGACGCCCTGGTTGGCGCCCTGGCTGGCCCCATGCGGGTCGGGCTTGCGCGCGGGCACGGTCTCTGCCAGCAGAGCGTACATGTAGGCCGCATGGCCCTCCACCGAGACGACCGTCTCCGGCAGGTGCGGTCCCATCCGCACGCAAGCCGCGCACCAATCGGGAAACAGTAGCATCGCTGTTTCGGTGTTGCGGGCAGGCAACGCAGGCAGTTGTTCGACCGGGCTGCTCAGCGAAGCCAAGGGCGTGACGCCGGCCAACGGTTTGCCGAGCAGCGCATAACGTCGCCGTTCCGCGGCAATCGGCAAGGCGTCATCTGGCGCGAGCACGGCGGGTAGGGCGGTCTCGAGCGTATGTAAGGCCACTGCCGCCGCGTCCGGCTTGGCTTGCAACTGGTACAGTGCGGCCAGTTGCAGCGCCTCGCTATACAGTTGGTGGATCGGTAGGGTGGCCTTTGACTCGTTGGACGCCCCCGCCGAGTCCGTGCCCACGGCGTCCGGTCTGGCAGCTGCGGTGGCCGGCGTGGCTGCCGCGCCCGGC
>CAXTTZ010000035.1:0-17695 GCA_964247325.1 uncultured Acidobacteriaceae bacterium | reverse complement strand
ACGACCTGACGCACGGCTACCTGCAGACAGTGGAAGAGGTGGTGCGCGGGGCGCTATTTGATGTGGATTACGACGAGATGGTGATTGTGAAGAATGTGGAGTTTTACTCGCTCTGCGAGCACCATCTGCTGCCGTTTTTTGGGCGGGCGCACATCGCGTATATCCCGCAGGGCAAGGTGATCGGGCTGAGCAAGATCCCGCGCGTGCTGGATGTGTTTGCGCGGCGGCTGCAGGTGCAGGAGCGGCTGACGCGCGAGGTCGCCGAGGCGCTTGAAGCGGTGGTGCGGCCGCAGGGAGTGGCAGTGACGATTGAGGCGCAGCACCTTTGCATGATGATGCGCGGGGTGGAAAAGCAATGTTCGGAAACGGTGACGAGCGCCATGCTGGGAGTGTTTAAGACGCAGCAGCAGACGCGCAATGAGTTTTTGTCGCTCGTCGAGCGCCAACGGCGGTAGGGGCGCGCATGAATGGGTTGTTGGTGGTGGATAAGGCTCCGGGCATGACCTCGCATGACGTGGTGAACGTGGTGCGACGGGTGACCGGGGAGCGCTCGGTGGGGCACCTGGGCACGCTGGACCCGATGGCGACAGGGGTGCTGCCTTTGCTGCTGGGGAAGTACACGCGGTTGGCGCAATTTTTTGGTGCGGCGGAGAAGAGCTATACGGGGGTAATCCAGTTTGGCTGGGCGACCGATAGCTATGACGCGGATGGCGAGCGGGTAACCGAGCCGGCGCCGCTATTGTTGTCGCTGGACGAGCTGCGGGAATTGGCGACGAGGTTTCGCGGGGAGATCGAGCAAAGGCCGCCGGTGTTTTCAGCAAAAAAGATCAACGGGGTGCCGGCATACAAGCTGGCGCGCGCGGGCAAGGCGGCGCCAGTAAAGGCGGCACGGATCACGGTGCACGCCTTCGAGTTATCGGGGCTGGAGGGCGCGGTGGCGAGCTTTGCGCTGCGGGTTTCGGCGGGCGGATATGTGCGCTCGGTGGCGCATGAGCTGGGGCAGTTGGCGGGCTGTGGCGCGCATCTAGCGAGCTTGCGGCGAACAGCGGCGGGCGCTTGGACGTTGGAGGGAGCGCTCGGGCTGGCGGAGTTAAAGGCGCTCACGGCGGCCGAGGTGGAAGCGCGGCTGGTGCCCCCGCAGGCGCTACTGCCGGAGATGCCTGCCGTGATTGTCGATGAGGTGACCGCGGGCAGGGTGCGGCACGGTATGCAGGTCAATGTGCCGGAGTTTTCGCGAGCGCCGATGGTGAAGGTGCTAACAGGGCCACGGGATTTGTTGGCGATCGCGCGCCGGGTAGCCGGGACGCTGGTGCAGCCGGTGGTGGTGTTGGGGTAGGGCGCTGTGGCTGAGTTTTGCTTTGGTCGGCGCGTGGGAGAAGCAGGTTTCCTTCGGGAATGACAACAAGAAAAGCAAGGGCAACGGCAAATGCAGATTCCCTTCGGGCACGATAAGAACGAGGTACGCAGCCGGGCGTTAGCGTTTTAGAAGAGGGAGCACGAGCTTTTCGACGTTGGCGGCTACTTGGAGATTGCCTTTCGCGGTGGCGTGGATGCCGTCCGGTTGCATGTCGCCCTCGACGCCATAGACGTCTTGGAGGATGAAGGGCAGCAGCGGAACGTGGTAGCGCTGGGCGACGTGGGGAAACATGTTGTTGAAGCTGGTAATGTAGTCGCCGCCGTACTGGGGCGGAAGCGTGATACCGGCGATGGCGACCTCGGAGCCGGCAGTTTGGAGCGTTTGGACGATGGTGGCAAGGTTGCGTTCGGCTTGCGAGGTGGGCAGGCCGCGAAGGCCGTCGTTGCCGCCGAACTCGACGACGACCAGTTCCGGGTGGAGGCGAAGGACCTCGGGGAGGCGGGTGAGGCCGTCCTTGGTGGTATCGCCGCCGACGCCGAGGTTGACGACGCGGTAGTGGAAGCCGGCGGCGTCGAGGCGGCGCTGGAGGTCGGCGGGGTAAGCCTGATCGGGCTCCACGCCCGCGCCGGCGGTGAGGCTGTCGCCAAAGCAGACTAGTAGGTGCCCGTTGGCGCCTTCGGCGCGGCGGCGGGCGGTTGCGCTTTCGCCGTGCTGCCGAGTGGCCGCTGCCGTGTGGACGGGACAGCGCACAGCCGCGGCAAGGGTGCACAGAGTCGCTAGAATGAGGACAGGCTTTGCAGATCGCACAGCTCGATTTTAGCGAGAGGACGGCTCCCCTTTGCAAAGCGATGGAAATATGTTGTCCAGCACGATGATTGCCGTACAGGATCTGCGCAAGGCGCTGCGGACCGGCGGCACCACGGTGGAGATCCTAAAGGGGATCAGCTTTGAGGTCGAGCGCGGCGAGTTTGTGGCGATCATGGGCGCTTCGGGGTCGGGCAAGTCGACGCTGCTGGGGCTCTTGGCGGGGTTAGACAACCCGACCGCAGGCACGGTGGCGCTGAACGGCACGGTCATTAACGATCTGCCGGAAAGCCAGTTGGCGCACCTGCGCGGGCGCACGGTGGGGTTTGTGTTTCAAAGCTACCAACTGATTCCAACCTTGACGGCGCTGGAAAATGTGCTGCTGCCGTATGAATTGAATGAGGAGAACGGCGACCGCAAAACGGGGTTGGCGCGGGCGCGGGCGCTGTTAGCGTCGGTGGGCTTGGGCAGCCGGGCGGACCATTACCCGGTGCAGCTTTCGGGTGGCGAACAGCAGCGGGTGGCGCTGGCGCGGGCGTTTGTGCTGCGGCCGCCGATCGTGCTGGCCGATGAGCCGACGGGCAACCTGGATACAGCGAACGGGCGGCACGTGCTGAATTTGTTGCTGGACCTGAACCGTGCGGAGGGCACAACGCTGGTGCTGGTGACCCATGATGCGGCCCTGGCGGCGCAGGCAAGCCGGCGCATTGTGGTGAGCGATGGGTTGGTGGTGGCGGACGAACGTACAGCCGAACGTACAGCCGAGCGCGCCGCTACCCTTGCCGAGCCGGCCGCGGCCGTTGTGGGGAGCTAACTGTGGCCGGGCTTTCGTTTCGCACCGCAGGGCGCATTGCAACGCGGGAACTGCGCGCGTCGCGAGGCAAGTTTCTATTTGTGGTGCTGAGCGTGGCGATCGGCGTGGCGGCGCTGACGGGCGTGCGGGGGTTTTCGGCGGCGTTCCGGTCGATGCTGCTGCTGCGGGCGCGCACCATTATGGCCGCGGACCTGGCAGCGCGGTCGAACACGGCGCTGACGCCGGAGGAGAGCGCGGCGCTGGAGCGTGTGCTGAGTGCGGACCATGCCCAAGCGACGCCCGTGACGGAGTTGCTGTCGATGGCGTCGGCCTCGAACTCGCTGGACCCGCTGCTGGTGTCGCTTAAGGCGGTGGACCCGGCGGTGTATCCGTTTTTTGGCTCGGTCAAGCTGTCGCCGGCGGTGCCGTTGCGGCAGGCGCTTGCGGGGGATAGCGTGGCGGTGGGCGATGATCTGCTGCTACGCTTGCACCTCCAAGTGGGCGACGCGATCCGGCTGAATCAGCGCGTCTTTCGGATTGCGGCCGTGGTGCAGGAGGAGCCGGACCGTCTGTCGGGCTCGTTTGCGGCGGGGCCGCGGGTGCTGATCGCGCAGGCGGGGCTGGAAAGCACGGGGCTGCTGGCACCGGGGTCGCGCTGGACCCGGCGCATTTTGGTGCGCGTGGCGCCGGTTGGGGCCGGCAAGACGGCCTCGGACGGCGAGATCGCGCGAGCCAAGGAGCAGTTGCAGGCGGCGCTGCCGGACGCTTCAGTCTCCGACTATCGCGAGGCCAACGAGGGGCTAACACGGGCGCTGGACGGGGCCACGGGGCTGCTTTCGCTCATGTCGCTGGTGGCGTTGGTGCTGGGCGCAATTGGGGTGGCGATGGCCATCCGGGCGCACCTGTCGCAGCGACTGGATTCCATAGCGATCATGAAGACCCTGGGCGCGGGATCGTCGCAGGTGATCAAGATTTATCTGCTGCAAACGCTGCTGTTGGGGCTGCTGGGCGGCGTGCTGGGACTGGTGCTTGGCTTCGGCGTGCAGCTAACGCTGCCGCTGTTTCTGGCGCGGCTGCTACACCTGACGCCGGCGTTTCGGCTGGATACCCATGCTTTGGCGCTGGGGCTGGCCGCGGGCGTGCTGACGACTCTGCTGTTCAGCTTGCCGCCGCTGCTAGATATCCGGGGCATCCGGCCGATCTTGATCTTGCGCCGCAGTGTGGAAGATCTGGATGATCCGTTTGCGGCGCGGTGGGTGCGCAAGCTGCGCGGGTCGACGGTGCAGATTGTAGCGTTTGCGGCCATTCTGAGCGGGCTGATCCTGCTGGCAGTGAGTGTGTCGGAGTCGCGGCAGATTGGCAGCCTCTTCGGCTTGGGATTGGCGACGGCGCTGTTGGTTTTGTTTGTGTCCGCGGCGGGGCTTTTAGCGCTGCTGCGGCGGGGGTTGGAGCGCACGCGGTATCGGCTGCCGTCGTCGCTGCGGCATGGGCTGGCAAACCTGTATCGGCCGGGGAACCCGTCGGCGGCGCTGCTGGCCGCGCTGGGGCTAGGCGTGATGCAGATTGCGACCGTGTACACCGTGCAACATGCGGTGGTGCGGGATATTTCGACAACGACGCTAGGCAAGCTGCCGAATCTGTTCATGATCGATATCAGCCCGGAGGAGGTCGGCTCGGTGCGGGCGCTGCTGGCGCACACGCCGCACGTGCAAGGCACGCCGGAGATTTTACCGGTGATCGGCGGGCGGATCACCGAGGTGAACGGGACGCCGCTGGCGCAACTCAAGCTGCCGGAGGGCCGACGGCGGTTCTTCGGCTCGATCAACATCACCTGGAACGAGGTGCCGGACGCGCCGCCGCCGGGAGACCGAATCTTGGCGGGGCGTTGGTGGACCGCAGCCGAGGGCGCCGACGCGAAGCACCCGCTGATTGCCCTGGCCAACTCGCAGGCCAAGCTGCTGAAGGTGGGGCCGGGCAGCCGGTTGGGGATCTCGGCGCAGGGCAGCGACGTAGATGCGACCGTTGCGGCGGTGTTTGAGCCAGACTCGCAGCACGCGTTTTCACGCGCGCAGTTTGTGGTGCCCGAGACGGTGGTGCACGATGTGCCAGCGGTTTGGTACGGCGGCGTGCATGCCGATGCGAGCTCAACGGCGGAGGTGCGGCGCGCGCTGTATGAGCACTTCCCGACGGTGACGGTGATCGACGTGGCCGCGACTGTGGAGACGGTGCGCGAGGCGGTGCTGCAGATTGTGCGAGTGATCCAGTTCTTGGCCGCATTTTCGGTGTTTGCGGGGGTCGTGATCCTGGCAAGCGCCATTGCGGGAACGCGGTACCGGCGGGTGCGCGAGGTGGTGGTGCTGAAGACCTTGGGAGCGACCCGGGGGAGGATTGCGACCATCTTTTCGATTGAGTTTGCAACGCTAGGGTTGATTGCGGGTGCGGTGGGGTTGCTATTTGCCAACCTGGTGTCGCGGCTGCTGCTGCGGCGAGCGCTGCACTTTGATTACAACTTCCAAGCGGGGCTAACGTTTGCGGCCTGGGTGGGGGCTGGGCTGCTCACGGTGGCGTGTGGTTGGCTGGCGAGCCATCGGGTGCTGGGGCAGAAACCGCTCGAGGTGCTGCGGGAGGAGTGAGTTTCCGCAGGAGGGTTGACCTGCGGCGCTATTTTCCTTATATTCAAGGAGATGACCGATGCTGGCTCACCCCGCGAGCCTCCGGTCATCACTTCTTTTGTGCCTTGCCCCCTCGTTCAATGGTAGGACAGTCGGCTCTGAACCGATCAATCGGGGTTCGAATCCCTGGGGGGCAACCAAGAGGTAGCTGAGTCGGGTACCCGGATGCGGTGCAGGTTTTCCGCGGCTCCGTTTCTTGTCTTGATCAATCCGTACCCTGAGCGAAGCCGAGGGAACCAGCTGCCCGCTTACCCCTTCAACGGCGCATTCAGCAAATGCTGATCGTTACGCTACGGGACGACAAGCAACAAGGGTCCGAGACCGGTTAAGGCCACAAATGTTTACAAGGCTTTCCTTCAGGTAGTCCCGTTCGGCGAAACAGCAGATTCCCTTCGGGAATAACAACAGAAAAACAGGGCAGCGACCAGACCTAGACGAGGAAGCTCTAGGTGCTATCCATCTATAAAGAAGGGCACGGCTTCAGCCGTGCCGCAACCTGGCTAGCACTTAAGGGCTTCAGCCCCGGAGGTGGGCTTGGCCAGATCGACCTCAGCGGCTAAAGTCGCTTGCGGCAGCAGAGTCTCCGGCACGCTGAGCCATGCCCTTCGGTAGATGCCGTCTAGCGCATGCCGCCGAGCCGGGCCGCTGCGAAGACAAGCCCGAGTGTGACGACCGCGATGAAGATTTCACCGAGCACCCCGACGAGGATGGGCCGCCAACCTTGGTTGACCAGGTCGCGTATCTGGGTGCGAAGCCCAACGCCGGCGAAGGCAGGCAAAAAGGCCCATTTGGATAGATTCGACAACGAAGTGAGCTGCGCCTTGGTGAAAAAGCCTGCAGTGGCGAGCACGGAAATCGCCACGAAGCCGAGAATGAATTTAGGGAACTTTTGCCAAAGAAAAAGCGCCTTGTGCTCGACCCGGCTGGCTTGGCCGCGCGAAGCCCAATAGACCGCGTAGCCGAGCACGACAAAGCCGATAAAGGCCGAGCGCGCCGTCTTGGCGAGCACGGCGAAGCGGCCGGCCTCGTCGCCGTAGAGCGCGCCGGTAACGGTGGCCTCGGCGGTGTTGTCGACAGCCAGGCCGGTCCAAATGCCGTAGGGCTGCTGGCCCATGTGCAGGGCGTGGCCGATGGCGGGAAAGGTGAACAGCGCGAGCGCACCGAGGGCGAGAATCGCGGCGATGGCGGTGGAGGTGTCCTCCTCGTCAGGGTCGATGGCGCCCTGCGCAGCCATGATGGCGGTGACACCGCAGATGGAGCTGCCGATAGCCAACAGGGAGGTGAGCTTAGGCGGGAGGCGAAAGATGCGGCCCAGCAAGGTCATGACGGAAAGTGAAAGAGCAAGCTCGATGAAGACCAGCAGCAGCGAAAGGCCGCCCAGGTGTAGCATGTCGGCGAAGAGAAACTTTGCACCAACAAGGACGATGCCTAGCTTCAACCAAAGCTCATAGGTGGCAATACCGGGGCGAAAGACGCGCGGCACCCCGACGGTGTTGGAAAGGGCGAGGCCGAGCAGGATGGCCCACAGGACGTACTCGATGTGCGGAGCGGGGAGCCCGTGGGCGGAGCGTAGCCAGGTGCTGAGGCTTTCCAGTCCCTTGCCGAGCGCGCCGATGCCGAAAAGCAGCGCCGTGCCGGGAAGCAGGGCCAAAACGTGCCGACCGCTGGGGGCCGAGCGCACCCGCGAGGACGTAGCTGGGGCTGCGGAGGAAGGAAGCGCGTCGGTGGGCAAGGCGACCTACCAGCCAATGTGGTGAATCACGTTCAGACGAATAAGGGCGGCAAGACCGAGCGCGATGCCAATAGCGGCAGCGTCGACATTGAAGCCGAGCTTATGGCCGGAAGCCTTGGGAAGGGATGCGGAAAGTTCGGGGTGCGACATGGTGCCATCTCCTGAAACGTTGGGCTGTGTGGAGGAGCGCGGGCCAGAAGCAGAAAACCCACGCTGGGCTCGGGGGAGCTGTGCGTGGGTGCTTGTGAAGCCTCGGAGCGAGTGGCTGAATCTCGCTTAGAGCGGAGCGGCACCGGCGCAACAGCGCGGCATGCGACAACACATGCAACACAGCGCGACGAAGGTGCGGGTCCGGATCATTGTTCTCAGCCTACGGGATACAGATGGCGGTATCAAGGGCGAGGTTGCAGATTTTTTGAGATTGCGGATTGGAGGGGCGCAGGTTCGCATGGAACAGCTAGGGGACAGCAGCAAGCACGCGGCTGGACAACATGAGGGTGCCGACCCTGCGGGAGTTCTTTTCACGCACCACAAAGAAGAGGTAGGTGGCCTCTTTGGGCAGGTCAAAGGTTTGCTCGGTGCCGACCTGCTGTGTTTGGGCGGCATGCCAGTGCATGTCGTCCAAAGCGGAGTCGAGCTCCTGCTGGTCGCCGCCTTTGAGCTTGCCTTGATTGTTGTAGGCATAGGTGGTGATGGAAAGCTGATCGCGGTGCATGCTCCCCTGCTGCTCATAGGTCAGTTGCTGGGTGGGGATGCGGAAGGAGACAGTAACGCGGTTCTTTGCTTTGGCATCCGGCGCGGCATTGGAGGCAGCGGGATGGCCCAGCTTGACCGTGAAGAGCAGCGACTGCCGTGCAAGGACGTTGTCTGCTCCTGAACGCTTCTGGCTCTCGCCATTCGCTTTCAGTACCCGTCCCTGACGCGCTTCCGCAACGCCGGTGGCTGTCGCCATATAGCCGCGCCGGTATGACAGCCGGTACGGGCCGTCGACGGTGATGTGCACCGGGTGCCAGCTTTCGTCCGTGCTGTAGCCGGTGGGGATGTAGCCGAGCTGGTAGGCGCTCTGACCGAGGTCGAAGTCCTCTGTAATCTGTTGTTGGAGATCATTTAAGTGCGACGCCCGCCCTCCGGTCGCGTCGGCAAGCTGGTCCATCGCGCCATAGCGCTGCGCGTCATCGTAGCCATTGGGCAGGGGAACGTTACGCGACCCGTCCACGCCGGAGCTAGCTCCCATGGAGCGGTTAGGCTCCAGCGTCAAAGCGGTCGCGGGTGGCGCCAAGCCGGTCGTCAACACGCCGCGCGGATCAATCGGATACACCGAAATGCGCGACTCGGCCAGCGTTTCTTGTAGCAGGTGGATCTCGCGCTGGCGAGCAGCGTAATCCGGTGAGATGCCTGGCGATTGTTCGTTATCGGAGACCGGCACCAGCGGAAACGGGCCGGCGAACCAAAGTACGTTCTTCCGTCCCGCAATCGGCTCCAGATACGCCGAAATCGTGAGCAACTGATCGATAGCGGATTGAAACTTGCTGTCGATCGTGTGGGTCAAAACGGGCAGGCACTCATTCAAGGCCCGCTTAAGATCCTCGCGGTCGGTGGTCATCCCCCGAATCTGGACAGGCCGGCCGTTGCTGACGCGAAAGATGCTGGCCTGCTCGCCGGCGGGCAGCCGTCCGACCGCCAGCTTGGCCTGAGCTAGCAAAAACATCTGCGTCGGTTCATCCAGGTCGTCGGCATCGATCAGCAGCACCTCGGACACGCCGTTCTTCGAGCCGAGCGTGCCGGCATTGCTGAAGACCCCGGGCGGCAGCGGCGGGGCCGCCGGCGAGATGCTTGCCGCTGCGGATTGGGCATCCTCAAAGCTGCTAAGGGTTTGCGGCTTATCCGCGTCAAAGACATGAAACGCGGAGCGGGGCAGACCGCGCACGGGCTTGCCCTGGGCATCGGTCACCAGCACGTCTTCAACAACCAGTCGGGATTCGGTGCGGATCGTAAAGGTCGGCTGCGCGGCAGCATCTGGAAGCGGCGTCGTCTGCGCCCCGAGCAGGCCAGCGCCGAAGCAAAGCATGGCGCCCAGGTACCTTCGAGGCAAAGAACATCCTTGCCGCATACGTCGGCCTCCCTCAGCGGCGAGGCTAGCAGGCGTTCTTCCTTGTGTGCAAACAAATTCGACGCAGTGGCTCTGAGCGCGCGAACGCAAAGGGGTATTGTCATCTGGACGAAAACTCCGGTACGGTTCGGAAGGTGGTGCCAAGGTAGATTGAGTTGCCTTTGGACGCCGCATTGGGGTCTTCGCTTGAACGTTTTTGCCTTTCGGCGCAGTATGTACGCGCTTTCACTCGTGCTGACGGCCTCGGTACCGCGGCTGCTCGCCCAAGCCCACAGTGCGCCCGCAGCTGCGCCTGCTGGGGTGAAGACTCGCGTCTGCAAGGATCGCACGATCCCCAAGCTGACCGACGTCACGGAGGCTGCCGGTATCCACTTCACGCATCAGTCCGCCCCGGAGAAGAAGTTCATCCTGGAGTCCATGGGGGGCGGCGTGGTGGTCCTCGACTACGACCAGGACGGCTGGCCCGACATCTACTTCACCAACGCGCCCACGGTCGAGCAGGCCATCAAGGGAGAAAAGGCTGCCGGCGCGCTGTACCGCAACAACCACGACGGCACGTTTACTGACGTGACCGCAAAGGCCGGCATCGGCAAGCCCTGTTTCGCAATGGGCGGCGCTGTGGGCGACATCAACAACGACGGCTGGCCCGACCTTTACGTCACCTGCTTCGGTGGCAATGTGCTGTACCGGAACAACGGCGATGGCACGTTTACCGACATCACCGCAAAGGCGGGTGTTGCAGACGGCCGCTGGTCCACCGGCGCAGCCTTCGCGGACTACGACGGCGACGGCCTGGTCGATTTAGCAGTTTCCAACTATGTCGACTTCCGGCTGGACGATCTGCCGCGCTTCGGCTCCAGCCCCACCTGCCGCTATCGGGGCATCGACGTGCAGTGCGGTCCGCGTGGCCTGCGCGGGGCAGGGGACTCCCTGTTCCACAACAACGGCGACGGCACCTTCAGCGATGTTTCCAAAACCGCGCACGCGGACGACAAGCCGGGCTACTACGGTCTGGGCGTGGTATGGTCGGACTTCGGCAACCGTGGCCGGCCCGACCTCTACGTCGCCGACGACTCCACACCCAACTACCTGTACCGAAATGAGGGCAAAGGCCTGTTCACCGACATTGGCCTTGAGTCCGGCACGGCGGTCAGCGGCGATGGCTCCGAACAGGGCTCCATGGGCGTCGCCGTGGGCGACTACAACCACACGGGGCGCTTTTCGATCTACATCACCAACTTCGCCGATGAGTTCAACACGCTGTACCGCAACGAGGGCAACGACAACTTTACGGATGTGTCCTACGATGCCGGCGTGGCGCTGCCATCGCTGCCCTACGTGAAATGGGGAACCGTGTTCGGCGACCTGGACAATGACGGCTGGGTGGACCTGCTTTCGGTCAACGGCCACGTGTACCCCCAGGTGGACAACTTGCCCTCGGGGGCGCGCTACCGCGAACCCGCGAACCTACTAATGAACCAGCGAGATGGCACCTTTTGCGATGCAGGCGCGCAGGCTGGCCCAGCGCTGACTACGCCTCGCGTGGGCCGTGGGCTCGCGGCTGCTGATTTCGACAATGACGGCAACCTGGACTATGTTGTGGAAAATCTCGATGGCCAGCCTATTTTGCTCCACAATGCAGGTTCGCCCGGCATGCACTGGATCAGCTTCGAGCTCGCCGGGACCAAAAGCAACCGCTTGGCCCTGGGCGCGCGCGTAACGCTGCGGGCCGGCACGGTGACGCAAACCGACGAGGTGCGTAGCGGGGGAAGCTACCTTTCGCAGAGCGATCTGCGGCTACACTTCGGCCTGGCGCAGGCCCCCAAAGTAGACGAGGTGACCGTGCGGTGGCCTTCGGGTCGCGAAGAGACCTTTCGCGACCTGCCGGCGAACCACTTCTACGGCGTGCTGGAGGGCAGTGGGCTGCGCGATCCGGTAACCATCCGGGCACACCACAAGTAATGCGTTTGTCTTCCATGATCCCTTCGAATGTTCCATTTTCGATCACAGCGTGGCAGCTAGCTGCAACTTTTGTGGGACAGGTCCGTTTCCGGGCAAAATTTTTCCATTTGGGGGATTGACATGTGTCTTCGCAGCACGGCAAGATGGCAACCGTCTTACAAAAAACTTCTACGGCGAAACACCCTGGGCGAAATCTCTGGACGCTGTGGTTTCAGTACGGCGGGTACGATTTGATTTTCTTTTTGGAGCGCTATGAAGCTACGAAATAAACGACTTATGCTCTGCTTTCTCGCTGCCTCGGCCAGCACGCTGGCTCGAGCGCAGAAAACGGGAGGCAGCGTTACCGGCCAGGTGACGGATACTACCGGAGCCGCCGTCCCCGACGCTCAAGTGGTGCTTGTCAACCCAAGCAAGGGCGTGAAGCTGACCACAAAAGCCAACAACTCTGGCGAGTACACCTTCGATGATGTGCAAAACGGAACCTACGAGGTAGATATCACCTCGGCGGGTTTTGAAAAATCCGTCGTTCAAAATGTGATCGTCAATGTGGCGACGGTCACCCGCGCCGACGCACATCTGGCTACCGGCAGCACCACGGAAACTGTGACGGTTTCGGCGGACCAAATCCAGGTGCAGACCGACTCCGGCTCGCTTGGCAACATCGTCGATGGCACCCAGGTAAGAGAACTGCCGCTCAACGGCCGCAGCTTCGTCGAGCTCACGCAGCTGACACCGGGCGTTTCGGGCGCAAACAACTTTGACAGCAAGAACAAGGGTCTGCAGGGCGGCGTTGACTTCTCGGTTAACGGCAATCCGACCACGAACAATCTGTTCCTGGTCGACGGTGCCAACGACAACGACGTAGGGTCCAACCGCACCATCCTGATCTACCCATCGATCGAATCGATCGCCGAGTTCAAGATGCTGACCAACAGCTACGGAGCCGAGTATGGTCAGGCCTCCGGCGCGATCATCTCGATCGTAACCCGCTCGGGCACCAACCAGTTCCACGGTAGCGCGTTCTACGACGGGCGCAACGACGCGCTCGCGGCCTATACCTACTTCAGCCGCCGCAACGCCGGCCTTGGCCAGCCGCACAACGGTAAAGACAAGCTGCGCCGCAACGACTGGGGCTACTCGATCGGCGGCCCGATCAAGCGCGACAAGCTGTTCTTCTTCTTCAACGAAGAGTGGAATCACGAGATTCGTGGCTTTACGCAGTCATCGTGCGTGGCCACCGCGGCCGAAGTCGCTGGTGACTTCACGAACCCGACCTGCGGAACGCAACCGACCTTTGCTCCGAACCTGCAAAAGAACGGCAACCCGCATATCCTGAACGCCGTCGATCCGGCTGGTGCCCTGTTGGCGCAATACTATCCGCTGCCCAACAAACCCCGGGACTCCCAGGGCAATAACTGGTCCGAATCGCTGCCCACCTTCTTGCAGTGGCGCCAAGAAAACGTGCGCGTCGATTACAATCTCACGCCGAAGAACCAGATCTTTGGCCGGTATGTGCAGGACACCTGGAGCAATCCAGCGTACAACGGCAACCAGTATTGGGGTGACTCCCCCTTCCCGGTGATCAATAGCAATTGGTCACAACCGTCCAGGCAGATCATCGGCAAAGTCGCCAGCACGCTTACCAACTCGCTGATCAACGATGCTGAGTTCGCCTACTCGGATAATCGGATCAATTTAACACCGGGTGGAACAGATCCAGGTTTGATTGGGCAACTGAACGCTGCCATTCCGACGCTCTACCCAACAGCTTTGAAGACCAACCAGGCTGGTAGTATCCCAACCATTTGGAACGGGTTGCAACAGTACGGCAATCAGGCTACGATCTGGACCATCGCACCCTGGAATAACTCACTGGACATCTATACCTTCCGCGACGATGTATCCAAGGTTGCGGGCAAGCACAATGTGCAGGGTGGCGTCTTCTTCGGATGGAATTCAAAGGATGAGGTTACCGGTCCGGCGACCTCGGAACATCCAACGTTCTCAGCAACGGGCATTGACACCACCCACGGCGGTGTCAACGTAGGTAATGCCCTTGCCGACGTGCTCATTCCTGGTAATGTCTTCGACATGGGCGAAACCTCGACTAACATTCGGGCACAGCTCCGGTGGCGCGACCGGGAGTTTTACGCGCAGGACACCTGGAAGGCCCTTCCCCGACTGACCCTCAATTATGGTGTTCGTTATTCCATGCTCCCGCCGACCTACCAGCCGAACGGGCAAGAGACCAACTTCCAACCCAGCTTGTATGTGGCCTCCCGGCCCGCAAGCGATGCCTGCAATGGCTTGTTGATCGTGCCCGGAACTGATCCGTGCGGAGCAGCCAATAAGCAGTTCGGAACTAACTTTAGCTCAGGTGTTGCAGGTCCAAACAAGTACCTGGTGAATGTGAACAATCACATGTTCGCCCCACGCGTTGGCTTCGCCTACGACGTGCTCGGCAATGGCAGGACCGCCATCCGCGCCGGCTACGGTATGTTCTATCAGCGCGAACGCGTTTCGCGGTACACGCTGGTGGCGAACGCACCGTTTGCCGTTAATGCAAGCAACGTCCCGCGCACCTTGGGCGCACCTACGGGTTCGCTCGGTGCCGGCACGGCATCACCGGCAGGCGGCTATGACACGGCGAACACCGTACCGATGTCGATGCAGTGGAATCTCACTGTGGAGCAGGAAGTCGCGAAGAATAGCGTTTTGCAGGTCAGCTATGTCGGCAACCGTGGTGAGCACCTCACCTCGGTATACGACGTGAACTCCATTCAACCGCAGAACTGGTTGGCAGCGACCTTTGCTCCGGGTTCTGCCATTAACAGCTACCGTCCGTATTCAAATTTCGGCACACTGGCGTACTGGACGCACAACGGCGATTCGTACTTCGAGGGCCTGGAAACGATGTTCCGTACCCAGGTCGGACCACTTCACTTGCAAGCGGCGTACACCTGGTCGCATGCCATCGCTGATATCGTCACCGACGACTCCAGCGGCGGTATCGGATCGGCAGCGTTCACTGTAGCTAGCAATCCCCGTTTAGATCGTGGCAACACGGCAACCAATCGACCAAACATCTTCGTGGCGAACGGTACCTACCTGTTACCTCGGCTGCAGGGGCACAACAATCTGACCCAGCAAACCTTGGGTGGGTGGGAGTTGACCGGCATCACACAGGCTGATTCCGGCAACTCACTGACCGCCTTCCAGGGTGCTTCGGAGAATGGCTCCTTGCTCCGTGCTGGCTCGAACAGTACCGTGAATGGTCTTTTCCAAACCGGGTATCTCAATTCACAACGTCCGCTAATCACGCCGGGCCAGAGCTGCAACACCTCGCCAGCGATCAATGGCAACCAGTTCCTCAATCCGAACGCCCTCACGCTGGTCGGCTACCATCTTGGCACGTACGATCCCGCAACGGCACCGCGCGGCTACTGCGGCGGTCCGAAGCTAATCAACACGGACCTTTCGGTGGACAAGAACTGGAAGCTGACTGAACGCGCCAAGCTACAGTTCCGCTTTGACGCTTTCGACCTGATCAATCACGCAAACTTCCGCGGTGATCAATCAAACCTGACCGCTATCAATAACTTCAACTGCGGTCAAGGCATCACCGAAAACCAAGACGGCAACCCTATCGTTCGCTACAACGCTTGCTCGCCAACCAATAACGTTGTCACCACGCAAACTCGAAATGCTACCTTCGGGCAATCGACTGGCTTGGTGGGCAATGCACAACGGCAGTTCCAGTACACCTTGCGTGTGGACTTCTAGATCACTCGCAAGCTAACCCGAACCGCAGGACCAGCCATGGTTCTGCGGTTCGTCTCGTTTCGTATCATGAATTGTATGAATGTTCGCAGTTTGATTTTCAGGCCCGGGGCTCTTGGCGCAATTAGCTGGTCCGTTCTGCTTCTAGCTACGAGTTCGGCGATAGGGCAGGGGACCCTACCGCATGCAAAAGCAAATCACGCGGGAAAGCCTTCCACCACGGGTACTGCATCGGCGGAACCCGAACTACTGACCTCGCTTCTGGCGAACCAGCAAGTGGCGCTGCGATCTGGCGACCCGCACCTTATTGCTACGGCCACAAGGCCCCTCATCGCCCAAGAGCTGGAACAACTAAGTCAGTTCAAGCTGATGGAAGGGAAGCCGGACGAGGCAGTCGGCCTCTACCGGAAGGCGCTCACGGTCAACGATACAAGCGACACGAGGCTTGAGTTCGCTTCCTTTCTCCTTCACCTTGGAAAATTCCAGGACGCCGCTGAGCAGGCGCAGTTGGTCACGGTAGCCACGCCACAAAACGCCGCGGCTTGGGTAACTCAAGGTACTGCGTTACGCGCAGCAGGCAAGGAGGCCGCTGCCAGCCAGGCATTTGAGCAAGCGTTGACCCTAACTCCGGATGTCAGCATTGCCTATGCTTTGGCTTGCACTCTGCTCGCCCAGCACCAGCCGGAAAAGGCCAAACGGTTGTTCGCGGATATTGTGAAAGGCACCGACAACACACCGATCTGGCACGTGGCCATAGGGGATGCCTACCGCGACAATCGCTACTACGACGACGCTGTAAACGAGTTTAAAACTGCCATAGCACTGGACCCCAAAGCACTCCATGCAGAGTTCTTCTTGGGTTTCACCTATCTTCAGATGAACGAATGGGGCCCGAACTCGCAAAGTTTCGAGCACCTACGCAAGGCCGTCGCGCTCTCGCCTCACGAATACGTCAGCAACTTCTACCTTGGAGCGATCGAATCCACGGATGGAAGCGACCTCGCTAGCTCTGACAAATACCTGCATGCCGCGGCGGAGGCCGACCCAACGCAACCGGAGACGTGGCTCTACCTCGGCTTAAATGCGAACCGCGAACACGATGTGCCGACGGCAGAGCGCTATCTGCGCAAGTCGATCGAGTTGACCGGGGCAGATGAGGCGCGCAACAACTACCAGGTACGGCGAGCGTACTTCGCGCTTGGGCGCATCTTGACCACCCAAGGCAAGCGCGAAGAGGGCGCGGCCTTATTAGCAAAGTATCGTGTGGAAGAACAAGCGGCGGTTCGGGCAGCCGGTGCCAGCATCGTCGCGTCGCAAGACGAGCACCCCGGCCAGACGATGAGCGGAACAGCCCCGTTGGCCGCTTTGCAAGACTTGCCCACGGCGGTTTCCCGAGCGCCCAACATGGCGCCTATTCCGACGCTTACCCCCGAAACGGCCAAGCAGATCAAGGCCAGCGAAGCCCAGCTTGGCCATCTACTCGCCGGCAGTTTCCAAGATCTTGGCACGGCGGAGGCGCGCCAGCAGCAGTATCCACTTGCCCTTGCGGATTTCCATGAAGCCGAGAACTGGGAGCCACCCTCGCCAGCGCTTCGGCGCAACCTCGGTGTTGCGGCGTTCCGCATCGGCGACTACGCCACCGCCCAGCATGAGCTTGCCTTAGTTCTGGCCGAAGAGGTGAGGACGCAGAAGGGAGCCTTGACCTCGCCCGAGGTGGCCAGCTTGCAACGAACAAGGATGATGCTGGCCGTTGCGGACTTTTCGCTCGGGCACTTTCAGGCGGCTGCCACCGAATTTGGTGCAGCGCCGGAATCAACGCTGGCCGATCCGCGGGCGGCCTACTCCTGGGCCTACTCCCTTATGCGCACCGGCCACGCGCAGGAGGCCAACCGTATTGCCGACCAGCTAAGGGCGCAGCCGCTGCCGTCGGACCTTGCCTCCCTGGTCTGCCATATCTATGTGGATGATGAGGATTACAAGGGCAGTTTGGCGTGTTACCAGAAGGCGTACCAGCAGGATCCGACGCTGGCGCTCGCGCATTACCAAGCCGCATTTTCTTTGATTCGGCTGGACCGGCCGCAGGAGGCAGTAGCGGAGTTAGATGAGGAGGCGAAGCTGAGCCCAGATCGGCCGGAGGTGGAGTACCTGAAGGCCTATGCGCTGCTGCAGGCCTCGCACAAGGACGAGGCGCAGCGGCTGTTTGCGCAGTTGGCGGCAGCGCATCCTGACCAGGCGCAGGCGCAGTACCAGCTGGGCAAGCTGCTGCTGGAAGAGGGCAAAACCGACGAGGCGATCGCGCATCTGGAGATGTCGGAGAAGGCCGATGCGCGTCCAGAGTATGTGCATTACCAGCTGGGCACGGCATATCGCAAGGCCAACCGAACGGCGGAGGCGCAGCGGGAGTTTGCGATTTATCGCGAGGCGAAAGATCGCAAGCGTGACGACAGTGCCGTACCGGCAGCTGCGCCGCCGGGGTTGTAGGGCG